>NZ_JBFULL010000004.1:0-336854 GCF_056400345.1 Microbacterium sp. P5_B6 | reverse complement strand
AGTCCATGCCGGTCTCGCGCGGCTGGTCAGTGCGCATCCACAGCAGGATCGACGAACTGAAATGCTTGGACGCTTTCAGGGGTGGTGACGACGCGTTGATGATGTCTCCTTCGTGATGAATTGCTGGTTTGCTGCGCGTGGAGTGGCGGTTCACTCAGCAAGGAAGGCGGCGGCGACAGGTGCGAACTTCTCCCAGTACTGGAAGATGCCGCCGTGTCCGGAGTTGGGGTAGATGATCAGCTCGCTGCCTGCGATGCGCGTGTGGAGGTCGCGGGAGAGCACGGAGGGCACCATGCGGTCGTGGTCGCCGTTCGCGATGAGGGTCGGCTGGGTGATGGCCGACAGGTCTGACGGCTTCGAGCGGCCGAAGCGCTGGATGGCTTTCAACTGCGTGCGGAAAGCCTTCGTCCTGATCGGCTGGTCACGGTCCGTCGCGCGCTCCTTGAGCCGCTCCACGAAAGCCTTGCCGGCCTTCTTGCCCGCTTCGTCCCGGTTGAAGAACAGGAACTCCTTCGGGTCGGACCGGGTGATGAGGGAGCGGAAGATGTCGCCGTACGTCACAGCCACGACCTTGTCGATGTCCTTGCCGCCCCGGGGGCCGGTTCCGGTCAGCACGAGTTTGCGGATCAGTTCGGGATGCTTGACCACGAGGTCTTGCGCGATCATGCCGCCCATCGAGAACGAGAAGACGTCGATCTGGTCCAAGCCGAGTGCCGTGATGAAGGTGTACGCGTCGTCGGCTGCTTCCTCGATCGTGAGCGGTACGACGCCGGATGAGGAGCCGACGCCGGTGTTGTCGAACGTGATCACGTGACGGGTCTCCGCGATCGAGTCCACGATCCGTGGGTCCCAGTTGTCCAGCGTCGCGGCCAAGTGCACGAAGAAGACGACCGGGATGCCGCCCTTCGGGCCGAGTTCCCGGTAGGCGTACGAGGTGCCGCCGGCGCTGATCGTCTTCGTCGGAGCTTTCGGATACGAGGTCATGACGGATTCGCTGTTCTTCGCATTCATGCTCGACGGCTTCCTTGGTGTCGGGTGAGTCGGGAATTCCACTCACGTTGTTGACTGTACTCATACTTGAGCGTACTCACAAGCCGTACGAGGAGATGAGGTCGGGGCCGGGAGTCCCCTCTCAGTGGAATAGTTTCTGACTGCGTCCAGGTCGTCGGGGTGCACGTCGGCTACGTCGACACCCCCATGGCCGCCCACGCCACCAGTGCGAAGCTCGACCCCGCCGTGCTCGTCGCCAAGGTGTTCGACGCGACCGAAGCCGGCGAGCACGAGGTCCTCGCCGACCAGACCTCMGTGCAGGCCAAGGCCGGGCTCTCGGCACCGCTCGAAGTCGTCTACCCGCAGCTGGCGGTCGCTCGGTAACGCGATGCCGGGGAGGTGACTGGAGTTTCAGCCGGTCGCCTCCCTCCACCCTCGACTCACAGAATGTCCCGCTTTCGGGAGGGGATGCCGGCGGATCTGCCCGCACGCTGCCGCATTGTGGGTCTTCAGCGAATGGTCCATCCGCCGTCGACGACAAGCGTCTGGCCGGTGATGAGCGAAGCCGCCCGAGAGCAGAGGAACAGCACGGCTCCCGCCACCTCACTGGGGACACCCACCCGATGCAGCGCGGCGATCCGGTCGATGACGTCGGCGCGGAAAGCTGGATCCGACAGCGCCTCGGCGGTGCCGTCCGTCTCGATGAACGTGGGGGCGACCGCATTGACGCGGATGCCTCGCTCACCCCACTCGATCGCATGACAGCGAGTCATGTGCAGCATCGCCGCCTTCGCGATGCAGTACGAGGATTCTCCCGGCAGCGCGACGATGCCTGCCTGCGAGGCGACATTCACGATCGCACTCCCGGACGGCATGGAGCGCGCGACATGTTGCGAGAGGAACAGCGCCGAACGCAGGTTGAGCGACCAGACCGCATCGAAGTCCGCCTCGGTGACGTCGATCGCCGGCCCGACGATTCCACCCCCGGCGTTGTTCACGAGGATGTCGAATGCGCCATCTCGGGATGCCGAATCGATCGCAGCGCGAGCCTCGTCGAGCCGCGTGACATCAAGGGCGATCGATGAGGCTGAACCGCCTTCGGCGCGAATCGCCTCCACTGGTTCTTCCGCGCTCTCAGGATTGCGCACGCCCAGAACGACGTCGGCGCCGGCATCGGCCAAAGCGGATGCGATCGCACGACCGAGACCGCGGTTGGCGCCTGTGACGAGAGCTCGCCGGCCGGCCAGATCGAAGTACCCCATGTCCTTCACCTCCGCTTCCGATGCGATGTCAGTGGGACTCACGGCTGATTCCGGCTCCGCTGGATCCGACGAGGAAGTCGAGGTCGGCGCYGGTGTCGGCCTGCGTGACGTGGTCGACGTAGAGCTTCGCCCAGCCGCGTGTCGGCGCTGCATACGCAGCCTCGCTCGCGGGGGCCTGGCTGCGGGACTGCAGTTCGTCTTCCGTCACGTCGAAACTCAGGATGCGGTTCTCGACGTCGACGGTCACGATGTCGCCGGTCCGGATGAAGGCGAGCGGTCCGCCGGCGGCGGCCTCCGGCGCGACATGCAGGATGACGGTGCCGTACGCGGTGCCGCTCATGCGCGCGTCGCTGATGCGCACCATGTCACGAACGCCCGCCTCGAGGAGCTTGCGAGGCAGCGGCATGTTCCCGACCTCCGGCATGCCCGGATACCCGCGCGGCCCGCACCCCCGCAGCACGAGCACGGAGTCGGCGGTCACGTCCAGGTCGGGATCGTCGATGCGGGCACGCATGTCTTCGATCGAATCGAACACCACCGCGGGTCCGACGTGCTGCAGCAGCTCGGCTGTGGCTGCAGAGGGCTTGATGATGGCGCCGCGCGGAGCGAGGTTGCCGCGCAGCACCGCGATTCCGGCATCCGCCATCAGGGGAGCGTCACGCGGGAAGATCACCGACTCGTCGTACACCTGCCGGTCGGGCGTCAGATAGTCGACGAGCGGTTTGCCGGTGACGGTGATCGGCTCCGGGTGCAGCAGGTCCTTGACCTGGGTCAGCAGCGCGAGCACTCCCCCTGCCCGGTACAGGTCGTCCATCAGGAACTCGCCGCTCGGCTGCAGGTTGGCCATGACCGGCACGCCGGCGCCGGCTGCGTCGAAGTCGCCCAGAGTGAGGTCGAGGCCGAGCCGTCCCGCGATGGCGAGGAGGTGCACGACGGAGTTCGTCGATCCGCCGACGGCGGCGACCGCGACGATCGCGTTGAGGAAGGCTTCCTTCGTCATGATGTCGCTGGGCTTCCGGTCTGCCGCAACCAAGTCGACGATGAGCCGGCCGCTGTCGTGCGAGAGCGAGAGCAGCCGGGCGTCTGCGGCCGGTGTGCCGGCGAAGCCGGGGATCGTCATGCCGAGTGCCTCGGCGACGACCGCCATCGTCGACGCGGTGCCCATTGTGTTGCAGTGCCCCTTGCCGCGGATCATCGACTGCTCCGACGCGATGAACTGCGCGCCCGAGATCGTGCCAGCACGTGCCTCTTCGCTCAGCCGCCAGACGTCGGTGCCGCAGCCGAGCGCCTGACCGCGGAAGTGTCCTGTGAGCATCGGGCCGCCGGGAACGACGATCGCCGGGATGTCGACGGATGCCGCTGCCATCAGCAGTGCGGGGATCGTCTTGTCACAGCCGCCGAGCAGCACGAGCCCGTCGATCGGGTTTGCGCGGAACATCTCCTCCATGGCCATCGCGGCCATGTTGCGCCACAGCATCGCGGTCGGCTTGACCTGCGTCTCGCCGAGGGAGACGACCGGGAGGTTGTAGGGAACTCCGCCCGCCTCCCAGACGCCGTGCTTCACGCTCTCGGCGACCTCGTTGAGGTGCATGTTGCACGGGGTGAGGTCAGAGGCGGTGTTCGCGATCGCGATCTGCGGCTTGCTGCCGTCGAGCGAGTCTTCAGGATTGCCGCGGCGCATCCATGCCCGGTGGATATACGCATTGCGGTCACTGCCCTGGTACCACTCGGCACTGCGGAGTTGATTCACCTGCGAACCTCATCTACAAAATGTTGAACCCTAGGTCAATGTTCTGAATCATGCCACCGAGGGCACTTCCGACGATAACTTCGGGAACCATGACGTCCATCGACGCTGCCGCCGCCACCGCGAGGGCCTGATGCGAGCCTCATCGCACCGCACGTCGCCGGGCCGAGGTGGTCGAAGTGCCGGACCCGGTTGCAGCGCCGGGACAGCTGCTGGTCGAGGTCGAGCGGTAGGGATCTGCGGCACCGATGTCGAGCTGTACACCGGCGAAATGGCATACATCGAACGCAACCCGGCCACGAGCGGGAAGATTGGACCATGGTCGAGATCTCCGACGACGACTTCGAACGCATGGTGTCCGAGGTGTTCGACGCGCTTCCCGACGACATGGTCAGCGGGCTCGAGAACGTCGGGATCGTCATCGAGAACCAGCCTGCGGGGCAGCGGCCGCGGCTCTTCGGGCTGTACCGAGGACATCCCCTGACAAGACGCGGCGTTTACGGCTTCGGAGAACTTCCCGACCGGATCACGTTGTACAAGAACACCATGCAGGAGCACAGCGCTGACCTCGACTCGCTGCGTACGCGAGTTCGCATAACGCTCGTGCACGAGATCGGTCACTACTTCGGGCTGGAGGACTCCCGACTCCAGGAGCTCGGCTGGGCATAGCGCGCTCCAACCCGGGTGGCGGCGCGCATGGATGCCGGATGCCGGGGGCGGCCGATGAGGAACTCTCAGCTCACCTGAACGAGCATGCGGTGCCAGCCGGTTGAGCCGTTCGGCGCAATCGGCGCTTGCTGCTCGGCCTGCAGCTCACCGTTCTTGTTCACGGCACGCACGGTGATGTTGTGGCTGCCGGGAGTGGCGTCCCAGTCCACGAACCACTGGACCCACGTGTCGTCGTTGACGGGCGCCGACAGCGTCGCCTGCTGCCATTCTGTGTCGTCGATCTTCACCTCGACCCGCTCGATGCCCACGGTCTGGTCCCACGCGACGCCGGCGACCGGCGTGCGTCCCGCGGCCAGGGGCGTCAGCGTGCGAGGGGTATCGAGGCGGGAGGAGAACTTGATCGGTGCCTCGGCGCTGTAGCCCCGCGGGGTCCAGTACGCCTCGTCGGCGGCGAACGTGGTCACCTTGAGCTCCGTCAGCCACTTCGTCGCTGAGACATAGCCGTAGAGGCCGGGGACCACCATGCGTACCGGAAACCCGTGTTCCAATGGCAGCGGCTCGCCGTTCATCCCCACCGCGAGGATCGCATCGACCCCGTCATCGGTGAGCGAGGCAAGGGGTGTGCTGGCCGTGAACCCGTCGACGCTTCGGGAGAGGACCATGTCGGCCCCGGGCTGAACTCCGGCGAGCCGCAGCACGTCCCGCACCGGGACACCCAGCCACTTCGCGTTGCCGATCAGGTCGCCCCCTACGACGTTCGAGACGCAGGTGAGGGTGATCGAGTACTCATCGAGCCCCATCCCGATGAGGTCCTCGTAGCTCAGCTCCACCCTCTCATCGACCATGCCGTCGATCACCAGACGCCAGGTCCCGGGGTCGACCGAGGGCACGGTGAGGGCGGTATCGACGCGATAGAAATCGCTGTTCGGCGTGAAGAGCGGAGAGAGTCCCGGGATGTCGAACTCGGCGCCATCGGGAACCACGACCGTCGATCGGGGCGCCGGCAGCTTCAGTGCCTTTCGCACCGCGGCTATMGACGACGTCGTGGCGTTGAGCGCGCGCGCACCGATACCGACGATGAGAGCGGATGCTGCGGCAATCGCGGTCACGCGGAGGAACATGCGTCGGTCCACCCCGGCCTCCTCCGCGGCCGTTGTCGGGGCTGTCGACCAGCGGCGAAGGCGGGAGACCAAGTAGGTGAGGAGCACGCTCCCGGCGATCGTCCCCGCGATAGGAGGGAGCGACGCGAGTGGGGTCGCGCCGGCACGCGTGACGATGGCAGCGATCGAGATGGCCCCGGCGATGACCAACGCGACGACCCCGAGAGGAGGCTTGATGTATTGCGCGATCCCGGCGATGGCAGAGGCGATCAGCACCGCCAGGCCGAGGCCGGCCAGCAGGGCGATCTTGTCGTATTCGCCGAATGTGGCGATGGCGAACTCTTTGAATGGCTGCGGGACGATATCGATGACGAAGGACCCGATCGCCAGGATCGGGCTGGCCTGCGGCGCGACGACCAACGCGACCAGCTCGGCGACCGCCAGGAACACCGCCGCGCTCACCACTCCGGCGAGCGCGCTCAAGAACCAGAACCACGCATGACCGTTCTTCTTGTCCATCGACCGAACCTCCGCATCCGCGCAGTCGAGAGCCCGCGTCACCGGGTTGTTCGGAGCGGCGAGGTATCCGGATTGTTCCGGTTCACGAGGAAGGTGGTCGATCGCGAAACGCGTAGAACTCTCCTCATGGCGGTCCTGGATGGACTCCGCCTTCAATGGCTGCTCAACCCGGCCGTCAACGTCGCGGATCCCCTCCACCAATTCACGGCATGGCTCATGCTGCCTGATCCGGCAGTCGTAACTCGCGCCCAGGTGGTCATCGCCCAGCTCTCGGCGGAGATTGATGGTGAGACCTTCCTTGTACGTCGCCGCGTCACTGGGAGATGTCGCGATCCAATCGGTCGAGCAGGACCTCCAGCGAGACTTCGAACTCCTCGTCGCTGCGGTCCTCACTCAGAAACGTGCGGAGGCGACGAACCTCGGGTGCGCTGTCCAGGGAGATCAGGCMGTCACCTTCYGGGATGGCCGCGCCACCCTCATCCAGCGGTTCCTCCACGGGGCCAGTCTCGGCCCCGCGGACCGCGGACTCCAGGAGCAGTTGTCCGAGCAGAAAGCTGCTGAACGCTCGATACGCGCCGACAGCTTGCGCATCCGTGAATCCGTGGCCGATGAGCGTGGTGAGGAAGGTGTTGACGACGTCGACGCTGCGAAGCGGGGGTCGAAGCCAGGGCGCTGCCGGGTGCCGTGTGGCGACCAGCGGGAACGCCCGGGGGTGGTCGATTGCGATGCGGCGGACCTCGTGTGCGACGGTCTGCAGGAAGCCTTGCCAGTGCTCAGTCAATTCGTCATCGAGGCTGGATGTCAGATTCCCCATCAGCAGTGCGACCACGCCCTCGAGCAGATCCTCTTTGCCGTGAACGTACCGGTACAGAGACATCGCCTCGACGCCAAGCTCCTGTGCCAGCGTCCTCATCGACAAGCCTTGCGTCCCAGAACGGTCGATCTGAGCGAGGGCGGTTTCGACGATCAGCTCCCGATGGAGGCGGCGTGTCGTCGGTCCCGCCGTCGTCTTACCTACGGGCTTCTCCATACCTCACTCTCCCGCCTGCACACAAGTCCCACGGCAGGGCAGTTCGATGCCGATTACTCTCACGCTAGTCCGGCTTACGGTGTAAGCGGACCTCACCCAACGGTCGTCACCCAGGAGGCAGAAATGACAACGAATCGTGTGAACAGACCCGACGGCGCGGCAGCGCGCTCCGTCGCCACCGATGACGATGCGGCGAAGGAGGCACTCATCGGCACGGAACGCCTCGGGCGGCCTGCGAACGTGTCATGGGGCTCGATCTTCGCCGGTGTRGTCACTTTTCTGGCCGTAACGGTGCTGCTCTCGCTGGTCACTGCGGGGATCGGCCTCGGCGGCTCGGGGGTCGGCGCCGGCATCTGGAGCGTCATCGCCCTCGCGCTCGCCCTTGCCGCGGCAGGCTTCGTCGCMGGCGCCCTCGCCGTCCGCAGCGGGCTTCTGCACGGATTTCTCACCTGGGCTACGTCTCTGGTCGTCGCTCTAGCACTCACGGTGTGGCTCAGCGCCAGCCTGCTCGGTGCCGTCGGCGGCGTCGTCAGTTCGGCGACACAGGCTCTGTCGGGTACCGACATCAGCCAGGTCGCCGAAGATGTGCAGGGCAACGTCGACGAGCAGCAGGCGCAGGACCAGGCGGACCAGGCACTCGAGGACGCACAGCAGACCGCTGAGGACGCGGCCGATACCGCTCAGGCAGGCTCCTGGTGGGGATTCGTCGGCCTGCTCCTCGGCGCGGTGATCGCGGCGCTGGGAGGCATGCTCGGCGTCCGCACGGTGGTCAATCGCGACCGCGACAACAAGACCGTCAGCACCACCCGCTGACCCGCCACACCAAACCCCAACGGACCCTCGCCAACTCACCTGGAGGAAGAAATGATCCACGCAAACAATCTCGGCAGCATCATCGGCTCCAACGTCGTCGACTCGGACGGTGACAAGATCGGCACGGTCGGCCAGGTCTACGTCGACACCGACACGGGCGCCCCCTCGTGGGTGTCGGTCCGCACCGGATTCTTCGGCATGTCGGAGAGCTTCGTCCCCATCGATCAGGCGGACCAGACCGGCGAAGAGCTCCGGGTGCCGTACAGCAAGGAGTTCGTCAAGGACGCACCGCGGATCGACGCCGACGGCGCCCTCGAGCACGCCCAGGAAGACGAGCTGTTCGCCTACTACGGCAACGGCTCGACCGGCTACGGGAACGCGACCACCGGCACCACCGGCTATGACCGCGAGGTCAATACCGATACCACCGTCGGCCACGACACATCCGGCCCCACGACTGACGACGCGATGACCCGCTCCGAGGAGCGTCTGCGCGTCGGTACGGAGAAGCGCGAAACCGGACGGGCTCGCCTGCGCAAGTATGTGGTGACCGAGAACGAGACGGTCACCGTCCCGGTCAGCCGTGAAGAAGTGCGCCTCGAGCGTGAGCCGATCACTGACGCGAACATCGGCAACGCGATGAGCGGTCCTGAGATCAGTGAGGAGGAGCACGAGGTTGTCCTGACCGAAGAGCGCCCCGTCGTGGCGAAGGAGACCGTACCGGTCGAGCGCGTCCGTCTCGACAAGGAGACCGTCGCTGACACCGAAACCGTCACTGGCGAGGTCCGCAAGGAAGAGATCGAGCTGGAGGGCACGGAGCGCAGCAGCCGCAGCTGACTTCTCCCTCATGCCCCCGCGGTGACCCAACCGGTCCCCGCGGGGGCGCCCGTCCAGCGAAGTAGCCGCCCTCGCGCCGATTCCGCAGCAGCAGCACGCGCCTGTGCCCACCTGGAGTTACTGTTTTGCCCATGAAACGAGCGACGAGCGTAGGGAGACTCGGGCGGGCGGGCGCACTGAGCGCGACCGTGCTGACGATGGGGTTGGTCGTCGCAGGATGCAGCGGGGGCGGCGGCGAAGCATCCGGGGAGAATTCCACCGCGCCGACGAATGCGCTCCCGCAGGGGTCGGCCACAGTCACCATCGATCCGGCACAGTTCAGCACCACCATCGACAACCCCTTTTTCCCCATGGCGCCCGGTGATGTCTGGACCTATCGAGAAACCGATGACGACGGAAAGAACGGCACCGTGGTGGTCACGGTGACCGAAAAGACCAAAGTGATCGACGGAGTGACCACTCGCGAAGTGCACGACGTGCTCACCGACGCCGGCGAGGTGGCCGAGGACACGCTCGACTGGTACGCGCAGGACCACCAGGGCAACATCTGGTACTTCGGGGAGGCGACCACCGAGTACGGCGCCGACGGTGAGGCGTCGACGGAAGGCTCATGGCAGGCCGGCATCGGCGGCGGACAGCCGGGAATCGTGGTGCTCGCCGAGCCGCAGCCGGGACAGTCATACCGCGAGGAGTACCTCGCCGGTCACGCTGAGGACAATGCACGCGTGCTCAGCATCGACGAGATGGCCGATGTGCCGTTCGGAAGCTTCGATGACCTGCTGATGACTCGCAACGCGTCCCCGATCGAACCGGACGTTCTCGAGTACAAGTGGTACGCGAAAGGAGTCGGGCCGATCCGCGAGGAGAGCGTCTCTGGTGGGTCCGACAAGACGGTGCTGATCGACTTCCAGAACGGATGATCAGCTCAGCCGGCCGCCGCGTCGGTCGAAATCCCGAGGGCGCGGTGCATCCTCCTCGCCCGTACGAGCGGACGGCCAATAGTCGTGAGGTCACTCGTCGAGGATGTCGGCCTCCGACGTCCTCGTTAGGGCTCATTCGTCATCGTTTCTCGGAGTTGGTCAACCGTATGACTGCCCGAAGCATGCTCAAGACAACCCTCCCGATACGAAGAAAGCGCCCCGGCAAGCGGGGGCGCCTTCTTCATAGCAGGAGCGGGGCTTGGCCACTCCGCCCCTCCACACGCCGCTGCGCGTCGCGCGGAGCCTCCGGCGGAGCGGGACCGCCCGAAGCGGGCTCGAGACAACCCTCCCGATACGAAGGAAGGCCGCCCAAAAGCGGGCGGCCTTCCTTCGTAGCAGGAGCGGGGCTTGAACCCGCGACCTCACGATTATGAGTCGTGCGCTCTCACCAACTGAGCTACCCTGCCGCACGGCATCCGTGGTCCAGATGTGGATGCTGCGAGCCCCGAGTCAGGATTGAACTGACGACCCCTTCCTTACCATGGAAGTGCTCTACCACTGAGCTATCGGGGCGTTGAACCCGCGAACGGGCAACTAGAAGAGAATACCAGAGCGGAGGCATCCCGCTGAATCGAGGCCGTGTCAGAGCCCCTCGGGATCACCAGTGATCGAGGCTGTAGCGGCCTGCGTACGAGCGGAGCCACRTGATCGGGTCGATCGCCGTCGTTCCGCCCTGCAGAATCTCGAAGTGGGTGTGGGCGCCATATGAGCGCCCGGTGTTGCCGGTGTTGCCGAGGACGGTGCCGACCGTCACGTGCTGACCCACCGACACCTTGAGCGAGCCATAGAGCATGTGCGCGTAACGGCTCGAGACGAGCTGCCCGTCGATGATGTGGTCGATGACCACCGTCACGCCGAAGGCGCCTCCACTGCTCGTCGCGATTCGGACGGTGCCGTCGGCGATCGCCTGGATCTCGGCACCTTCTCCGGGCACGAAGTCGGCACCCTCGTGCATGCGGCCCGACCGCATTCCGTATCCGAACGTGATCGGCACGCCGACCGCGAACGGCCACTGGATGGCGGCGTTCTGGTCGTTGATGAAGAAGTTCGAGTAGTTGGTGATGCCCTCTTCGGAGGCGAGCTCGCCCATCGAGACGCTCGAGTAGTTCTCGTCGCGCTCGAGGGCTGCGCTCTGCAGGCCGCCGGGAGCCACCCATGCCTGGATGTCTTCTGCGTGCGAGTGGGACTCGACATCCGACGCGAGGAGCGATGTCGGGTCGGTCCCGTTCGCGGCAGCGACAGCGGCCGCGGGCGTCGTCATGCCGACGGCGAGAAGTCCCACGATGCCCATCACCCCGACCGAGAACGAGGCGGCGCTCATCTGGCGGCCGATATTCCGCACCCCGCGTCGCGTGAGGGCGACGTGCGAAGCCGCTGGCGTGGGCTCGTCGGCAGCCGCCTCGGCGGTCTCGTCGGACGCAGCCTGCGATTCGGGATCGGCAGGAGCGGCGGATTGCACGGGCGTCTCGCCGGTGAAGGCGAAGAGGCGGGCTGCCAACTCGAATTCGTCGACATCGGATGCCGGCGGCTCGGGCTCGTCGGCATCGTTCGCCGCGTGCTCGGCATCCGTTGCGGCGGCAGGCTGCGGTTCGTCGGCCTCGACGGGCTCCAGAAGCTCGAAGGGCTCGGCCGGCGCGAGGACGGGCTCGACCGGAACGATCTGCGGCTGCGCGACGGCTGCGGCGGCAGCGGCCGCCCAAGCGAGGGCAGCAGCGGGAACGATCGGATCGACCGGCCCAGACTCGGCCGAGCCAGTCTCGGCGCCGGGGCCGGCGGGGGCCGAGGGAACAGGGATGGCTGCCGAGCTCGCGTCCGGCGCCTGTCCGATGATCTGCGTGGACGCCGTGCGAGCGCGGCGGCCCGCACGGGTCGTCGGCGCGGCTGGGGCTTCCGCAACCACTGCTGAAGCTGTCGGCTCCACCGAATCAGCGGGTGCGGCGGCGGCATCAGGCGACACAACCGTCGCAGCGATGACGGCGACCTGCGCGACCACGACGTCCGGCAGCGATGCGGCGTCGGCGTCCGCCCCGACGGCCGCGGCGTCTGCCTGCGTGCCGGGCGACGAGATCGTCTGCTGAGCACCAGTGACCGCGCGCTGCACGCGGGCATCGCGTCGGCTCAGCGCAGTCTCGCGCGCGTCGGCGGCGGGCACAGCGGAGGATCGGCTGGTTCTGCGCGTACGCGCAGGCTCAGCCATGGGGGCGTCAAACGGCAAAACGCAGGGCTCTCGGTCGGAGTCGCTCGATCGAACAACGGAGGGGCAGCGGGCTCTAATCACCTCGCCGTTCGGGCGGCGATGGTAACGATCAGGTAAACACTATCGGGCAGAGACTGAGAATGCCATGTGGGGCGCGCCTTCCCAGCGATATATCGTCACGCTCCGATCCGTGTTGACACGTGGCGAAGCATCCCCTCAATCCGTGGCAAGGGCGAGAACCTTCTCGAAGAGGGCCGGGGCGGCGGCGACGATGAGCACGCGGCCGTGCTCGTCGGCCGGGAGTCCCCCGACCATTCCTCCCGCTTCGACGACCAGCAGGCCGCCGGCCGCATGGTCCCAAGGAGCGAGTCCGCGCTCGAAGTACGCATCCAGTCGCCCCGCCGCGACAAACGCCAGGTCGAGGGATGCCGCGCCGATGCGGCGGATGTCGCGCGCGATCGGCATGACGCGCGAGAGCCGGGCGAGATCCCCTGCGTGCGTCTCGGGGCGGTAGCCGAAACCGGTCGCCACGAGGGCACCCGCCGGCGACGGCTCGGCGTTGACCGTCAGACGCGTCTCGCCGAGCCACGCCCCACCGCCGCGGGTGGCATGGAAGAGCTCGTCGGTGACCGGGTTGTAGACGGCCCCGGCGAGGGCCTCCCATCGCTGCGGGTCCAGCTCGCCGGCCACCGCCGCGATGCTGACGGCATACGCCGGGATGCCGTACGCGTAGTTGACCGTGCCGTCGATCGGATCCACCACCCAGGTAATGTCGCTGGTGCCTCGGCCTGCACCCGACTCCTCGCCGAGGAAGCCGTCATCGGGCCGCTCAGCGGCAAGACGCCCCCGGATGAAGGACTCCACCTCGCGGTCGGCCTCGGTCACGATGTCGGCGAGGGCGGACTTCGTCGCGGCCACCGAGACGCCCTCCGAACGGCGACGGCGTGCGAGCTCTCCCGCCTCTCGTGCGATCTCGCGGGCGAGCAGTCCCAGGTCCTGTGCAAGCGGCATGGTCCCACGCTACCGGGGCGGCGCCTGCCACAGCCCTGTCGCACACGAGGGCTACCGTGGGCGGATGGGCTCTGCGATCCACGACGTCGTCATCGTCGGCGGCGGGCACAACGGCCTCGCCGCGGCCGCCTATCTCGCCCGGGCAGGCAAGAGCGTCGTCGTGCTCGAGCGGCTGGCTCACGCCGGAGGAGCAGCCGTGTCGGAACGGCCCTGGGCGGGTGTCGACGCCCGCCTCTCGCGGTACTCGTACCTGGTGAGCCTGCTCCCCCAGCGAATCATCGACGAGCTCGGCCTGCGCATCTCGCTTCGCCGGCGCCGGTTCTCGTCGTACACGCCTGATCCTGACGACCCGCGTCGCGGAATTCTGATCGACAGAGCGGATGCCGCTGCCACGGCCTCCTCCTTCCTTCGCGCGACGGGTGATGCGGCCGAGGCATCGCGCTTCGGCGCCTTCTACGACCGGCTCGCCCCGCTCGCGCGTTCGATCTTCCCCACGATGACCGGCCCCCTCCCCCGCGCTCACGAGCTGCGCCCTCTCCTGGGCGACGACTCGCTGTGGTCGGGAGTTGTCGACCGGCCCCTCGGTGAGCTGCTGAGCTCCTCGCTGCGCAGCGATCTCGCACGCGGCATCGCACTCACCGACGGACTCATCGGCACCTTCTCGCACTCCGACGATGAGACGCTCCGCCAGAACCGGTGCTTCCTGTACCACGTGATCGGCGGCGGCACAGGAGACTGGGACGTCCCCGTGGGCGGCATGGGTCACGTGACAGCAGAGCTGGAACGAGCGGCTCGAGATGCCGGGGCCGACGTCCGCACCGGCTCGGACGTCACCGCGATCAGCCCGGACGGCGACGTGACGATCGACGGAGCCACCTCCGTCGCCGGCCGCCTCGTGCTGAGCGCGGTCGGTCCGGCCGTCCTCGCGCGGCTGCTGGTCGCGGGTGGTGCCTCCGAAGCCGCGGTGAGCGCGGAGCGCGCGGGCGCCCCGGCGAGCGCGGAGCGCGCTGGCGCCGCGGCGAGCGCTCCCGAAGCGCCAGGGACCGCTGAGCCCGAGGGTGCCCAGGTCAAGGTGAACATGCTCCTGCACCGGCTTCCCCGGCTGCGCGATGCCGAGGTGCCACCGCACGCGGCGTTCGGGGGAACGTTCCACGTGAACGAGTCGCTGTCACAGCTGGACCGGGCCTTCGCCGCGGCGACGGGCGGCAGCATCCCGGATCCTCTTCCAGCCGAGATCTACTGCCACTCCCTCACCGACCCGTCGATCCTCGGGCCTGAGCTGCGTGCCTCCGGCGCGCAGACGCTCACGCTTTTCGGACTGCAGGTGCCGCACCGACTGATCGCGCAGCGCGACCCTGACGCGGCGCGAGCCGAGCTGCTGCGCGCCGCGCAGGCATCGCTCGACTCGGTGCTCGCGGAGCCGATCGCCGACTGCGTCTACGCGGCCCCCGACGGGACCCCGTGCATCGAGGCGAAGACCACCATCGACCTCCAGTCGTCGCTGGGGATGATCGGCGGTGACATCTTCCATGGGCCGCTGTCGTGGCCGTGGGCGGCCGACGGCGAGGCGCTCGCGACGCCAGCCGCACGCTGGGGAGTCTCGACCGAGCACCCCCGAGTGCTGGTGTGCGGATCGGGGGCGCGGCGCGGTGGGGCGGTCTCGGCGCTGGGAGGCCAGAACGCGGCGATGGCCGCGCTCGAGCTGCTCGGAGACTGACGACCGCGATGCGTCAGCCGCGCGGCGGCAGCGGCGGAGGGGGCGGATAGCCGTCGTATCCGGGCCCGGTCTGCGGGGTCGGGTGCTCCGTCGGCGCGGACGTCTGTGCCGGTGACGGAGCACGCCACTCGGAGTCGTCGACCGGGGGCGCACCCGGATGCGATACCGGAGCGAGCGGGGCGGTCGGCATGATCGCCTGCGAGATCGTCGACGGATAGCCGGTGTAGTACGCGTTCCAATCCGGTGAGCCGTCCGGCATGACCGGCAGCGGAGTCACGCCGTCGACATACGTCGGCCACGGCTGGAGGCCAGGAGGCTGCGCGACCGACCGTGCCGGCCGGGGCGCGAAGAGGGCGTTGATGAGCGGGATCAGCGCGGTGCCGACGGCGGCGAGGATCGCGAGGGCCACGACCGCGCGCCAGTACGGATCGCTGTAGGTGACGAACTCCCACGTCATGAGCGGGAGCACGAGCAGGAACGCGAGGATCAGCACGATGGCGATCGTGATGATCGTGACGGCACGCGTGAATCCTGTGACGTGGCGCAGATGCGCCTTCACGAGCAGCCGGCTGTGCAGGAGCGCCAGCTGGAGGATCAGGACGATGAGCAGGAACGACACGAACCGGCCGTAGCCGCCGTCGTAGTAGTACATGTCCGGCGAGGGCAGCCAAATGAGGACCGCGCCGATCAGCAGGGCCAGCACCCACGACACCATGCTCGCGAGGGCGAACCACGGAGGGCGCTTCGGTGCGAGGCGAGCATCCAGCAGCGCGATGCCCGCGAAGGCGGCCAGGAGGACGACCGTGAGGAATGCCCGCCCCACGATGTCGTTGTCGGAACCGACGAGCACCCACACCACGCACACCAGCGCGGCCACGATCAGCGCTCCGATCGCGACCCAGAGCGCGATGCGAATGAGCTTCGATTCCGATGTCCCCGTCTGAGGGCGCTCGGGCACAGTCATTGTGGTCCCCACTCTCTACAGGTCGACCCTGCACGCCCATCCTGGCACGCGGGGACCACGCCCGAGCGGACAGGTGAAAGGGAGTGGACGGATGCCGTGCCGTGCGCCCGCGCTGTGTTCGGCCGTCACAGAAACGATGAACGACGGAAGGGCTCCGCTTTCGCGGAGCCCTTCCGTCGTCCGGTGGCGAGTGAGGGATTCGAACCCCCGAAGTCGATGACAGCTGAGTTACAATCAGATCCCTTTGGCCGCTTGGGTAACTCGCCATGCGCACCCGCCCAGCTTTTCCAGTCGACCGGAGGCGCGATCAACGATATTACCCTCCAATGCCGGAGGTCAGAAATCGGCCCCGTCGTCTCCGCTCCATGCGGGCAGGAATGCCGGCGTCAGGTGCCGATCTGGTCGAGATCGAGGTCGGCGACCGCTGAGGGGAGACGCAGCAGCGCTCCCTCGAACCGGCACGTGGCGGCGGCGACGTCCATGGCCCGCTCCAGCAGTTCGCCCCAGGCATCGGCGTCTGCGGGAGTCGACTCGAGCAGGCCGGCGACTGCCGTCGCGAACGCGGCGTCGCCGGCGCCCATCGTGTCGACGATCCGCCCGGGAAGCGACGAGATCGGTCGTGTGACGACATCCGACCCCGCCTCGATCGTCGCGCCGTTCGCCCCCTCGGTGGCGAGCACCGCCCCGACCCCCATGTCGACGAGTCGCGCGCGCAGTGCGTCGAGTTCGTCGCCGTACAGCAAGCGCGCGTCGTCGTCGCCGACCTTCACGAACGACGCGCCCACCGCGAGCGCCTCGAAGCCGCGCACGAACTCGGCACGGTCCGACATCATGCCCGATCGCGGGTTGGGGTCGATCGCCAGGCGGACCCCGGCGACCCGCACGGCCTCGGTGAACTCGAGCGTCTGCGCGACGTCGTCGAACGGGAAGCAGCTCACCGCGACGATGGATGCCGCCGCCATGGCCTCGCGCTCGGCATCGCCGAAGCGGATGCGGCGCGCCTGCGCCGCCGTGTTGAACTCGTACGTGGGCTCGCCGCCCGCGCTGCGCGTGCTGACCGCGCGGGACGAGCCGTGCGGTGACGGTGTCGCGAGCAGCTCCACGCCGAAGTCGCCCAGATAGGCGCGGATGTGATCGCCGGCCTCGTCATCGCCCACCATGGCGATCAGGGTCGCCGGCACGCCCAGGCGGCTCAGCCCGACTGCGACGTTCAGTGCGGCGCCTCCGACGAACTCGCGTACGCCGGCATCGTCGCGCAGCTCGTCGATCAGCGCGTCGCCGACGACGACCGCACGGCCGGTCACGCGGCCGCCCCCTCGAGCACTCGCTCGACGAAGGCCTGTGTGCGGCGCCGGGTCCCATCGATCTTCCGGTCGACGCTCGCCCTCAGCTCGCTCGGAGCGAGGGGCGCAGCGAGCCTGACATTCTCGTGGCACGACAGGTCACGGCAGATGTAGGTGCCGACGCTGTCGCCCTGGCTCCCCGAAGACCCGGCCTTGCGGGCGGTGAACAGCGCGACCTGGTCGGCCGGCTGCATCGTGTGGCACAGATTGCACATCGCAGACCGGGCGCGGGACGTGCCTTCGGCTGCGCGGAGGACGACCCCGGTCGGCTCACCGTCGACCTCCGCGATCAGATAGCCACGACCCCGCGTGCGAGGGTCGGGCCACGCGAAGAAGTCGAGGTGATCCCAGTCCGTGAGGATGAAATCGGCGGGCAGCGCGAGGTGGCGCACCTCCTCGGGTGCTGCGTTCACGAACGTCTCGCGGATCGCTTCCTCGGTCAACGGGTGCATGGTTCCTCCTCGCCGTGGAGATCCCCAGTTTACGAAACAGCCGGGATCGCGGAAGGTCCGTGTTCAGCGAGGAGGCCGGACAGCCCTTTCGCACGACACGACGACGCGTGACGGATGCCGAGGCCCGGCCCGGGCGCCGGGCCCCAGCATCCGTCTCTCGAAATGCGTGTCAGCCCTTGGTCGCGCCTGCGGTCAGGCCACCGACGATGTACCGCTGGAGCAGCAGGAACACCACGACCACGGGGATCGCCGCCATGACGGCGCCCGCCGAGAATGCCGACCAGTCCGCGTACCGCGGGTTGGAGACGAGCTTGGTGAGGCCGACGACGAGCGTCTGCTTCTCGGGGTCGATGAGCATGACGCTCGCGATGACGTACTCGTTCACGATGCCGATGAACGACAGGAGGCCGACGACCGCGAGGATCGGGGCGACCAGGCGCAGGATGATCGTGAAGAAGATGCGCGCGTGGCCTGCTCCGTCGATCTTGGCGGCCTCGTCGATCTCCTTCGGGATCGTGTTGAAGAACCCGTACATCAGGTACGTGTTCACGCCCAGCGCGCCGCCGAGGTAGATGAGGATCAGACCCGTCAGCGTGTTGAGGCCGATCGCCGGGAACCAGTCGCCGATCGAGCTCATCATCAGGAAGATCGCGACGACGGCGAGCAGCTGGGGGAACATCTGCACGACCACGATCGTGACGAGCCCGACGCGCCTGCCGGAGAAGCGCATGCGCGAGAACGCATATGCGGCGAGCGCGCCGATGACCACCATCGTGACACCCGTGACGGTCGCGACGAGCAGGGTGTTGAGGAACCACATCGGGTACGGGATCTGCGGATCGGTGAGGATCCGGACGTAACTGTCGAACCCGATCGCGGAGAACAGCTGGTTGGTGCCGGTGAGCGTGYCGCGCGGATTGAGCGACGCCGACACGACGTACAGGATCGGGAACACCGCGAAGATCGACACGATGATCGCGACGAGGTGGCGCCAGCCGGTCGAGCCGAACCACCGACCGAACGAGCGGCGGCGGCGCGGCGCCTGATACTTCTGCGAGCCGAGGCCGACGGTCGCGGTCTCGAACTGCTCGGCGGTGCCGCCGGCGAAGACGGCGAGCGCGGTGTTCTGGCCGATGGTCTTCTCGGCGTGAGGGAGGCGATCGTCGGTCATGTCAGTTCAGCTCCTCGAGGGCCTTGGTCTTGCGGAAGCTGACTATCGCGATCACCGACACCACGATGAAGATCAGGATCGTGAACGCCGACGCCAGCCCGTAGTCGCGGTTCTGACCGGTGAACGCCACCTTGTAGACCATCGAGATCAGGATGTCGGTGTGTCCGACGGGGATCGAGACGTCCGAGAAGCGGGGCCCGCCGTTGGTCAGCATGTAGATGAGGTTGAAGTTGTTGAAGTTGAACGCGAACGATGCGATCAGCAGCGGCGCGACCGTCACGAGCAGGAGCGGCAGCTTGATGCGGCGGAAGATCTGCCACGGGTTGGCGCCGTCGACAACAGCCGCCTCGTTGACGTCTTCCGGGATGCCCTGCAGCGCACCCGTGCACACCAGGAACATGTAGGGGAAGCCCAGCCACAGGTTGACCACGAGCACCGAGATCTTCGCGAGCACGGGGTCGGTGAGCCACGGGATCTCGGCTCCGCCCAGCAGCACCTGGTTGATGAAGCCGAAGCTCTCGTTGAGCATGCCCGCCCAGATGAGAGCCGACAGGAAGGCCGGGAACGCGTACGGGAGGATCAGCATGATCCGGTACCCGTTTCGGAACCGCATGCTCTTGTGGTTGAACACGAGCGCGAGCAGCAGGCCCAGGAAGAACGTCGAGGCGACCGAGATCGTCGCGAACACGAAGGTCCAGATGGTCACCGCGATGAGCGGACCCCGGATCGTGGCATCCGTCAGTGCCCGGACGAAGTTGTCGAACCCGACGAAGACCTGCCAGCCGGGAAGCAGCTGCTCACCCGATTCGGACGTGAAGGCGCCCTCGCCGGTGTTGCTGTAGACGGTGCCCGTCTCGGTGTCGGTCATCGTGTCGGCGACCGGGTCGTACTCGAGGGTCGAGACGTACAGGTAGCCCTTCTGCCCGTCCTGCGTGCGGATCGCCCCGTCGTTGGGGTCGTCGCTGTAGGCAACCGCGAGCGCCTCGACCTCGTTGCTTCGGCTGAGCACCTCGGCGAACGTCAGGGTGTCCCAGCCGTCGAGCGAGACGGCCTTGCCGCCCTCCATCGTGGCGCCGTCGGCGGGATGCAGCGGCTCGGTGTTCGTGCCGACGCTCACCTCGCGGTCGGTGGGGTCGGTCACGAGGAGACCCAGCACGCCGACGCGCTCGACGACGGCGACGTCGAAGGTGGGCGAGTCGTCGACCCGGACGAGCGAGGACCGCATGAGCGACGCGATCGCCTGGTCCTGGCTGCCGTTGTGGCCGGTGCCGTAGTTCGTGAAGCCGATGTACGCGGTGTAGCAGAGGGTGAAGATCTGGAAGACGACGAGGAGGATGATGCCCGGCGTCAAGTACTTCGCCGGGATGTGCTTGCGTGAGAAGTAGATCCAGTTGACGAGGATCGTGACCGCGACCACCAGGCCGAGCACGAGCCATTCGCCGTGCAGCGCGAGCACGGCGGCCGCGTAGAGCGCCACCGCATCGACGACGGCGAGCATCGCGATCTTGAAGATGATCCAGCGATTGCGGCCGGACGCGGCATCCGCCAGACGCGCCGCCTGGCGCTGCTTCTTGCTCGGCGGCTCGGTCTTCTCGGCCGTCGCCTCGATGGTGTCGGTCATACGTCGTCCTCGTCGTAAGGGCCGGCCGGGACGGATGCTGGGCACCCGCCCCGGCCGGCATGTTCGCGGCCCTGGGGCAGCGACGGTGTTACTTGATGGCTGCCGTCACGTCGTCGACGAGCTTCTGCCACGTCGCCGTCGGGTCTGCGCCGTTGATGATCGCGGCCTCGGCCACGCCCCAGAACGACCAGACCGAGCCCATGGCGGGGATGGCCGGCATCGGGACGGCCTCGGCGCCGACGGCCTGGAAGCCGGCGACGATCGGGTCGGCGGCGGCGGTGTCCGCTGCGGCGGTGAGCGCCGGGAGGACGTTGCCGGCCTCGAACAGCGAGAGCTGGACGTCTTCGGTGCCGATGTAGTTCACCAGGAAGTCGTTCGCGGCGACCTTGTTGTCGGACTCCGAGCTGATGAAGAAGCCCTTGACGCCGGCGAACGGCGATGCGGGGGCGTCGGTGGGGCTCGGGACCGGGTCGATCGCGACGTTGATGCCGGCATCGACGGCMGACCCGACGTTCCAGGGGCCGGTCAGCCAGAAGGCCGACTCACCTGCGAGGAACTTGTCCTTCGCGATCTGGCCGTCGATGTCGGTGTTGAGGGTGCCCGCAGCGCCCTGCGCGCCGAGCCAGGTGGCGAACTCGAAGCCGCCGGCGCTGCCGAGCTGCAGGTCGGCCGGGTCGTAGTTGCCCTCGGCGTCGGTGCCGAACACCGGGGCGCCGAACGCCGTCYGGAACGGGTACAGGTGGTACGGGTTGCCCTCGGCACCCTGCTCGACCACGAACGGCGTCGCCAGGCCTGCGGCCTGGCCCTTGGCGATCATGTCGTCGAAGCTCGTCGCCGGCTCGGCGATGATGTCGGCGTTGCGGAGCACGGCGATGTTCTCAACCGCGTACGGGAGCATGTAAGTCGTGCCCTCGTAGGTCGAGGCCTGCAACGCGACCGGTGCGTAGTCGTCGGCGGTGTCGCCGAGCTCGATCGGTGCGACGACGCCGTTGGTCGACAGCTCGCCGAGCCAGTCGTGCGCGCCCATGACGACATCCGGACCGCGGCCGGTGGGGGCCTGCTGGATGAAGTCATCCTTGATGGTGTTGTTGTCCTTGCCGACGAGATCGACGGTCACGCCGGTCTTCTCGGAGTACGCGTCAGCCGCGCCCTTGAGCGCATCCACGCGCTCGGAGTCGACCCAGACGGTCAGGGTGGTCGCGGCGTCTTCGGTCGCTTCGGGCTCAGCGGAGTTGCCTGCGCAGCCTGCGAGCACGATCGAGACGGCGGCGATGCCGCCGAGAGCCAGCCAGCTCTTCTTGTTCACCTTCATCGGTGCAGTGCCTCTCTGGAGTACATGTGAATGTCGGCGGCGATGCCGTTCGCAACACCGCGGACACTGTGACGTGATGCCTGCATGATGCAAGCGCTTACATTTGTAACACGCGATCCCCGGTTCCGAAGAATTCGATCCCGCTTTCGATATAGGTTCGTGACATATCGAGCCTCGGTAAGCGTTTCCAACCTCGCGGGGTCGCAAACGCTTGCATTGCGGGACGACAGGGAGAGTCGCGGCTGAGCCGGACTAGACTCCCCGCATGGCTGATTCTTCGTTCGACATCGTGAGCAAGGTCGATCACCAGGAGGCCGAGAACGCGCTCAACCAGGCCCGCAAAGAGATCGAGCAGCGCTACGACTTCAAGGGCACCGGCGCCTCGGTCGAGTGGAGCGGCGAGTCCGTGCTCATCAAGGCGAGCTCCGAGGAGCGCGCGAAGGCTGTTCTCGACGTCTTCCAGTCGAAGCTCATCAAGCGCGGCATCTCGCTGAAGAGCCTGGAGTCGGGCGAGCCCTTTGCCAGCGGCAAGGAGTTCCGGATCGTCTCTACGATCAAGGACGGCATCTCGTCCGAGAACGCCAAGAAGATCTCGAAGATCATCCGGGACGAGGGGCCCAAGGGCGTCAAGTCGCAGATCCAGGGCGACGAGCTGCGCGTGCAGTCCAAGAGTCGTGACGACCTCCAGGAGGTGCAGCGCCTGCTGAAGGCCGCTGACCTGGACGTCGATCTGCAGTTCACCAACTACCGGTAAACGCGCTTCCGCACCGCTGGGGCTGGTCACACCACCCTGCGGCCGCCCCAGTCTGCGATGGGTCCTCCGCCGGGACCGTGGTCTTTGACATAGGCCCCGTGGACGCGCTCGCACGCGACGCGCAATGACGTCGCCCAGCCGATCACCTCGCCACGGTAGATCGCCTTGTAGCGGACCTCGGCACCGTTCATCACGCGGCGGATCTCGATCGACCCGTAGGTGCGGCCCTGCGCCTCGATCATGCGCCACGTCCCCGTAGGGCCCTCCTGCGCGCACAGGATCGGGTGCCAGTCGGCCATTCGCGGGGGCGTTCCTTCCTCCGGCCGACAGGATCAGGCTAGGCCGATCTCCCGACACCCGGAAGACGGGGTTGGTCGCGCCGGCGCCGGGCGCAGAGGGCGTCGATCTCGGAGGGCGCCGATCTCTGAGGGCGCCGCGCGCAGAGGGATGCGGCGGCGCAGGTT
Organism: Microbacterium sp. P5_B6; assembly: GCF_056400345.1. Lineage (NCBI taxonomy): Bacteria > Bacillati > Actinomycetota > Actinomycetes > Micrococcales > Microbacteriaceae > Microbacterium > Microbacterium sp. P5_B6. The sequence continues at coordinate 313,901 of NZ_JBFULL010000004.1, read as the reverse complement.
TCGGCATCCCGCGCGCTGCGGCATCCCCCACGCTGCGGCGGCTCACGGGTTGGGGCATCCCCCGGGCGGCGATAGCGGGCTGGGGAGGTTGTGTGCCCGATGGGAGGAGGAAACCGCGGGAAGGGTCCTCCGATGACCTGCGAGTCCTCCGATCGCCCTCACCGCGCGGGATGCAGGCCGGCCGCCACGGCCCGCATGATGAGGCATCTCCCGGGCTGTGCCACACCCCGGGCTGCCAGCCGGCGCGGGCTGCGACAGCCGGTGGGCCGCGGCATCTCCCGGCGGACAGCGGGTTGCGGAGGTCTTGTGCCCGATGGGAGGAGAAGACGGCGGGAAGGGTCCTCCGATGACCGGCAAGTCCTCCGATCACCATCACCTTCCGCGATGCCGACCGGCCCCACGGCCGGCATGATGAGGCATCTCCCGGGCTGTGCCACACCCCGGGCTGCCAGCCGGCGCGGGCTGCGACAGCCGGTGGGCCGCGGCATCTCCCGGCGGACAGCGGGTTGCGGAGGTCTTGTGCCCGATGGGAGGAGGAAATCGCGGGAAGGGTCCTCCGATGACCGGCGAGTCCTCCGATCGCCCTCACCGCGCACGATGCAGGCCGGCCGCCACGGCCCGCATGATGAGGTCCTGCACCGTCGGCCACCCGTCCACCATCTGCCGATACCCGACGCGGATCACGTGGTAGCCCATGAGCATGAGCGCCGCATCGTGGGCGATGTCCTGCTCCCGCTGTGCGCCTACGTGGTGTCCACCGTCGATCTGCAGCACGAGCCGCTCACCGATGAGCAGGTCGACGCGGTGTCCGGCTATGGAGATCTGGCGCACCATCGGCAGGCCGAGCCAGCGCAGTCGGGGCAGCGCGAAGCTCTCGAGACCCGAGTCCGCCCACGGCTGGGCCACCTCGAGCAGGGCGCGGGCGGATGCGGGCAGCGGAAGCCGGCCCATCGCGAGGCGGTCGACCAGACCCTTGCGCAGCGCCGATTCCCAAATCGCCAGCGCCGCCTCGCGCGGCTGACATCGCGCGGTGAGGACGAGCACATTCTCGATCGAATCGACGAGATGATCCGGATGCCGCGGCACGAGCGGCCTGCCCCAGTGGACTACGGCAGTCCCCGTCGGTGCTCGACCTGCGTGCGGGCCGGCTGCGACATGGACGGCCGGTTCCTCGAGCACCCAGAGACCCAGTCGTCGAGCCTGACTGATGCACGAGATGACAACGCCCGCGCGAGCGGCGGCGATCTGCATCGGATCGGCGTCGGGAGTGGACACCCACCCTCGGCGCACTCGCGTCACTTCGCCTGCGGCGAGGGCACGCTGAAGGGCTCGCTCACCGAACCCCGCTTCGCGGAGAAGGGTCACACGAGCGACGCCGCCGGCTCGGGTGACAGCATCCCGAATGGCATCCTGCATCCGCCCACACTGCCCAGTGCCGAGCGTTCACACTTCCCGGGCGTGCGCGTCTGTGGACAACGATGGCGATTGCTGCGGAGGTGAGGACAACCCTGCAGGCCGATCCGGATGCCGCGCCCGGCGGAAGGGGACCTGCGGGCGAGGGCCAGCGGAGGTGTTGTCGCCTATCGGAGGATGGATGCCCCGGCTCGCTCCTCCGATCGACGACACTTCCTCCCGAAACGGCGCGCCACTCCCGGAGTCCGTGCCCAGCGGAGGTGTAGGCCGCCGGGACCCGCAGAGGCTCGACCCGTGAAGGTGACACCGGCGCGCGAGGGCCAGCGGAGGTGTTGTCGCCCATCGGAGGAGGGATGCCGCGGCTCGCTCCTCCGATCGAGGACACTTCCTCCCGAAACGCCGGTGCCCGCGGAGGCTCGGCCCGTGAAGGTGACACCTGCGGGCGAGGGCCAAGCGGAGGAGTTGTCGCCTATCGGAGGATGGATGCCGCGGTTCGCTCCTCCGATCGAGGACACTTCCTCCCGAAACGGCGGGGCACTCCCGGAGCCCGGGCCCGCGGAGGTGTAGGAACGCCGGGACCCGCGGAGGCTCGACCCATGAAAATGACCCCCGGGCGCAGGGCCGGCGAGGTGTTGTCGCCTATCGGAGGATGGATGCCGCGGCTCGCTCCTCCGATCGACGACACTTCCTCCCGAAACGGCGCGCCACTCCCGGAGTCCGTGCCCAGCGGAGGTGTAGGCCGCCAGGACCCGCGGAGGCTCGACCCGTGAAGGTGACACCGGCGCGCGCGGCCAGCGGAGGTGTTGTCGCCTATCGGAGGATGGATGCCGCGGCTCGCTCCTCCGATCGAGGACACTTCCTCCCGAAACGGCGCGCCACTCCCGGAGTCCGGGCCCAGCGGAGGTGTAGGCCGCCGGGACCTGCGGAGGACACGTCCTCCCGAGCCCGCCTACTCCGCGCGCGAGACCGAGACCATCTCGTCGCGCGGGACGACCTTCACGCGGGCACGCCCGTGGGGCGCGCCGAGTCCCATCTCGTGCTCGTCGAGGCGATGCCAGCCCTCGAGATCCGTCCAGGCGACGCCGCGCGATGCCAGGAGTGCCGGGATCGCCTCCTCGGACGGGTCGACCGGCTGCCACCACGACCCCTGGTCGTTGATGATGTGACGCACGGTCTCCATCGCATCCGATTTCGTGTGGCCGATGAGCCCGACCGGACCGCGCTTGATCCATCCCGTCGCGTAGACGCCCGACACCCGTTCGTTGGAATCGGGATGCAGCGCCTGGCCCTCGTGGTTCGGGATCACGCCGTGGCGCTCGTCGAAGGGCACGCCCGGAAGCGGGGAGCCGAAGTAGCCCACCGCGCGGTAGAGCGCCTGAATGGCGACCTCGCGGATCTCACCGGTCCCCACGACCCCGCCGGCGCCGTCGGGTCGCGTGCGCTCCCAGCGGAACGCGGCGACGCGACCCTCGGCATCCTTCACGATCTCGAGCGGCTTGGCGTAGAAGTGCAGATGCAGGCGACGGGATGCCGAGCCGCCGGCGTTGTTCACCGAATCGCGCTTGCGCCAAGCCTGCAGGATGCGGTCGATGACCATGACCTGCTTGTTGCTCGCGATCGCCGCCTTCGACGCCTCGTCGTAGTCGAAGTCCTCGTCGTAGACCACCATGTCGACGTCGTTCAGCTCGCCGAGCTCACGCAGCTCGAGCGGGGTGAACTTCACCTGTGCGGGCCCGCGGCGGCCGAAGACATGGACGTCCGTGACGGGCGAGGCTTTGAGCCCGTCGTACACGTTCGCCGGAATCTCGGTGGGGAGCAGATCGTCGGCGTGCTTGGCGAGCATGCGCGAGATGTCGAGGGCGACGTTGCCGTTGCCGATGACCGCGACCGACTCCGCGTCGAGCGGCCACTCGCGAGGGACGTCGGGGTGCCCGTCGAACCAGCTCACGAAGTCGGCCGCACCGTAGGAGCCGACCGCGTCGATCCCCGGGATGCTGAGGTCGGTGTCGCGGATCGCGCCGGTCGCGAAGATGACGGCGTTGTAGTGGTTCTTGAGATCGTCGAGGGTGATGTCCTCGCCGAAGCGGACGTTGCCGAAGATCCGGATGTCGCCGCGGTCGAGCACTTCGCGGAGGGCCGTGATGATGCCCTTGATGCGCGGGTGGTCGGGGGCGACGCCGTACCGGACGAGACCGTACGGCGCCGGCAGCTGCTCGAACAGGTCGATCGAGACGTCGAACTTGCGCTCCGCCTTCAGGATGATGTCGGCGGCGTAGATGCCTGCCGGGCCGGCGCCGACGATCGCGAGACGGAGCTTGCTCATAGAGGTCCTTTCGGGAGGCGCCCCTCCGCTCGATCAGCGAACCGGACTCCGGTGGTATCGCGCGGTGAGGCGGGAGAAGCTAACTGGAACGGTCTGCCACAGCCTGCGCGAAGCGCGTCAGCGCCTCTCGCACAGGGCCATCGGGAATCGGGGCGAGCGCCTCGATCGCGTCACGTGACCAGGAGTTAGCGAGGTCGAGCGTCTCGCGGGTCGCGGGATGCTCGCGGAGCGCGGCCAGCGGCGCATCGAGCAAAGCGGGGTCGGCGCCGTCGGCGATCAGTGCCACCCCGTCGTCGATCTGCGAGTGCAGTGAAACGGATGCTGCGTCGTCCCGCCGACCGAGGAGCAGGTACGGCATGGTCCTGACCCCGGCGCGCAGGTCGGTGCCGGGAACCTTGCCCGTCTCCCCCGGGTCGTCGGAGAGGTCGATCACGTCGTCCAGGAGCTGGAAGGCGACGCCCGCCTTGTCGCCGAAGATGAACATCGGCTCTTCGAACTCCTCCGGGCCCTCGCTGAAGATGACTCCGGCCTGAGCCGATGCCGCGATGAGGGAACCGGTCTTGTCTGACAGCACCTGCAGGTAGAACTCCACCGGATCAGCATCCGGCTCGGGTCCGACCGTCTCGTGCATCTGGCCGAGCACCAGCCGCTCGAAGGTGTCGGACTGGAGGCGGATCGCACGGTCGCCGTGGCGCGCCATGATCTGGCTCGCCCGCGAGAAGAGAAGGTCGCCGGTGAGGATGGCGATGCTGTTGCCCCACACCGCGTGCGCGCTCGGGACACCGCGGCGCTTGTCTGCAGCATCCATCACGTCGTCGTGGTACAGCGATCCGAGGTGCGTCATCTCGAGCGCCGTGGCGCCCTGCACGACTTCGTCGGTCGTGCCCTTGCCGAGCTGCGCCGCGAGAAGCGCGAGCATCGGGCGCACCCGCTTGCCGCCCGCCTCGTAGAGATAGCGGCTGGTGGCGTCCGCGAGCGAGTCGGCGACGCGAAGCTCTTCGCGCAGCTGGAGGTCGACGCGGTCGAGACCTGCCTCAACGGTCGAGAGAAGCCGGCGAGACCGCGGACCGGCGAAGACGCGATCACTGAGGCCCAGCTTGCTCGCGAGACGCGAGCCCGGCGCTGAGGGAGTCACGGCTACAGCCTACCGGGAGGGCTTGCGGGCCCGGTGAAGTGCGACGATGCCGAACGAGAGGTTGCGGTGCGCGACATCGGTCCAGCCCGCGCCGCGGATCCACGACGAGAGCGTCCGCTGGTCGGGCCAGTCCTTGATCGACTCGTTCAGGTAGTCGTAGGCATCGGCGTTCGAGCTCACCGTCTTGGCGACGACCGGCAGGACCCGGTCGTTGTAGAAGCGGTACAGCCCGTTGAAGGCGGGCGACGGCGGCTGCGAGAACTCGCAGACGACCAGGCGGCCGCCGGGCTTCGTGACGCGCAGCAGCTCGTGGAGAGCCTTCTTGGGCTCGTTCACGTTGCGCAGGCCGAACGACATCGTGACCGCATCGAACTCGGCGTCCTCGAACGGCAGTGCCGTGGCGTCTGCTTCGACGAAGGTGAGATTCGGGATGCCGCTATGCCGGCGTCGCCCTTCGGCGATCATGCCCGGCGAGAAGTCGGCCGCGACGACGTCCGCTCCGCTGCGGGCGAGGCTGACGCTCGACGCGCCGGTGCCTGCCGCGAGATCGAGGATGCGCTGGCCGCGACGAGGGGCGACGGCACGGGTGGTCGCGACGCGCCAGAGCTGGTCGTTGCCGAGACTCAGGACGGTGTTGGTGCGGTCGTACCCGCGCGCGACCTCGTCGAACATGCCGCTGACGCGCCGGGGATCCTTGCCGAGATCAGCGCGGTGCGGCTCGTGGCCGGAGCTGGAGGTCATCGGACGAGTCTAAGCGCCGGGTTCGTGAGGCCCGAAGGAGCCGAGCAGGCCGAGCCAGCGCTCCGGGGTGGGATCGTCGAACGGCGCATCGTGCGCCGTGACGCGCCGCTCGAGGTCGACGGCGAGCGCCTCGAGCCTCTCCACGAGGTCGAGCGGATACCCGTACGCGACGCGGTGCTCGTCCCACTCGTCGCGATCGTCGATCCAGATTCCTCGCCCGTCGCGCGTGTCGACGACGTCGAGGTCCATGTCGATCCCCGTGGGCTCCTCGTCCTCCCAGTGCACGTCCCACGCGATGTCGATGTACACCCGGTACGACCCCGGGCTCGCGTTGAACGTCGCCGCGTAGTCGCCGGTCGGCGGCAGCAGCGTCACGTTCGGCACCTCGACGGCGAAGTCCCGCCCCGGGCGGCGGCTCCGCCATCCGGCGGGCTGGCCGAACCACTCGCCCCACCGATCGGAGCCGAGGTACACGCACTCGTGCTCCCAGTGCGCGGAGCCGTCCCACTTCCGCCAGCGGAACAGCAGGCGGGTGCCCGGCCGGGGCCGAGCGAGGCGGGAGTCTTCGGACACAGGGCGAGTCTATTCGCGCAGCAGCGATCGATACGGGGCGTCGCTCTCCACGCGATCCGGAGTCCCCGTCCGCTGAGCGCGGACTTCGCTCGCATCGGCCGGACTCGACCCTAGGCTGGAGTGGTGATCGACCCGCTCCGCCCGCCGCGTCTGGTGGTCGAGACCCGGGAGATCGGCGCCGATCAGGACATCCTCGCGTTCGCCGACCCCCAGTCGCCGCTGGCGTGGCTGCGCCGCGGCGACGGGATCATCGGGGTCGGAGGCGTCGTCGCCGGCTTCGACGCGGGGGCTCCCGGTGCGCCGGATCCTTCGACCGCCTGGCGGGCGATCGCGGCCGCCGCGGAGGTCGACGACCCGATCGGCCTTCCGGGCACGGGCCTCGTCGCATTCGGGGCCCTCGCCTTCGACGCCCGGTCTCACTCGTCCAGCCGGCTCATCGTCCCGCAGGCGATCGTCGGCCGCCACAGCGGTCGCGCCTGGATCACGCGGATCCGTTCGGCCGAGACGGCCGACGCCGTCGTCGAGCCTCTCCCCTACGGGCCGTACTGGTCGGCGACGCTGGGCCCGGGGGCGCTCGACCCCGCCGGCTACCAGGCCGCCGTGCGCGGCGCCCTCGATGCCATCGAATCCGGCGAAGTGCGCAAGGTCGTCGTCGCGCGAGACCTCGTCGGGACGGTTCCTGCAGGTGCGGACCTCCGGCGCCTGGTCCGCGCGCTGTCGGCCGACTATCCCGACACCTGGACGTTCGCCGTCGATGGACTGATCGGGGCGAGTCCCGAGACGCTCGTGACAGTCTCGGGCGGCACGGTCACGGCGCGCGTGCTGGCCGGGACGTTCCCGCGAGGAACCGACGCAGGAGACGACGTCGCCGCATCCCTCGCCCTCTCGCACAGCGCCAAGGACCTCGATGAGCACCGCTACGCGATCCAGAGCGTGCTCGACTCCCTGGCCCCGCACACGCGGGAGCTGCGCGCCGACTCCGAGCCCTTCGCTCTGGAGCTGCCCAACCTGTGGCATCTGGCGACCGATGTCGCCGGGGAACTCACGGACCACGCTTCGGCGCTCGATCTGGTGGCGGCCCTGCATCCCACTGCGGCTGTCGCCGGGACACCCACGGATGCCGCCATCAGGCTCATCCGGCGGCTCGAGCCGTTCGACCGGGGCCGGTACGCGGGGCCTGTCGGCTGGGTCGCCGCGAACGGCGACGGGGAGTGGGCGATCGCGCTGCGCTGCGCGCAGGTCGGGCTCGGACACACGGGAGACACAACCATCCCGGTCGTCGCGCACGCGGGCGCCGGCATCGTGGCGGGGAGCAACCCCGAGACCGAGCTCCTCGAGACGCGTGTGAAGTTCCGGCCGATCGTGGACGCCCTCGCCTGAGGGTCTTTCCGCCGCTCGGGCGCTTCGCCGACTTCGGATCGTTCAACCGATTTCGGCAGCATGGTCGAGACCTCGCCGCTGTCGCCGGCCGCGATGCCGGACGGATCGGTGCGGATCGTCGCGTCTCAGCCGAGACCGCGGGCTGTGGCGTTGCCGTCGGGGTGGGTGCTTGGGGACTCGGTGCCGCCGCCCTTGGGCGTCCCGTCGGCGGTCGAGGTCTCGACGTCGGGGCCTTCGAGCGAGCCGTCGTCGGGCTCCTCGAACGGGTTGCCGGGACGCACCGCTGCACTCGGAGCGATGTCGATGCGCGTGTTGCCGTCGTGCTCGCCGACCTCGATGCGCGGGTCGGCGTCGCTCTCGACGGCGCCGGGCGCGGACAGCAGCTGATCGCGCCGCTTCTCTTCGTCCGTCATACCGGTCGGGTCGCTGCTCGTGGTCTCAGACATATCCGGACCCTACGCACCCGGCACTCGGCGCCGGCAGCCCTGGCGCGGCAGGTGCGGCCGTGCTAGACGTGCCCCCGAGGAGGCGGGTCGGGGCGCGAGAAGGCGGGTTCGGTACGGAGAAGGTGCACCCTCTCGGAGCCGAACCCGCCTTCTCGGCGACTGAGGCGCCTTCTCGCGACGGGCTCAGTTCGACAGAGCCGTGAGGACGGCGCTCCGGTAGATCCCCTGGCCCGCGGCTGTCGGGTGCAGGAAGGTGATCGGGTCGGTCGGGTTGGCCCCCAGCCACGGGTCGGCATTGCCCACCTGGTGTCCGGCGAAGGCGTAGGCGACGCTCGCCGTTTCGGTGTTCACGCCGTTCGCGGCCGCAGCCGCCACGGCACCGGCGATCTGGTCGTCCAGAATGGCCGTGGCCCCGTTGACGTAGTTCGCGATCCAGTCGTTGGTTCCGGCCGCGAAAGGCAGCGGATAGTCGGTGACGATGATCTGAGCGTTCGGCGCACGCTCGGCGATGGCGCGGATCAGCGCAAACAGGTCCGCTCCGATGATGCCGGAGTTCAGCGCCGCCTGTGCAGAATCGATCGCTGCATCACAAGCGTCCGAGAGGGGCGCGCCTGAGCAGGCGGCGTAGATGGCGCCGGCACCCACGTCGTTCGCTCCCACGGTGAGCGTGACGAGCGTCGTGCCGCGATTCACCTGCGACAGCTGCGTCGCGGTGACATCGGCGATCGTCGCGCCGCTGCACGCGGCGGTGCGCAGCAGATTGATGCGCTGCTCGGCGTCGAGCAGGACCGGGTAGGCCGCGGTGCTGCGCAGGCACCCGTCGAGGGGAGCGCCAGCGCCCTGACCTGCGGCGTACGAGTCGCCGAGCGCGACGTACTTCTGCACGGGCGTCGTGGGCGGGGCGGCATAGGCGGGTGCGGAGACTCCGAGGAGCAGGGCGACGAGGGCGATGACGACGGCGGCGGTGGAACGAAGGCCGCGGCGGCCCGGGCGAGGGAGGGGTGACATGGCTGAACCCTAGTCCCTGACGGCGATCCGCCGACAGACCCGGCGGTTCTCTGCCGGAGGTGGGTCTCGTGGATCCCGAGTTCGATGCCTCAGATCGACCGCTGGTAGGCGCGGATCGCGCCGACGGACCACGCGAAAGCGAGTCCGGCGAGCACCACGAGGCCCGCCACCTGCCACCAGGCGTTCCCGGGGTACGAGCCGTCGAGGCCTCCGCGCCCGAGTTCGACGGCCCACGTCATGGGGTTCCAGCGCGACACGCTCTGCACCCACTCGGGCATGAGATCGGCGGGCATCATCGTGGTCGACAGGAACGTCGCCGGCAGCACGATGAGCTGCGACAGGCTGATGAGCGCGATCTGGTTGCGGGTCGTCAGGGCGACGGCGGTCGACATGGAGCAGAAGATCGTCGCGAGCAGCGTCGCGACTCCGAGCGCGACGGCCATACCCCCGACGCCTCCGGGATAGCGGGCGCCGGCGAGCCACCCGATCCCCAGGACGACGAGCGACTGGAGCACGTTGACGATGAGCTGCTGCACCAGCTGCCCGGTGATGATCGCCGTGCGCGAGATCGGCGATGTCAGGTACTGATCCATCACCCCCGACGCCATGTCATCGATGTAGCCGGTGCCCGCCCACGCCCCCGAGTAGAGGACGGTCATCATCAGGATGCCGGGCACGAGGTAGTCGATGTACCCCTCGCCGCCGAACTGGGGCAGGGCGCCCAGCGAGGAGAAGACGGCGCCGAAGAGCACGATCCAGATGACCGGCTGGATGAGCGACATGACGGGACCCCACGCCTGTCGCCAGCTTCCGATGAGCCAGCGCCGCAGCACCTGGCCGGTCTGGGTGAACCAGCCGGAGCGGCCGGGTCCGGCGCTGAGGGCGATGGACGGGCCCACGCGCCGAGAGGCTCCGCGCGACGCGCCAGCCGCGCGTGGAGTAGGCGTGGGGATCATGCTGCCGCTCCTGTCTGGATCGTGTCGGTGACAGGGCGTGCGCCCGCGTCGGCCGAGGTGTCGAAGGTGTGCCCGACGAAGTGCAGGTACACATCGTCGAGGGTGGGGTGGGATGCCGAGACCTGCCCGAAGCGGATGCCGGCGGCATCCAGAGCGGCGATGACCGCACCGACCGCCGCCGAGGCGTCGTCGGTGCGAGCGGCGAGGACGCCATCGACTCCGGATGCCTCGACCACGAGGTCGCGGAGGCCGGGGACTCTCGCGAGCGCGGCCCGTACGGCCGCAGGGTCGGGCTCCACCAGCGAGACCCGGAGCGAGTCGCCGTGCAGCGCCGCCTTCAGCTCGGCCGGAGACCCCTGCACGACGGCGCGCCCCCGATTGACGAGCAGGAGCTCGTCGGCGAGCCGATCCGCCTCCTCCATGTAGTGGGTCGTGAGGACGACCGTGAGCGCCTCCTCGCCGGCGAGCCGACGGATCTCCGCCCACATCGCGGCCCGCGCCTCGGGGTCGAGCCCGGTCGTCGGCTCGTCGAGGAAGAGCACACGCGGCCGGTGCACAAGCGCCGCCGCCACGTCGAGCCGCCGGCGCATCCCCCCGGAGAACGTGCTGACCGGGCGACGCGAGGAGTCGGCCAGGCCGAACTCGCCCAAGAGGTAGGCGGCACGGGTCCACGCCTCCGCTGAGCCCGAGCCCCGCAGCCGTGCGGCGATCTCGAGGTTCTCGGTGGCGGTGAGGAGGGGATCGGTGCTGGAGCCCTGCGAGACGTAGCCGATCGAGGCGCGAACGGCGTCGGGACTCCGCAGCACGTCGTGGCCGTCGACCCGCGCGGAGCCGCTCGTGGGCCTCGACAGCGTCGTGAGGATCTTCGTGGTCGTGGACTTGCCGGCGCCGTTCGGTCCGAGGAGTCCGAAGACGCGCCCTGTGGGGACGGTGAAGCCCAGTCCGTCGAGGGCTCGGACGGCGGGCTTGCGCCCGCGACCGGGGTAGACCTTCACAAGGTCTTCGGCGACGATCGCCGAAGTGCTTTCGGGCATGGCGAAGCATCCCTTTCTCATTGGTGGGCGGTGCGATGCGGGCTGGTGCACCCCCGATCGACAGGTCAACCACGCGTCCGCAGGGGGGATGGGCCGGAATCGACCTGTAAGCGGGTGGTTGACCTGTGAACGAGGAGTTACGGGGTGGGCTTGCGGGGGCCGAACAGCATGCGCGCGAGGACGAGCAGCATGACGGCGAAACCGCCGACGAGGGCGAGCAGCCCCCACAGCCAGCCGACGGTGAACACCAGGACGGCGATGACCGCGAAGGTGACGATGAAGATCACGGCGGTGTAGATGCCGAAGCGCGCCGCCGTCTCGGGGTCCTCCTCGAAGCGATTGGGAGGGGTGTCGGAGATCGACTGACGGACCCAGGCCTTCTTGCGGTTGGTCTGAGTCGCGGCGAGGAAGGAGAACAGCACGATCGACGCGACCACCGCCAGCCCCGCGATGATGATGGCCCACACCTCGAGTGCGCCCAGGGCGACGAGGCCTCCGAAGCCGAGGCCGAACGCGCCGATGAAGCTCGCCAGCGCGAAGCCCGAGGCGCGACCGATCGGAAGGGGGTGGCTGGTCGTCGTCTCCTGCGAGAGCGAGTCGCCGACGATCAGCCCGACTGCCATGGATCCGAGGCCGAGAAGCGCGATCTCGACGCCGACCGCGAGGGGGAGGATGGCGAGCGCTCCGAGGGCCGCCAACCCGAGGGCGGCGAGGAGGACCACGGAGTAGACGACCGTGCGGACGACGAATGCCGGCTCGGGACGCACGTGGTGCCGCGCGAAGGCTTCCTGGGACCAGGGCGAAGCGGGCGATGCGGGCGACGAAGGCGCCGCCTCGGGGAGCAGGTCGCGCACGTCGCCGAGCTCGGAGATCGCGGTCTGCGCAGCGACGGCCGGCGCTGTGCCCGATGCCTCGAGTTCGGCGACCCGGGCGACGAGGTTCGCCCGCACCTCCTCTTTGAGGTCCTGGGCATCGGGTGTCATGTCGACCCCGGCGAACGCCTCGTCGAGAAGGCGGTGAATATCTGTGCTCATTGCTTTTCCTTCACGTCGAGGAGGGAGTCGATGATGCGACGGGTCGCGACCCAGGCCGCCACGTTGGAGCGGTAGACGGCGCGACCCGCGTCGGTGATGCGGTAGTACTTGCGACGTCCGCCCTGCGTCTCGTCACCCCAGTAGGACTCCACCAGGCCGTCCTTCTCGAGCCGCCGGTACGTCGCGTACAGCGTCGCCTCTTTGATCTCGTGGTCGCCGCCGGTCGCATCCCGGATCGTCTTGTAGATCTCGAAGCCGTAGCGCTCGCCGCGACGCAGCACGCCGAGCACGATCGTGTCGGTGTGACCTCGCAGCAGATCCGCCGCGAAGGCATCGTCCTGTGTCATGACAAGTACTGTATCACGTCAACTACTATTCGAGGCGAGGATCTTTCGGCTCCGGATGCGGCGGCCTAGACTGCCGCGCATGTCGTTCGATGTGGCGGCGGAGGCCTACGACCGATTCATGGGGCGGTACTCGGTGCCGCTCGCAGACGTCTTCGCCGACTTCGCCCGGCCGGCGGAGGGCGGCCGCGTGCTGGATGTGGGCTGCGGGACAGGGGCGCTGACCTCGGTGCTCGCGCGGCGGTACGGCGAGAGCGAAGTCGCCGCCGTCGATCCGTCGGCGAGCTTCGTCGCCGCGGTCGCCTCGCGCTTCCCGTGGGCCGACGTGCGCCACGGCCACGCCGAGGACCTTCCGTATGACGACCACGTCTTCACTGCGGCGCTCGCCGAACTGGTCGTGCATTTCATGACCGACCCCGTCGCGGGTCTGCGAGAGATGCGGCGCGTGACACGGGAAGGCGGCGTGGTCGCCGCGTGCGTCTGGGACTTCGAGGGCGGACGAGCGCCCCAGTCGCGCTTCTTCGCCGCACTTCGCGAGGTCACGGGAGCAGCCGACGACGAGCGCGATCGGCCGGGGGCGGGGGGCGGTCGGCTGGCAGCGCTCCTCGAGGACGCCGGCTGCAGCGACGTCGCCGAAGGCGAAGTGAGCGTCACGCAGTCCTTCGACGGCTTCGACGACTGGTGGGAGCCCTACACGCTGGGCGTCGCGCCCGCCGGCAGGCAGCTGGCCGCACTGGACGACGCGGAGCGCGAGCGGGTGCGCGCCGCTGCGCGCACCCGCTTTCCACACGGCCCCTTCACCCTCGAGGTGACAGCCTGGGCCGCTCGCGGGATCGCGTGACCCCGACGTCTCGCGTCCTCGTCAGGTCGCCGCGAGGCGCTTCTTCTCCGCCTCGATGTCGTACGTGGCCTTCGGCCACTGGGGGTCGATGTCTTCGAGCGCCTCGGTGAGCAGCTCCTGCACAGCGACGCGGGCGTACCACTTGTGGTCGGCCGGGACGACGTACCACGGCGCGTGCTCGCTGGACGTGCGTTCGAGCGCGATCTGGTAGGCGTCCATGTACTCGTCCCAGCGCCCGCGCTCGTCGATGTCGGTGGGATTGAACTTCCAGTGCTTGTCAGGCCGGTTGAGACGCCGACGCAGCCGCCTCTTCTGCTCGTCCGACGAGATGTGCAGCATGACCTTCACGATGCGGGTGCCGGAGTCGGTGAGCTGCTTCTCGAAGTCCACGATCGCCCCGTAGCGGCGTTCGATCTCCTTCGCCGGCGCCAGCTTGCGGACCCGCGCGATCAGGACGTCCTCGTAATACGACCGGTCGAACACTCCGATGAGCCCGGGCGTGGGAAGCCGCTTCTCGAAGCGCCACAGGAAGTCATGCTTCAGCTCTTCCTCTGACGGCGCCTTGAATGCGGCGATCGTGATCCCCTGAGGGTCGACCGTGCCGACGACGTAGCGGATGATCCCGCCCTTTCCCGCGGAGTCCAGGGCCTGCAGCACCAGGAGCACAGACGCATCAGTCGCATCCGATCTGCTCTCCGCGTAGAGGCGCTCCTGCAGCGGGCCCATCTTCTCGGCGCCATCCACGAGATCGGACTTCCCCTCCTTCTTGCCGCCGGCGTAGCCGGGGCTCGAGGAGGGATCGACGTCGGCGAGGCGGAAGCCTTCGCCGACGCGCAGAAGCTGGGACGTGTCTTTGGTCCAGTAATGCTGGCCTTTGGAGCTCATGGCCCCATCATGGCGTGCGGGCCTGATCCGGGGCGAGGTCTTGACGGCGACGCCGATCCGGGCATCCCTCCGTCAGCGTGCGAGCGGAACCTCGATGATGCGGCATCCGCCGCCCGCGGAGGTCAGCGCCTGATCGAGCGCGGCGCGCGTCGACACCCTCTCGTAGCTCCAGCCATAGGCGAGCGCGAGCTGCTCGAGGCCGACGGCGTGCGGCGTGTAGAGCACGCGGTCCATCGCCTCGGGTCCGGCGACCTCCGCGACCTCGAGTCCGTCGAAGATCGTGCCGCCGCCGTCGTTGCCGACGACGAGCTGGATCCTCGGCTCGGGCTCGCGCGGAGCTCGCAGCAGGGCGCCGACGTCGTGCAGGAATGCGAGGTCGCCGAGCAGCACCCGCGTGACACCCGCGCGTGCGCCGGACTGGCTCGCGAGAGCGATGCCGAATGCGGTGGCGATCGTGCCGTCGATGCCCGCGAGGCCGCGGTTCGCGTGCACCGGGACCTTCTTGCCGCCGAGCACCGCATCGGCGACGCGCACGAGCCGCGACGACCCGAAGACGAGCCGGTCGTGCGGCCAGGTCGCACGCCAGACGGCGTCGACCAGGCCGACCCGGTCGAGTGGTGCGCGGATGGCCTCGAGCTCGGCGGCGATCGCACCCAGGCGCTCACCGGGGACGGCGGAGGCGAGTGCGGCGGCGTCAGGAGCCGCAGGAGTGAGATCGACGGATGCCTCGCGCGACGCTCGCAGCCACCCTTCGAGCCAGGCGCGATCGGTGTCGCCGGGCGCGACGCCGATCGTGTCGAGGGGTGTCGTGACCCCGTTCAGATTGAGGGGCTCCCCCGGTCCGCGGAGGGCGAAGACCTCGACCTCCGGGTCGCCGAGCAGCGCGGCCACCTCTCGGCTGAGAGTCGGGTGGCCGAGCACGACGGCCCTCTCGATGCGCCCGCCGAGGTCGGGAACGGCGAGGAGCTCGCGGTAGCCGTGCACGACGAGGCGCCCGAAGCGCGCGCCGCTGACGATCTCCGCGATGAGGGGCCAGCCGCCCGCGTACGCCAGAGCCTCGGCATCCGGTCCGGCATCCGCGCCCGCGATGACGACCGTGCGGGGTCCTCGCGGAAGGAGGAAGGGCTGATCCTCGGGCTCGATCGGGAGATCGGCCTCTCCGATGCCGCCGCCGCCCTGGTACAGCGCGCCCGAGGGATCAGGGACCGCCTCGGGCTCGACGGGAGCCGCATCGGGGTTCTCGTCGGGTTCGACCGTCAGCTCGGCGACGGGGGTGGTGAGCCACCCCGGAAGGTCTCCGGCGAGGGGCTCGCGGAAGGGAAGGTTGAGGTGCACCGGGCCGGGCGAGCGCGTGCCCGCTCCCAGCGCAGCCGAGACCGCCTGCTCGGCCACCTCGCGGAGCATGAGGCTCTGCTCGGCGCCCCCCTCGGCATCCGTCGCCTCGGGGACGGGGAGGTCCGCCTCGAAACGCGTGCTCGGCGAGAACATGCCGGGCTGCCGGGTGGTCTGGTTGGCTCCGACGCCGCGCAGCTCGGGCGGACGGTCGGCGGTCAGCAGCAGGAGGGGCACGCCGGCGTGGTGCGCTTCGAGGGAGGCCGGCAGCAGGTTCGCGGCGGCAGTGCCCGACGTGCAGACGACGGCTGCCGGCATCCGGGTCTCGCGTCCGATGCCGAGGGCGGTGAACGCCGCCACGCGCTCGTCGATGCGCACGTGCAGCGACAGCACGCCGCGACGCTCGAGCTCGGCGGCGACGAGGGCGATCGACTGGGAGCGGGAGCCGGGACTCAGGACGACGTGGCGGACGCCCTGCTCGACGAGGGCTCCGAGGAGGGCCGCCGCAGCGTCGGTCGCCGGCGAGGGATGCGCGCGGCTGTCCTCACACGACTCAGCCGCGGGCGGGGTGTCGCGCTCGCCGTCGGCCTCGGGATCCATTGGTCAGCCGGCGACGCCGCGCTGACCGCGGGTGTCGTCGTCGGCTTCGGGGGTTGGGGTGTGAGTCGTCGGCTCGGGCGGGGTTGCGGCCTCGGCAGGCGGCTCAGCGGCGGCGGCGATCGTGCCCCCGGCCGGGCCGTCGGGGTGAGTCCAGCGAGGATCGTCCCCCTCGGCGTCGAGCTGCGCGAGCTCTTCCTCGAGGCGTCGGATGCGCTCATCCTGATCGCTGATCGTGCCGATCTTGCCGAGGAACTCGGGGTCGTCGTCAGGTGCACGTCGCAGGGTGGCGGCCGTCTCGCGTGAGCGGCCCACGACGAACCAGAGGATGCCGCCGAGCACCGGAAGCAGCACGACGATGACCAGCCAGACGGGCTTCGGCACACCGCGGTGGCGGATGGCCGGCTGA
Organism: Microbacterium sp. P5_B6; assembly: GCF_056400345.1. Lineage (NCBI taxonomy): Bacteria > Bacillati > Actinomycetota > Actinomycetes > Micrococcales > Microbacteriaceae > Microbacterium > Microbacterium sp. P5_B6. The sequence goes on along the minus strand of NZ_JBFULL010000004.1, from coordinate 297,450 downwards.
ACGGCGCAGTCGACGATGGTGAAGACCCAGAACGCAGTCGCCACCAGGGCCATGATCAGCAGCACCTTCGGCACACTCCCATCCTAGGCGCGTGGGCTGGACATGGCCTGTCGATACCGAACCGGGACCTGGGAGCGGCCAATTTAGGATGAGAGGGTGAAAACCCGCTCCGCCCTCTTCTACACCGTGATGCGGCTGCTCGCGTTCTTCGTCCCGTTCGGGATCCTGATGCTCTTCCCCGTCTTCCAAGAGCTCTATTGGCTCGCGGCGCTCTTCGCCGCGCTGATCGGGCTGAGTCTCTCGCTGCTGTTCCTGCGCCGCCCGCTCGAGGATGTCTCGGCGGGCCTCGCCGCTCGGCGCGAGCGCACCCGCCGCACAGACACCGATGAAGACGTGGAGGATGCCGCGGTCGACGCCGACCCGGAGAGCTGACGCTCGAGTCTCAGCCGATGAAAGCCCAGAGCAGCGCGGCACCGTAGGCGACCGACGTGAGCGAGGTCAGCGCCAGGGCGATCACGAGCTCCTTCGGCAGCCGGTACGTCCAGACGATGAGGATCGCCGGCAGCGCCGCAAGCAGCGCCATGAGCGCGAGCCACGCGATCGGGTAGAACAGCGCGAGGAAGATCGCGATGCCGAACGGCGCCAGGACGAAGACGGTGAAGAGCACCCGGGTCCACCGCCGGCCGATGAGGACCGTCAGCGTGCGCTTGTGCGCCAAGCGGTCCTGATCGATGTCGCGGAGGTTGTTGGCCAGCAGCACGGCGCACGCGAGGAGACCTGCTCCCACGCCGCCGAACCAGGCCTCCTGCGGCACCGAGAGCACCTGGACGAACGCTGTGCCGGCCGTCGCGACCAGGCCGAAGAAGACGAACACGACGACTTCGCCGAGGCCGTAGTAGCCATACGGCCGCTTGCCGCCGGTGTAGAACCAGGCGGCGAGGATGCAGACGGCTCCCACCGCGAGGAGCCACCACTGCTGTGTGCGGATGACGATGGCGAGGCCGGCCACGGCCGCGATCGCGAAGAACACGAGCGCCACGATCAGCACCGAGCGCGGCTTCGCCTTGCGCGACGCGGTCAGACGTGACGGGCCGACGCGGAAGTCGTCGGTGCCGCGGATGCCGTCGCTGTAGTCGTTGGCGTAGTTGACGCCGATCTGCAGGCTGACCGACACGATCAGGCAGAACAGCGCGATCACCCAGTGGAAGAGCCCGTCGACGAGGTGGGCGGCGCCCGTGCCGATGAGGATCGGGGTTACAGCGAGCGGGAGCGTCCGCAGCCGCGCTGCGCCGATCCAGTCGCGCGCGGTCGCCTTCTCGACGTGACGCGGGTCGCGCGTCTGCACGGGCTTCTGCGGATTGCCTCGCGCGACCTGCTTCTTCGCCGGGGTCCGCTTGCGGTTCTTGCTCGGGGTGCCTGCCACGTCTGCAAATCCTAGATGCCCGTGGCCTGTGACATCGTCAGGCGCGGTGCGCAACCCTGTGCGCGGCATCCGTCGCCCTCGTCACAATGAAGGATGCTGAGCTTCGGAACGGTCGTGCTGACCGTAGAGGACATCGATCGTGCAGGGGCGTTCTGGCGCGCCGCCCTCGGGTACGTCAACCGGCTCGAGCCGACGGAGGACTGGGTCGTGCTGGATCCGCCCTATAAAGAGCATTGGAGCGCGCCCGGCGCGAGTATCGCGCTCTCGGTGACCGGGTATCCGCAGCACTATCCCCCGCGCATCCACCTGGATCTGTACGCCGACGATCAGGCTGCAGAGGTGGAGCGACTTCTCGGCATCGGCGCACGAGAGGTCGACTGGCACGACTATCCGGAGGACGCCGACTGGATCGTCCTCGAGGACACCGAGGGCAATCGCTTCTGCGTCGCCGACAAGTCGGGCTGAGGCGCCTCAGCCCGAAGTCGTCTCAGCGCAGGGTCGCCAGTGCCCGGCGGATCGCCTCGCGATCGGGCTTGCCGGAGGGCAGTGTCGCCAGCTCATCGACCAGCACGAGCCGGGCCGGCCGCGCGTACGGCCCGATCTCGGCGGCGACCGCCGTGCGCGCCTCTTCGAGCTGCACGGACTCGCTGCGGCGGAGAGCTTCTCCTCGTGGCGCGACGACGATGGATGCCTCTCCCCACTGGGCATCCGGCACACCCACGACCACGGCGGTCGCGAGGCCGGGCACCGAGCGCACGACCCGCTCGACCCGATCGAGTGAGATGTTCACCCCGCCCGACACGATCACGTTGTCCATCCGGCCCCGCACGCGCAGCAATCCATCCTCGATGAGGCCGGCGTCGCCGGTGCGATACCACCGTCGGCCGTCGTCCTGGCGGAAGGCGGCATCCGTCGCCTCGGGCTCGCCGAGATAGCCGTCGGCGAGCGTCGGCCCCGAGATCTGCACCTCGCTGTCCGCGATCCGCACGCCGACACCGCCGAGCGGACGGCCGTCGTAGACGCACCCGCCGCTCGTCTCGGTCGAGCCGTACGTCCGCACGATGCGGGCGCCCAGCGCCTCTGCGCGTTCCATGATGATGGGAGGAAGCGCCTGCCCGCCGACGAGGATCGTCTCGAACGAGCGCAGAGCGGCGGCCACCGCCGGGTCGTCGGCGGCGGCGTCGAGCAGGCGCGAGAGCTGCGCGGGCACGAGCGACGTGTAGGTCGGGATGCGCGTGCCGCCGACGCTTCCGACCATCGTGAGCGCTGCGGCGGCGAATGCCTTCGGCGAGAACGGCCCGCTCACGATCCCCGGCTCCCGCCCCGACACGATTGCCCGCACGAGCACCTGCATGCCTGCGACGTAGCTCGCGGGCAGCGCGAGCAGCCACGCTCCCTCGCCGATGCGGTCGGCGGTGGCAAGAGCGCCCGCCGTCAGTGCGTCGCGGCTGAGGATCACGCTCTTCGGGATGCCGGTCGACCCGGAGGTCGTGACCACGACGGCGGTACCCGCCCGGACCGATGCCGGGATGGGCCGCACCATCCCGAGTCCGAGCGCAGGACCGGCGCCGTGGATGGCGGCCTTCAGCGCCCGGAGGATCTCGCGCGGGTCATCGCCTATGACGGGTTCAAGCTGCATGGGTGGAGCACTTCTCAGCCGGCGGCGCGGGACGCTGCCCGCTCGATGTCAGGCGGCGCCGGGGTGAGCGCCAGGTGCGCACCGCGATCGGGTGCGGGTCAATAGTGCCACGGATAGGGCGACCAGTCCGGGTCGCGCTTCTCGAGGAACGAATCCCGCCCCTCGACGGCCTCGTCGGTGCCGTAGGCGAGGCGCGTGGCCTCGCCCGCGAAGACCTGCTGGCCCACCATTCCGTCGTCGACGGCGTTGAAGGCGAACTTCAGCATGCGCACGGCGGTCGGAGACTTCGTGAGGATCGTGCGGGCCATCGCCAGGGCTTCCCGCTCCAGGTCGGTGTGTGGCACGACCCGGTTGACGGCGCCCATCTCGTAGGCCCGCTGCGCCGAGTACTCCTCCGCGAGGAAGAACACCTCACGCGCGAACTTCTGCCCGATCTGACGGGCGAAGTAGGCGGAGCCGTATCCCGCGTCGAACGACCCCACGTCGGCGTCGGTCTGCTTGAAGCGGCCGTGCTCGGCGCTGGCGATCGTCAGGTCGCAGACGACGTGGAGAGAGTGGCCGCCGCCCGCCGCCCACCCCGGGACCACCGCGATGACGACCTTGGGCATGAACCGGACGAGCCGCTGCACCTCGAGGATGTGGAGTCGCCCTGTACGCGCAGCATCCACTCCTCCCCCTCCGGTCTCTGATGCGCCGGCAGGGTCGCCGCCCTCGTACTTGTAGCCGTCGCGCCCGCGGATCCGCTGGTCGCCCCCCGAGCAGAAGGCCCAGCCGCCGTCCTTCGGGCTGGGGCCGTTGCCGGTCAGCAGCACGACGCCGATTCGGGGATCCTGGCGCGCGATGTCGAGAGCGCGATAGAGCTCGTCGACCGAGTGGGGCCGGAAGGCGTTGCGCACCTCGGGCCGGTCGAAGGCGATGCGCGCGATGCGAGCGTCTCTCGACACATGGGAGGTGATGTCGGTGTAGGCCTCGCTGCCGGGGGCCGGCATCCATTCGGCCTCGTCGAACAGCTCGGAAACGCTCACCGCGCCAGCCTACGGCGAGGCGCTCTCCATCGCTCGTCATCCGGACAGACACACCTCGGGCACGGCCGTAGCCTGGAGTGATGACTACGACACTGCGCACTCTCGCCGCTGCCTCTGCCGCCGCCCTGCTGCTCACCCTCGCCGCCTGCTCGTCCACTCCCTCCGCCGGCGAGCCGTCGGCCACCGCCGATTCGTCCGCCAGTGCGGCCGTCGACGGCGCGTGCGAGGGGGTCATGGTCGTGGTCGACGCGAGCGCCCTCGATCTCGACGACGACCCCTCGCAGGAGACGTGCATCGAGACCGATTCGGCGATCGCGGCGAGCGACGCGCTCGACGAGGCGGGCGTCACCACCGAAGGCACCGACGAGTACGGCGATCAGGTGGTCTGCCGCGTCAACGGCGTGCCGGCCGAGGACTTCGCACTGACTGCCGAAGACGGCTCCGACTACTTCGAGACGTGCGAAGCGATGCCCGCCGCCTTCGCCTACTGGGCGCTGTGGGTGCAGCCCGAGGGCGGCGAGTGGGAGTACGCCCAGGAGGGCCTCTCGACGTTGCAGGTCGAGCCCGGCCAGAGCATCGCGCTGCTGTTCAGCCTGAACGGCGAGCCCGCCACGCCCGCCGCGTGAGACCGTGACCCTGCGACCCGGACCCCTGCGCGCGGCGGCGGCTCTCGCCGTCGGATTCATCGCGGTCCGGGTCGTCTATCGGGTCCTCTTCCACGGCGCCGACGGTGCAGGCGCCGTCATCCTGCCGCTGCCGGCGGTGCGCCTCGCTCCCCCGTTCGCTCACGTCGTGCTGCTCGGTCCGGTCACCACAGGGGGACTCTGGGATGCTGCGGCCAGCGCGCTCCCGATCGCACTGACCATCCTCGCCTTCGGCCTCGTCAACGCTCTCCTCGACCTGCCGCGGCTGTTCGCGCGCGGCTCGCGGCGCGGCCCGCTGCGGGGAATCGCCCGGACTCTCGCCGTGGCATGGGGCGCTCTTCCGGCCCTCGCCGATGCCGTGCGCTCGGTGCGCTTCGCCCAGCGCCTGCGCGGCGAGCGCGGCGGCATGAGGGTGCTCGCCCCCGTACTGGAGCGCACCCTCGGACGCGCGACGGCCGTGGCGGCCGCCCTGGAGCTGCGCGGGTTCGCGGGCACCTCCGTGCCTGGCGACTGCGAGGCGCCTGTCATCGTGCGGGGCGCCAGCGTCGCGCACGCCGGGGGACCCGGGGTTCGCATCGACGAACTCGTGCTCGCGCCGGGCACTCTCACGGTGCTGTCCGGCGCCACCGGGTCGGGGAAGTCGACGGTGCTGCGCGCGCTGAGCGGCCTCCTGACGCACATCGACGGCGGCTCCATCACGGGCACCCTCGACGTCGTCGGTCACGCCCGCACCGCCGTTCCGCCTCGCGACACCGCCCAGCGCGTCGGCGTCGTCCTGCAGCAGCCGCGCGAGGCGTTCGCGGGCGAGCGCGTGCGCGACGAGATCGGGCTCGCCCTGGAGCTGCGAGGGGTCGCTCGGGTGATCGTCGCCGCCCGCGTCGACGAAGTGGCCGAGTCGGTCGGCATCCGTCCGCTGCTCGACCGCCGGCTGCGCGGACTGTCGGCGGGCGAGGCGACGCTCGTCGCGATCGCCGCCGCCATCGTGGAGCACCCCATCCTCCTGCTGGTCGACGAGCCGCTCGCCGACCTCGACGCTGCCTATCGCGAGCGGATCGTCGCACTCCTGGGTGCCCTCGCGCATGATGCCGGCGTCTGCGTGGTGGTCGCGGAGCACCGCGCCGCCGAGTTCACGGAGGTCGCCGACCGGAGCCTTGCGATCAACGAGGGGTCGCTCGGCGAGGCGGCGCCCGCCGATGAGCCCGCGCTGACCCCTCGCGGTGCGGCGAAGCCGGGCCCGGTCGTCCTCACCGTCCGGGGACTCACCGTTCGCCACCACGCCGGCGAGTCCGTCCGCGACGCGAGCTTCACCCTCCGCGCCGGGGAGCTCACGGCCCTGGTCGGACCGAACGGCGCAGGCAAGTCGAGCCTGCTCGCGGGGATCGCGCTTCCGGATGCCGCCGCCGACATCACCCTGGACGGCACGCCGGTAGCAGCGCGGCGGGCGTTCGGCGGAGTCGCCCTCGTGCCCGATGCCTCGGACGACCTCTTCGTCTGCGACACGGTCGCGGCCGAATGCCGGCGGACCGACCGGCATGCCCGCCTGCCGGCCGGGACGACCCTGCGGCGGCTCGCTCTGCTCGTGGGCGTAAATGCCGACTCCCTCGGCCTGACTGCGCTGGCGGAACGGCACCCGCTCGATCTGTCCTCGGGTGAGCGGCGATGCCTGGCCCTCGCGCTGCAGCTGTCGTCATCGCCGCGGGTTCTCCTCGTCGACGAGCCCACCCGCGGACTCGACCCGCGCGCTCGAGGGCTCGTCGCCGCAGCACTCACGCGACTCGCCGACGGCGGCGCGGCGGTGCTCGTCGCGACCCACGACAGGGACTTCGCGGCGGCGCTGGCGGACAGCATCCTTCCCCTTCGGGAAGGAAGGCTCGGCGAGCCGGTGCCGGTCGTTCGCGACGCTTCCCCCGTTTCGCCGTCACGTCCGCCGCGCGCCGTGGTGACGTCGCCGTCACCCCCGCCCGCCCTGGCGGCAGAGACCGGCCGGCGGCGGCACTCGCGTCGCGGGACGCTCGTCCTGGTGGCCGCGAACGTCGTCGCCCTCGCGGCCTTCTGCTGGCCGTTCGCGGCGATGGCACTGCCCGCTCAGGCACAGGCGGCGGTCCCGTTCGCCGCCTTCGCGCTCGCGCCGCTGGCGATCCTGGTGGTGCTCGCCTCGCTCGACGGGACCGTCCGGTCGGCGCACACGCTCGCTCTGCTCGGCATCCTTGCGGCCATCGGCGCGGCCATTCGCATCGTCGGAACCGGCGTCGGCGGGGTCGAGGCCGTGTTCATCCTGCTGATCCTCGCCGGACGCGTCCTCGGGGCGCGCTTCGGCCTCCTCCTCGGCGTGCTCACGATCGCGCTGTCATCGATCATGTGGGGCGGCATCGGACCATGGACGCCGTTTCAGATGTTCGCGTGCGCCTGGGTGGGGGCGGGCGCCGGGCTGCTCCCACGACGGCGGGTGCCGGTGCCGCGCGGCCCGCGGCACTCGGTCCGGCTCCCTCGTAGCGGGGAGATCGTGATGCTCATCGGGTACGGCATCCTCGCCTCCTACGCGTTCGGGCTGCTGATGAACCTGTGGTTCTGGCCCTTCGCCGTCGGCACCCAGACGGGCATCTCCTACGAACCGGGCGCTCCGATCGGGCAGAATCTCGCGAGCTTCGTCCTCTACTCGCTCATCACGTCGACCCTCACGTGGGACACCCTGCGTGCCGTCACCACCACGATCGGGCTGCTCGTCATCGGGCCGGCGGTGCTGACCTCGCTGCGGCGCGCGAAGCCCGTCGCGCCTCTCGCAGCGGCGCCCACCGGTCAGATGCTCAGCGAACGTCATGCACACTTGATGAGGGCCTCGTCTGGGGCCCCGAGGAAGGACATGCCATGAGGGTCGTAGAGAGCGCAGACTGGCGGGACTCGCTGCCGTTCGAGAGCCCCGTGCTGGTGTCCGAGATCGCCCCCGGCGAGGACGCGCGCTGCGCCGGCTGTCGTCACGACGTTCCCCCGCACCCGCGCACCGAGCTGTGGGCCGTCAAGCATCGGCACCCCAACGACCACGGTGGGTTCGTGCGCTTCTACTGCATCGACCACAAGCCGGCCCCCGCGCCCGTCGCACCGGCCGCCCTCGCACCGGGTCGCGCATCGGCAGCACGCCGGAGTGCGCCCGCCGAGAAGCGCCCGCCCGTGCGCCGCGCGACGCACGACGACCGGGTGCGGGCCATGTGCCCCAACTGCTTCATCGAGGTGTCGGCAACCGGAGAGTGCGGAGTCTGCGGCGCGGTCGCCTAGCAGCGGTCGCCTGGTCTGGCCTCCGGTCTCCTGGGACCGGCCCCGGTCCCCGGGGTCTCGGTCTCTGCGGTGGCCTCCGGCGGCTGGGCGTCAGTCCTCGGCGTCTTCTCACACCCGGCGCCGTTCCTTCCCGGGCGGTCGCTGGCTACACTGCCGGGATGGCGGACGCGCCTGGTTACCGGATCTGGCCTCCTGTGGCGCTGGGCGTGCCCCTGGTCGCCGGCTGTGCTCTCACTGCCTTCGCAGGCGATCCGGTAGCGCTGCCCGCCGCGGCCTCGGGCAGCATCGCCCTCGTGCTCACCGCGGCGTTCGCGCTCTGGAACGGATGGGCCCTTGTGCTCATGGCGCGCCGCCGCACCGCGCTCCTGCCGGGTGGAGCGACGCGGAAGATCCTCGACCGCGGGCCCTTTCGCTGGAGCCGGAATCCGCTGTATCTCGGGCTCATCGCCTTCGACGTCGCCCTCGCTCTGTTCTGGCCGTCGTTCTGGGCGCTCGTCCTGACGCCGGTCGGCATCCTGGCGCTCTGGTGGGGAGCGATCGTCCCGGAGGAGCGCTACCTCAGCGAGAAGTTCGGCGACGAGTACGGGGAGTACCGTGCCCGCGTCCGCCGCTGGCTCTGATCGTCGAGCGACGAACCAGTCGGGACTTTGTCAAGCGGGATCCGCGAAGCTGCAGGCGGCCGTACGTTTCGGGCATCGACGAAGGAGCATCCTATGAATGGCAATCCAGACGAACCGATCACGGACGACAGCGGCACCGAGAAGGCCGGCGGTCTGGGGCAGGACGGCACGATCCCGCCGGCCCCCGATGGCGTGGCGGCGGGCCACACCGGGGAGCCGTCGAACTTCGAGCCGGAGGAGGACGACCCCTCCTCACCCGAGGATCCGTCCGCCGCGAAGAGGGGGGCATGATGAGCGATTCTGTGATTCCGCGTCTCTCACCGGAGGACGGCAATCCAGCCAGCGACCTCAAGACCGACGTGATCAAGGACGTCGAGCGCGAGCACACGATCACGGGAGACTTCGTCGGACCGCGTGCCGACGAGATTCCCGCTGAGAAGTCCGACCGCGACACCGCGGACGACGAGGAGTCCTGACCGACTGGCGCCTCAGCGCAGCATCCGTCGATCACCAAAATCGGACGATTGCAGCAATGTCGGACGATCCGGCGTGAATCGTCCGACTTCGGGGCATTCCTCCGACTTTGGCGCACCACCCCGCCGGCCCACCCCGCGCGCCACCCCCGACCCCGCCCGGCGCCCGGGCCGCAGCATCCACAGATCACCAAAATCGGACGATTGCAGGAATGTCGGACGATCCGGCGTCAATCGTCCGACTTCGGCGCGTTCTTCCGACTTTGGCGCACCGCCCGCGACCCCGCACGGCGCCCGGGCCGCAGCATCCACAGATCACCGAAATCGGACGATTGCAGCAATGTCGGACGATCCGGCGTGAATCGTCCGACTTCGGCCCGTTCGTCCGACTTTGGCGCACCACCCCGCCAGCCCACCCCGCGCGCCTCCACCCGCGACCCCACCCGGCGCGGAGCGGCAGCATCCACAGATCACCAAAGTCGGACGATTGCAGCAATGTCGGACGATCCGGCGTGAATCGTCCGACTTCGGCGCGTTCGTCCGACTTTGGCGCGCCGCCCGCGACCTGACCAGGGGCGCGGCGGGCAGCATCCACAGATCACCAAAATCGGACGATTGCCGGAATGTCGGACGATCCGCGGCGAATCGTCCGACTTCGGCGCGTTCGTCCGACTTTGGCGCGCCATCCCGCCGGCTTGTGGCGCGCTCGTCCGGATATGGGGCCAGCCGGCCTGGATCGTCCGATTTTCGGGCCATTGTCCGACTTCGGAGCGCTGCCCCGGCGTCGGCAGATCACCCATTTCGGAAGATTGGACGACGATCGGACCAGGCGGCGTGAATCGTCCGAATTCGGCGCATTCGTCCGACTTAGGAGAGGCGCTGCCTGCGACCCGCCCGGGATGAGAAGCCGGTGCTAGACCGAGAAGTACTTCGCCTCGGGGTGGTGGAACACGAACGCGTCGGTCGACTGCTCGGGGTGCAGCTGCAGCTCCTCGCTCAGCTCCACTCCCATGCGCTCGGGCCGCAGCAGCTCGACGACCTTGCGGCGGTCCTCCATCTCGGGGCACGCGGGGTAGCCGAGCGAGAAGCGCGCGCCGCGATACTCCAGCTTGAAGAGCCCGGCGACGTTGTTCGGGTCCTCGTCCGCGAAGCCGAGCTCGGACCGGATGCGTCCGTGCCAGAACTCGGCGAGCGCCTCGGTCAGCTGCATGACCAGCCCGTTGAGCTCGTAGTAGTCCCGATAGGCGTTCGCCGCGAACAGCTTCGCCGTCACCTGGTCGATGTGCGCACCGGCGGTCACGAGCTGGATCGGCAGGACGTCCACTGCGCCGGAGTCCTTCGAGCGCACGAAGTCCGAGAGACACAGGTGCCGGTCGCGGCGCTGGCGCGGGAAGTGGAAGCGCAGCCGCTCGGCGCCCGGCTCGCCGCCGGAGCCGCCGTCCGGGGCGAGGAGCCCTGCGTGGCCGAAGGCTCCGGACGGGTCGTCTCCGTGATGCAGGACGATCAGGTCGTCGCCCTCGGACACGACCGGGAAGTAGCCGTACGCGATCGAGGGATCCAGCATCCCCTCGGCGAGGATCCGGTCGAGCCAGTACCGCAGGCGGGGACGGCCCTCGAGCTCGACCAGCTCTTCGTACGACTTGCCGCCCTCGCCCCGGCCGGGCTTGAGACCCCACTGCCCCATGAACGTCGCACGCTCGTCGAGGAACGCGGCGTAGTCGGCGAGCGCCACTCCCCTGACGATGCGGGTGCCCCAGAAGGGCGGCGCCGGCACGGGATTGTCGGATGCCACATCCGATCGTGCGGGCATCGCCTCGGGCTCGGTCAGCGTGAGCTGGGACGTCGCCTTGTGGATGCGCTTCTTCAAGGGTGGGAGTCCGACCTCGTCGGGCGAGGCGCCGCGGGCGATCCGCACCAGCGGCTCCATGAGCGTGAGGCCCTCGAACGCGTCGCGGGCGTAGCGGACGTTGCCGTCGAAGAGTCCGGCGAGGTCGTCCTCGACGTACGCCCGGGTGAGCGCTGCACCGCCGAGGATGACGGGCCAGCGCTCGGCGAGCCCGCGGGTCTGCAGCTCGTGCAGGTTCTCCTTCATCACGACCGTGGACTTCACGAGGAGCCCGGACATGCCGATCACGTCGGCGTTGTGCTCTTCGGCGGCGGCGATGATATCGGCGATGGGCTGTTTGATGCCGAGGTTCACGACGTCGTAGCCGTTGTTGGTCAGGATGATGTCGACGAGGTTCTTGCCGATGTCGTGCACGTCGCCGCGGACGGTGGCGAGCACGATGCGGCCCTTGCCCGAGGCATCCGCCTTCTCCATGTGCGGCTCGAGCAGCGCGACGGCGGTCTTCATGACCTCGGCCGACTGCAGCACGAAGGGCAGCTGCATCTCGCCCGACCCGAAGCGCTCGCCGACGATCTTCATGCCCTCGAGCAGGTGGTCGTTGATGATCTGGAGCGCCGTGAGCCCGCCCTCGCGCGCGAGGTCGAGGTCTGCCTCGAGACCCTTCGCCTCGCCGTCGATGATGCGGCGTTCGAGCCGCTCGCCGACGGGCAGGGCGGCGAGCTCGGCCGCCCGCTGATCACGCAGGGCCGCGGTGTCGACACCGGCGAACAGGTCGAGCATGGTCGCGAGCGGATCGTAGGTGAGGTTGCCGTCGGCGTCGTACTCGCGGCGGTCCCACACGAGGTCGAGTGCGACCTTGCGGCGCTCTTCGGGCACCGACGCCAGGGGCACGATCTTGGCGGCGTCGATGATCCCCGAGTCGAGCCCGGCCTCGACCGCTTCATGCAGGAAGACGGAGTTCAGCACCATGCGCGCCGCGGGGTTGAGCCCGAACGACACGTTCGAAACGCCGAGGGTGGTGTGGATGCCGGGATACTTCGCGGTGAGCCGACGGATCGCCTCGATCGTCTCGATGGCGTCGCGCCGCGTCTCCTCCTGACCCGTCGCGATCGGGAACGTGAGGCAGTCGACGATGATGTCGCTGACCTTCAGGCCCCACTCGCCCACGAGAGTGTCGACGAGCCGCGACGCGATGCGCATCTTCTCGTCGGCCGTGCGGGCCTGGCCCTGCTCGTCGATGGTCAGCGCGATGACGGCGGTGCCATGCTCCTTGACGAGCGGCATGATCCGCCCGAAGCGGCTCGTGGGGCTGTCGCCGTCCTCGTAGTTGACCGAGTTGACCACGGGCCTGCCGCCGATGAGCTCGAGCCCTGCCTGGATGACGGCCGGCTCGGTCGAGTCGATGACGAGCGGCAGGGTCGAGGCGCTCGCGAACCGCGACACGACCTCGCGGATGTCGGCGACACCGTCCCGCCCGACGTAGTCGATGCACACGTCCAGCAGGTGCGCGCCGACGCGGATCTGATTGCGCGCGATCTCGACGCAGTCGTCCCATCGCTCCTCGAGCATCGCCTCGCGGAAGGCCTTCGAGCCGTTCGCGTTGGTGCGCTCGCCGATCGCGAGGTACGAGGCATCCTGATCGAACGGGACGTGCTGGTAGAGCGACGCTACGCCCGGCTCCGCGACAGGTTCGCGCGATCCGACCGACTGGAGGGGACGCAGCCGCTCGACGACCGCGGCGAGGTGCTCGGGCGTGGTGCCACAGCATCCGCCCACCAGTCCCAGCCCGAACTCGCGCACGAACTGCTCGTGGGCGTGGGCGAGTTCGTCCGGGGTCAGCGGATAGTGCGCGCCGTCCGCGGTGAGGATCGGCAGGCCGGCGTTGGGCATGCACGCCACCGGCACCCCCGAGTGCTTCGAGAGGTGGCGCAGGTGCTCGCTCATCTCGTCGGGGCCGGTCGCGCAGTTGAGGCCGATCGCGTCGACTCCGAGCGGTTCGAGCGCCGTGAGCGCGGCGCCGATCTCGCTTCCCATGAGCATGGTGCCGGTCGTCTCGACCGTCACCTCGACGAAGATCGGAAGACGGATGCCGCGGCTGACGATCGCCTGACGACAGCCGTTGATCGCGGCCTTCGTCTGCAGCAGGTCCTGCGAGGTCTCGACGAGGAAGGCGTCCGCGCCGCCGTCGATGAGCCCCTCGGCCTGGAGCGCGAAGGTCTGCTTGAGGTTCTCGTAGGTCGTGTGTCCGAGGCTCGGGAGCTTGGTGCCTGGACCCATCGACCCGAGCACCCAGCGCATGCGCCCGTCGGCGGCCTGGGCCGCCTCGACCCGCTCGCGCGCGATGCGGGCGCCGGCCTCGGCGAGCTCCGAGATCCGGTGCTCGATGCCGTAGTCGCCGAGGTTCGACCAGTTCGCGCCGAACGTGTTCGTCTCGACGGCGTCGATGCCGACGGCGAGGTACTCGTCGTGGATGGCGCCGATCATGTCGGGCCGCGAGACGTTCAGGATCTCGTTGCAGCCCTCGAGCTGCAGGTAGTCCTCGAGCGAGGGCTCGTGCCGCTGCAGCATCGTGCCCATCGCACCGTCCGCGATCACCACACGGGACTGCACGGCGTCGAGCAGCGCCTGCGCCCGGAGCGGACGCGGAACCCCGTCGATGTCGAGCGCGAAGCGGGGAGCGGTGGCGGCAGAGGTCACTCGGGCGATTCTACCGAGGGCCCGGGGCGGCGGCCCGCTCGTTACGCGGGGATCGCCGTCCTACCGGTCAGCCGTTCTTGGCGTCCCGCCAGCGCAGCCAGGACTCGATGAGCGAGTAGTCCCAGTCCGGCCCCTCGAACGCGAGCGTGAACAGCCGCGTGCCCGCGTCGTACAGCTCGTCGGCGAAGTCCTCGGTGCGGCGGTGCAGCTCGTTCGACACGACGAGGTTCGACGTGTCGCGCCCCTCCTTATCGGCCCACCGCTGGATGACATCGATCTTGTGCGGCAGGTCGTCGGGCCCGACGAAGCTGTGCCAGATGTCTGCGTGGCGAGCGACCAGACGCAGGGTCTTCTGCTCGCCCTTGCCGCCGATCATCACGGGGATCCGGCGCGTCGGCGCCGGGTTGAGCTTCTGCCAGCGGGCTTCGATGCGCTGCAGACCCTCGGCGAGGTCGTCCAGGCGCGACCCCGCGGTGCCGAACTCGTAGCCGTACTCGGCGTAATCGCGCTCGAACCAGCCCGATCCGGTCGCGAAGATGAACCGGCCCTCGCCGCCCTTTGCCGAGATGTGGTCGATCGTCCGCGCCATGTCGGCCTGGAGATCGGGATTGCGGTAGCTGTTGCAGTTGACGAGCGCCCCGAACTCCACGCGCTCGGTCTGCTCCGCCCAGGCCGCGAGCATGGTCCACGACTCGAAGTGCAGCCCGTCGGGATCGCCCGACAGCGGGAAGAAGTGGTCCCAGTTGAACAGGATGTCGACGCCGAGGTCTTCGAGCCGCCGCACGGCGTCGCGGAAAGCGGTGTACGGGGCGTGCTGCGGCTGGAGCTGCACGCCGAGCCGCACGGGAGTGTCGAGAAGAGGCATGGGGCTCAGCCTAGGGCTGGCGGAGGACGGCAAGGCGAGGACGGCGCAATCACTTTGTGACCTCGTCTCAGCGCAGCCCGAGGCCGGCGGGGGCGGGCGGCTCATGCCGGATCCGGAGATGCCTCGCAAGCCCCTCGTGGGGTGGCCCCCGGCCCGAGAGACTGAGGGGATGACTTTCATCGGATACCACTGCTCGCACGAGCAGCTTCCGCCGAGTGCGCTGCTGCGCTTCGTTCAGGATGCCGAGCACGCCGGCTTCGACGGCGCGATGTGCTCGGACCACTACGCCCCGTGGGGCGTGCGACAGGGCGAGTCGGGGTTCGCGTGGTCCTGGCTCGGCGCGGCGCTGGCCACGACATCCTTCTCGATCGGCGTCGTGAACGCGCCGGGGCAGCGGTACCACCCGGCGGTGGTCGCGCAGGCGATCGCGACGCTCGAGGAGATGTTCCCCGGACGGTTCTGGGCGGCGCTCGGGAGCGGCGAGGCGATGAACGAGCACATCACGGGCGACCCGTGGCCCTCGAAGGACGACCGCAACGCGCGGCTGGACGAGTCGCTCGGTGCGATCCGACGCCTGCTCGCGGGAGAGGAGGTGTCGGCCGACGGCTTGGTGAAAATCGACAGGGCCCGACTCTGGTCACGGCCGATCGCCGCACCGCCGCTGTTCGGCGCCGCGGTCAGCGCCGAGACCGCGGGATGGCTCGCCGGCCGCGTGGACGGTCTCGCGACCGTGGCGCAGGAGCCCGCCGCGCTGCGCCGCGTCGTCGAGGCATACCGGTCCAACGGAGGCACCGGGCCCTGCGCCCTGCAGGTGCATCTCTCGCTCGGGACAACGGATGCCGAAGCTCTGGCCCTCGCGCGGGACCAGTGGCCCAACGGGCTGATCGGGCCGCCGCGCGCCTGGGACTTCGATCAGCCGGAGGACTTCGATGCGGCGGTCGCGGATCCCGACGAGGACCAGTTGCGCACAGCGGTGCTGGTCGATTCGGATGCCGGGGCGCTGGCCGAGCGGATCGCGGAGCTCGCCGCGATCGGCTTCGACCGGCTGTACCTCCATCACGTGGGGAAGGAGCAGACCAGCTTCCTTCAGCGAGCCGAGGCGGAACTGCTGCCGCGTCTGCGGGAGGAGTCATGAAGATCACCGACACCAGCGACCTGTGGTGGAAGACGGCGGTGATCTACTGCCTCGACGTCGAGACGTTCATGGATGGGGACGGCGACGGCATCGGCGACTTCCTCGGCCTCGCACGCCGCATCGACTACCTCGCGGACCTCGGTGTGACGTGCCTCTGGCTCATGCCCTTCTATCCGACCCCCGACCGCGACGACGGCTATGACATCACCGACTTCTACGGGGTCGACCGCCGCCTCGGCAGCCACGGCGACTTCGTGGAGGTGATCCGCACCGCGAAGGACCGGGGCATGAGGGTGATCGTCGACCTCGTGGTGAATCACACCTCGGATCGGCATCCCTGGTTCGTCAATGCCCGTCGGAGCCGGGACGCGAAGTTCCGGGACTTCTACGTGTGGGTGGATGAGCCGCCGAAGAAGCAGGCGGAAACGGTCTTCCCGGGCGAGGAGACCAGCGTGTGGGAGCTGGAGGAGAAGACCGGGCAGTACTTCCTGCACAGCTTCTACCGGCATCAGCCCGACCTGAACATCACCAACCCCCGCGTCCGGGACGAGATCGCCAAGGTCATCGGGTTCTGGCTCGAGCTCGGCGTCTCGGGCTTTCGCGTCGACGCGGTGCCGTTCCTCCTCCAGGCGCCTCCCGGCGTCGCGAACACCGACCCGCACGAGTACCTGCGCGACATCCGGCGATTCCTGCAGCGGCGCAGCAGCGAGGCGGTGCTGCTCGGCGAAGTGAACCTGCCATACGACGAGCAGCGCGAGTACTTCGGCGTCGACGGCGTCGAAGAGCTCACCATGCAGTTCGACTTCATCTCGATGCAGGCGCTCTATCTCTCACTGGCGCGCTCGGATCCGGCTCCTCTGGTCCGCGCCCTGACATCCCGACCCGAGATCGCCCCCGAGGCGCAGTGGGCGAACTTCGTGCGCAACCACGACGAGCTGACCCTCGACAAGCTGACCGACGCGGAGCGCGAGGAGGTCTTCGAGGCGTTCGCGCCGGATGAGCGCCAGCGGGTCTACGGCCGCGGGATCACGCGGCGCGTCCCGCCGATGCTCGCGGGCGATCCCCGCCGCATCCGCATGGTCTACAGCCTTCTCTTCTCGCTTCCCGGCACGCCCGTCCTGTTCTACGGAGAGGAGATCGGCATGGGCGAGAACATCGACATCGAGGGCAGGCAGTCGGTGCGCACGCCCATGCAGTGGGACACCGGCAAGAACGGCGGCTTCTCCTCTGCGGCGGCATCCCGCCTCGTGGCGCCGCAGCCCGC
This sequence comes from Microbacterium sp. P5_B6, assembly GCF_056400345.1. Taxonomy (NCBI): domain Bacteria; kingdom Bacillati; phylum Actinomycetota; class Actinomycetes; order Micrococcales; family Microbacteriaceae; genus Microbacterium; species Microbacterium sp. P5_B6. Next base: position 280,549 of record NZ_JBFULL010000004.1, on the reverse strand, counting down.
GGACGGGTACGGGCCGGAGCACGTCAATGTGAACGCGCAGATCGCCGACGACGATTCGCTGCTGCAGTTCGTGCAGCGCCTCGCGGTGCGCTACCGCTCCTCGCCCGAGATCGGCTGGGGCCGATTCGAGGTGCTCACACAGGATCAGCCGGCCGTGCTCGCCCACTCCGTGCGAGCGGACCCTGGACGATTCGTCGCGCTGCACAACTTCGCGGACGTCCCCGTCAAGACCGTGATCTCGCTCGCCGACGATCCCGACGCCGTGGCGCTGTCGGACCTCCTCGGACCTGAGCGGATGGCCTTGGACGATCGGAAGGAGGTGACCCTCGAGCTGCCCGCCTACGGCTACCGCTGGCTGCGGGTCGTCCGGCCCGGGGACGGCCGGCTGTCATGACCGGCCGTCCGTCTGCGTCGTGCCCTCACCGTGAGCGGCGGGCTTTGAGGAAGCCGTCGATGATGTCCCAGAGCGCGATGACCACAATGCCGAAGCCCGTGAGGACGGCCATGATCTGAGCGACCTCGGCCCCGTCGTCAGGGACGAGACTCGGGAAGAACTCCGGGTTGAGGAGCTGATCCTGGGCGAGCAGCCAGAGCGCCGGAACGGCGAAGGCCAGCGCGAGCAGCGCATTCGCGATCGCCAGGCCGAAGGTCCAGCGGCCCCCGCGGTAGACCAGGAAGGCGAGCAGCGCTTCGAGCCCCATGAGCACGAAGAGGGCGGCGATCCACCACGGCCAGAGGCCGGGATCGAGGAACGACAGATCAGTGCCGGGAACGAAGCCGATGAGCAGATCCCACAGGATCGCCGCTGCGCCGAGCACCAGGAAGACCAGTGACCCGATGAGGTCGGGGAGTCTCGCACCCGACTCCCGCACCTGCGGAAGCTGATCGAGGGTCCATTGCGGCCACGGCTCTCCGCCGCGACGCGCTGTGCGACCGCGCGCACCCTCACCGGTGCTCCGCTCCAGGATCGCGAACACGAGCGTCACCCAGAAGAACAGATGAACGATGACGCCGATGATGCCCGCGACCGTCGAGCCGACGACCTCGCCGAACGTCCCACCGGCGAGAGTCTGACCGAGCGCGATGCCGAACGCGGCGCACGCGGGGACGATCCACAGCAGCAGCTTCAGCAGCCGCCACCAGTCCAGGTAGTAGCGCGGACCGATCAGATGCAGGGGCCGGTCGGTGTAACCGGCGGCGAGCTTGTCGGGGTCGCCGAGCTCGGTCAGCACGGCCCGCTCCGCGACCTCCTGCGGGTCGCCGGCGTCGGTGCGCGCGTCGATCTGGTCGGCGATCGACCCGCGGAGCTCAGCGGAGAGGTCTGGCCGCTGCTTCTCCGGGACGGTCCGCATGGCGGCGTCGATGTAGCGGTCGGTGAGGGTGGCGTTCATTTCAGTCCTCCTCGGGGAGTGCGTCGATCGCGGCGACGACGCGCGCGAGATCCTGGCTGAGGGCGCCGGCGAGACGGATGCCCGCCGCGCTGGTGCGGTAGAACTTGCGGGGTCGTGCCTCGTCGGTGTTCCACTCGCTCGTCAGATGCCCCTGCTTCTCCAGGCGGCGGAGCAGGGGATACAGCGTGTTCGCATCCGTGTCGAAACCACGGGTGTTCAGCTCGTCGAGCAGTCCATAGCCGTACCCGGGTCGCCGCAGGAGCCGCAGGCACGCGAGGACGACCGTTCCCCGACGCAGCTCCTGGAGATGCGTCTCGAGTGCTTCGGTCTCGCTCATGTCTCACACCTTACTGTGCGTTACACACTATAGTCAATCGCACATTGCTGTGACCCGGAATGCCGCGCGGAAGCAGGCGCTCGAGCCGGGGTGAGAGAGGATGGGCGCGTGACCGACGCCGCTCCCGTCCCCCCGCTCGCCGAACTGCTCGCGTCTGCCAGGGTGGTGGCACTCCCCCTTGTGACGCGATTCCGCGGGGTCGAGGTGCGCGAGGCCGTCCTGCTGGAAGGTCCGGAGGGCTGGACGGAGTTCTCGCCCTTCGCCGAGTACGGCGACAGCGAGGCCTCGACCTGGCTCGCGGCGGCCATCGACTTCGGATGGGCCGAGCAGCCGACTGCGCGTCGATCGGAGATCCGCGTCAACGCGACGGTGCCCGCCGTGGGTGCAGCATCCGTTCCCGAGATCCTGGCCCGCTATGACGGATGCCGGACCGCCAAGGTCAAGGTCGCTGAACCCGGGCAGACCCTGACCGACGACATCGAGCGGGTGCGCGCCGTGCGCGCCGCGATGGGCCCCGAAGGGCGCGTGCGCGTCGACGCGAACGGCGCGTGGAACGTCGATGAGGCTGAGCACGCCGTGCATGCACTTGCCGAGTTCGACCTCGAATACGTCGAGCAGCCGTGTGCCAGCGTCGAGGAGCTCGGCGAACTGCGGCGCCGCATCAAGTACATGGGGGTGCCGATCGCCGCCGACGAGAGCGTGCGCAAGGCGGACGACCCGCTCGCCGTCGCGCGCGCGGGCGCCGCCGATCTCCTGGTCATCAAGGCCCAGCCGCTCGGCGGAGTGCGTCGTGCGCTCGAGATCGTCGCCGAGGCGGGACTGCCGGCCGTGGTCTCGAGCGCCCTGGATACCTCTGTGGGCCTCGCGATGGGCGTCGCGCTGGCGGCGGCTCTCCCGGAGCTCGACTACGACTGCGGGCTGGGCACGGCGTCGCTGTTCGAGTCCGACGTGACGAGCCCCGCACTCACCCCGCGCGGAGGCGTGCTGCAGGTCGGCCGCGTCACGCCTGACCCGGCGCTCCTGGCCGCTCAGGAGGCATCCGCCGCCCAACGGGACTGGTGGCTCGAGCGCCTGACGCGCTGCCACGCCCTGCTCGCCTGACTCGCTGCCACGCCCTGCTCGCCTGACGCGGCAGGGGGCCGATTCTCAGCGTGGCTCGATGATCAGCTGCGCGACCCGGGCGATCTCCTCGTTGGAGCGGCGGCACATCTGCTCGTTATCGACGCCAGCCATCGCTGCGCGCACCGCTGAGCTCTCCCATACGGCCATCATGATCCGCGCCGCTTCGTTCGCGGGCAGCCGGAACGAGAGCGAGCCCCCGCGACCGATGTCCTCGATGATGTGCGCGACACTGTGCACCATCTCCTGCTCCTGCGCGAGGTAGGCCGCAGCGAGCTTCGGGTTTCGCAGTGCGTGGATGCGGATCTCACTCATGAGCAGGATGCTGAGGCGATCCTCGGCGGAGGTGTCGAGAGCCGCCTGGATGATGGAGAGCGCATCGGGCGACGTATCGGCCAGGGCCCCGCTCGCCTCGAGCTGTGTGACACGAGCGCGCACCGACGCGACCCGCTCGCGCTGGACGATGCCCGCAAGCTCGAGGAAGAGCTCTTCCTTCGTCTCGAAGTTGGAGTAGAAGGCTCCCCGGGTGAACCCGGCGCGTTCGCAGATCGCCTCGACGGACGCCGCATCCAGTCCGACCTCGGCGAAGACCTCGGCGGCGGCATCCACGAGACGCCGGCGGGTGACGTCTCGGCGGCGGGTGGTCGCGGCATCCGTCAACATGTTCTCCTCGTGTGGCTCATTCACACCTGGCGCTCAGCCTTGCGAACCGGTGCGACTTTACGATACATCTATGTATCGGATACAGCGGCGTATCGGACCATTCTGAATTTCCGACCGGAGGCTCCGTGTCCACTCTGCTTTATGCCCTCGGGCGCTGGTCGTACCGCCACCCGTGGCGCGTCCTCGTCGCGTGGCTGCTGCTGCTCGGCATCGCGGGCGGCAGCGCTGCGGCGTTCATGCAGGGCACCGACAACTCGTTCTCGATCCCGGGCACCGAAGCCCAGGCCGGCATTCAGCAGCTCGCCCGGTCGTTCCCGCAGGCGAGCGGCACGAGCGCGCAGCTCGTGATCGTCGCCGCCGACGGCGACCAGGTCGACGAGGAGCCCTACAAGTCGGCGATCGACGACACGATCGCCGACCTCGAAGACCTCGACGGGGTCCTGGCGGTCACCGATCCGTTCAACGAGTTCGTCTCGGGGCTGGTCTCGGACGACGGGAACGCGGCGATCATCCGCCTGCAGTTCGAAGGACAGGCGACGGATGTCTCCCCCGAGGCGAAGGCGGACCTCAAGGAGGTCAGCGCCGACCTCGAGGAGTCGCTCCCGGCGGGCTCGCAGGTGGCGATCGGCGGAGACCTCTATTCCCAGTCCGTCCCCGCCATCTCGATCGTCGAGGCCGTCGGCGTTCTCATCGCGCTGTTCGTCCTGATCGTCACGTTCCGCTCATTCGCCGTGGCATGGTTCCCCCTGGTCACCGCGCTGATCGGGGTCGCACTCGCGATCTCGCTCATCTACGTCTCGACCGCGTTCGCGTCGATCTCTTCGACCACGCCGCTGCTCGCGATCATGCTCGGGCTCGCGGTCGGCATCGACTACGCCCTGTTCATCATCGCCCGACATCAGGATCAGGTGCGGACGGGCGTGGACCCGGAAGAATCGGCCGCGCGCGCCACCGGCACGGCCGGCTCGGCCGTCGTGTTCGCCGGCGTCACGGTGCTCATCGCGCTCATCGGCCTGTCGCTGGCGAACATCCCGTTCCTCACCACGATGGGCATCGCCGCCTCGGTCGCCGTCGCGATCGCGGTCCTCGTCGCCCTCACCCTCTCCCCTGCCCTGCTCGGCTTCGCCAAGGGACGGGTCGTCGGCTGGAAGCGGCGCAAGCCTGCTGTCCCGCCTGTCGACGAGACGGATGCTGCGCCCCCCGTCCCGGTGGATGACCAGGCATCGACCCGGGCCGCGGCATCCGCCACCGCGGCAGCCGCCACCGCGGCATCCGCCACCGCGGCAGCCGCCACACCCACGCGCCGCCGACGTCGCGGCTTCGCGGAGCGCTGGGTCGGCGGGGTGACGCGGCATCCGGTCATCACGACGATCGCGGTCGTCGTCGGCCTCGGGATCCTCGCGATCCCGGCGGCGAGCCTGCGCCTCGCCCTGCCGAACGCGGGCATGCAGCCCGAGACGAGCGAGGCGCGCCAGGCCTACGACCTGACCACCGAGCACTTCGGCCCCGGCTTCAACGGCCCGCTGATCCTCACCGGCACCATCGTCACCTCGACCGACCCTCTGGGGCTCATGCAGGACCTCGGCGACGCGGTGCTCGACATCCCGGGCGTGAAGGCTGTCGCCCTGGCGGTCCCGAACGAGACCGCCGACACCGGAATCGTGCAGCTCGTGCCCGAGACGGCGCCGGACGACCCCGCCACCGCGGAGCTGGTGCGAGAACTGCGCTCGCACCACGACGAATGGCTCGAGAAGTACGGCGTGGACCTCAAGGTCACCGGCTTCACGGCCGTCTCGATCGACATCTCGGACCGCCTCGGCGGCGCACTGCTGCCCTTCGGCATCTTCGTCGTGGGCCTGTCGCTCGTGCTCCTCACGATCGTCTTCCGGTCGATCTGGGTGCCGATCAAGGCGGCCCTCGGGTATCTCCTGTCCGTGGCGGCGGCCTTCGGCGTCATCGCGCTCGTGTTCGAGTTCGGCTGGTTCTCGGATGCCCTCCACGTCGCCAAGACCGGCCCGATCATCAGCTTCATGCCGATCATCCTCATGGGCGTGCTGTTCGGCCTTGCCATGGACTACGAGGTGTTCCTGGTGTCGCGCATGCGTGAGGACTACGTCCACAAGCGCCGCGCCCAGGGCGGCGTGGGCGATCGCGACATGGCGGTCGGCGCCGTGCGCTCCGGCTTCACCGCCTCGGCTCGTGTCGTGACGGCCGCAGCCGTCATCATGTTCGCGGTCTTCGCAGCGTTCATCCCCGAAGGCGACACGGCGATCAAGCCCATCGCCCTGGGTCTTGCCGCGGGCATCGCGATCGATGCGTTCTTCGTGCGCATGACGCTCGTTCCCGCCGTCATGGCGCTGCTCGGCGACAAGGCATGGTGGATCCCGCGCTGGCTCGACCGCGTCCTCCCCCACTTCGACATCGAGGGCGAGGCCGTCGAGCGCGAACTGTCACTCGCGGACTGGCCCGAACGCGACACCACCGCCGTCGTCGTCGCGGAGGACCTCGACGTGTCGGATGACGGACGAGTGCTGCTCACGGACGTCTCGTTCCGCGCGGAGCGGGGCGACTCGCTCGTCGTCACCTCGGCGGTCCCCGCCTCCGCCACAGCGCTCCTCCTCACCGTCGCGGGGCGTCTCGCCCCCACCGACGGCAGGCTTCGCGTCGCCGGGCACCTGCTTCCCGAGCGCGGCGCCTGGGTGCGCGCGCACGTCGGCGTCGCGCTGCTGCGCGGCTCGGACGAACCCGTGCGTGAAATCGAGCGCGCACTCCGCGGTCGCACGTCGCTCGTCGTGATCGACGGCGCCGACACCCTGACCGCCACCGAGCTGACAGAGGCGGCCGAGTCGCTGCGCGGCGCGGCATCCGTCACCGTCCTCGTCTCGGCGACCGACCCCGCCCTCGCCCGGGCCCTCCTCACCGAGGCCGGCCGCTTCGACGCGCCGACACTCGACCTGTCACGGACAACCGCTCCCTCCTCACTGGAAGTGAACGCATGAGCCTCCCCATCGAACGCGCCCGCTCGCGGAAGCCCGTCACGTGGCTGACGCTGATCGGGGTGCTGCTGCTTCCCGTCGTCATCGGAGGCATCCTCGTCGCCTCGCTGTACAACCCGGCCGAGCGACTCGACCAGATCAATGCGGCCATCGTCAACAACGACGAGCCGGTCACGATCGACGACCAGATCGTCCCCCTCGGCCGCCAGCTGACGGCGGGCCTGGTCGAGGGGTCGGACGAGCTCGACAGCAACCTGACCTGGACGCTGTCGAACACCGACGACGCGGCCGAAGGCCTTGCCGACGGCACCTACGACGCGGTGGTGACGATCCCCGAGAACTTCTCGGCGGCCGCCACCTCGACACGGCCCGGCGAGACTCCCGAGCAGGCCACGATCGGGGTGCAGACGGCACCCGACGCCCTGATCGTCGACAGCGCCATCACCGCCCAGGTGACACAGGCCGCGGCATCGCTCATGGGAGACCAGATCTCGCAGGTGTACCTCGAGAACGTCTTCCTCGGCTTCACGACGCTCGGCGACCAGCTGGGCGAGGCAGCGACCGGCGCGCGTGAACTCGCAGACGGCGCACAGCAGGCCTCCGACGGCGCAGCGCAGCTGCCGAGCGGCGCGACGCAGCTCGCCGACGGCGCAAGCGGCATCGCGTCAGGTGCGACGTCGCTCGCCGGCGGTCTGGACCAGATCGCCGCGGGCATCGGCGGGGCCGCCGGGGGCGCACGCGACCTGGCGACAGGACTGGATCAGGCGGCCGCCGGGGTGCAGAACCAGCAGCTCAAGGACGCCGCGAACGCCACCGCGAGCTATGCCGGTGACGCCGCGGCGCAGACGCAGGCGCTCGCCCTCACTCTCGGCAACCCGGCCCCTGATGCACCTGGCCTCGCGCAGCAGCTCGGTGCACTCGCCGCGCAGTGCGGGCTCACGGGAGAGGACCCCGCGTTCTGCCAGCAGCTCGGCGGCATCGCGGCCGGCCTCGGGGCAGCGGCCGCGGACGCGGGCACGGCTGCCACCAGCGCCGGCTATGCGAGCGGCTACGCGACCCCGACGGCGAGCGGCATCGCCGACCTCATGACCCAGACGAGCGCAGGACTGACGGATGCCGCGGACGGCGCCCGCGGGCTCGCATCGGGGCTGGACAAGCTGCAGTCGGGCACGACCCAGTCCGCGGACGGCGCGCGCCAGCTGGCGACGGGCGCGTCGCAGCTCGGGGACGGCGGCGACCAGCTCGCCACGGGCGCGCAGAGCCTCGCCGACGGCGTCGCCCAGCTCGCCTCGGGCACCGACCAGCTCGCGACGGGACTGCAGACCGCAACCGACCAGATCCCGACCTACTCCGACACCGAAGCGGCGAGCCTCGCCGATGTCGTGTCGAACCCCGTCGCGGCCGAGGGAAACTCCAACAGCCTCTTCGGCGAGTCCGCTATTCCGCTGCTCGCGACGGCAGCCCTGTGGTTCGGCGGGCTCGCCACCTTCGTGGCGATGCAGGCGGTCAGTCGTCGGGCGCTCTCGTCGCGGGCCCCGTCGGCCGCGATCGCCTTCCGGGCGTTCGGGCCGGCTGCCGCGATCGGCGCTCTGCAGGGACTCCTCGTCGCGAGCGTCGTGCAGCTCGCCGCCTCCTACGACTGGACCGAGTGGTCGCTCTTCGCGGGCCTCTGCATCGGGGCAGGCGTCGCCTTCGCCGCGGTCAACCAGGCGCTCGTCGCCGTGTTCGGCGGCGCGGGCCGCTGGATCGCGGCGCTCATCGGCGCGTTCCTGATTGCCACCGGCGTCGTCTCCACCGTGCCGCCCGCACTTGCCGCCATCTCGACCGTCATGCCCACGACTCCTGCCTACAACGGCATGGTGGGCGCATTGACGGCGGCCGGCGGAGTGGGCGCCGGGCTGGCCGGGCTGGCGATCTGGGGGGTGCTCGCGTTCGTGGCGACGGTCCTCGCCGTGACCCGGCGGCGCACGATCTCCGCGCGGACGCTGCTGGCGGCATCCCCCGTCGCGGTCTGACCGGAACCGGCGCAACCAGGCGGCGGCATCCCCGGGGTTGGCATCGAGGGGCTTCGCCTCGGCGGACATGAGACCCGCTCACCCGCTGCACCGCAGCACGAGGGGCACGCGCCGCTTTTCGGTGTCGGGTGAGCGGGCTGCGATCCCCGTCCGGATGCGCGCTAGGGGGGCTGCGGTCCGGAGGACTTCGGGATCGTCGCTATCTGTCGTCGTTGAGGATGGTCACGACACCGCCGGACTTCTTGAGGTTGACGGACGGTGTCGGGAGCAGCCGGACGACAAAGGACTCGTCGGGTTCAAGGGTGCCGTCGCCCTTGACGATGAAGGTGATGGTGGCGGTGGTCTGGCCCGGGGCGAAGGTGACCGTGCCGCTTGTGGCGCTCGCACCGCTTGTGCCGGCCGTGAAGTCCGTGCCCGCTGTCGCGGTCGCGCCCGGGTCGAGGGTCCAGCCCACGCTCAGTGAGCCCTCGGCCGACGATCTGGTCACGGTCAGCGTCACGACTTTCGTCGTGCCGGCAGCGCCCTCGGCCACGCTCACATCGCTGATCGAGACGCTCTGAAGCGGCGGCGGCGCATTCGCGTAGACAGGCGCATCGGTCTTGATGCGGTAGTCCGCGAGCGAGACGACGGTCCCCGTTCCGAGGCCGAAGACTCCCTGCCTTCCGTCGCCGATCGGGGCGTTGAAGATGATCGATGCCAGCACCTGGCCGCTCAGGGTGACCGTGACGACCGTCGCCTTGAGCACGATGTTCAGCAGGTAGTCCGCACCCGCCGTCAGAGGCCGAGCGATCGACTGGTCGATCACGCGGTTGCCGCGCTCCAAGTGGCCGACGATGATCCGCTGACCCGCGACATCCAGGGCCACGAACTTGTAGTCGGTACTGCTGTACCAGTCGAACATGAAGCCGGTGGTGCCGACGGCGCGGAAAGTAGCCTCCAGTTCGATATAGGTGAGCGGGTCGAAGATCGGCACCTGCGGGTTCGAACCGCCGACAGGGACGCCCAGGAGAGTGGATGCCGAGCCCCCCGCGGCACTCCCCTCCAGGCGTCCCGTCGACGTTGTCGTCCACGTCCCTGTGAGGTCCGTGCGTTGCAGCCCGCCGCTGCCCTCGAAGTAGTCGGTGCGGTCGATCGTGATCTCGGGCGAGATGACCGTGAGCGTGATGTTGTCGAACAGTCCGCGCGCCTGGTCGGAGCCGAAGCCGACGAGGCCCCGGTTGAGGGCGACCTGATCCTGGCCGACGATGCGTGGTGCGAAGGTGTACGACACCGCATTCTTGCCGTTGATGTACGCCGTGACCACGAGTCCGTTCACGATGACATTGAGGTCGTAGAACGTGCCGGCCTTCACACCCCCGGGAACGGAAGCCTGCGCGAGGGTGGCCCAGCCCCAGCTTGCGCGGTACCCGATCACGACCTTGCTCGTGGACTGGTCGATGCCGGCGAACTTGAAGTCCATCGGGCCGTAGTAGTCGAAGATCACGAAGGCGTTGGCCTTCCACCCGGCGGTCGGCTTCTCCATCGAGATCTTCGCCGCGAGCTCGTAGTAGACCGTCTTGTAGGCATCCGAGTACCAGACGGCCACCGCGTCGCCGGTGCTGCTCGCCGCTGTCACCCTCAGGACGCCCGACTGGACGGTGAATGTGCCGGAATCCGTCGCGAAGCCGGTCGCGGCGCTGGGATCGTTGAAGTCCACGCCCCTCAGGGTGTCCCTGCGGCCGCCCGGAATGTTGCCTGCCTGCGGGTCGGTCGGACCGCCGGTCTGGGTCTGCCACTGGCCGTGGTCGGACTGGCGGATGAGGCCGAGCTCGCCGAACGGCTCGCCGTTGCGGGCCTGCTCGCTTCCTTCATCGGTCCAGCGGGTCATGTCGACACCCTGGCTGCGCGACAGCGCGTACAGGAACTCGGGCAGCTGCGGCTCGTTCTGGCGGCTCACCGTCGCGATGCCGAACGGCGCGAAGGGCACGATGTACGAGTTGAACTCGCCGACCCAGTCGATCAGGCGGTCGCCGCCGGTGTTGCCGATCAGGATGTCGAGGCCGGCGCCGCCGTACACGCGGTCCTGGAAGCTCTCGTTCACGCCGTCCGGCACATCGTTCAGCCACGTGTCGCCTGGGGTGGTGCAGGTGCCGTTCGGCTGCATGGTGACGCACCCAGAGTGCAGGTTGTCGTCCGCGTTGTGCAGGTCGTTGCCCCAGCCGCCCCAGAGCGTGTCCTGCCCTGTGCCGCCGACGAGCCAGTCGTTGCCCAGGTCGCCGAAGATGACGTCGTTCCCATCGGAGGGCTGGTGGGTGCCCGCGCCGGCGAGCGTCGTGTACAGCGTGCAGTTGCCCTGGTTGTCGACCGCGATGCAGGAGACCACCCAGTTGCCGGTGAGGTCTTCGTTGTTCAGGAAGAACTGGTTCGTGAACGAGCCGATGGGGTTGCTCCCCGTGCAGGTGTGACCGCTCGGCGTGTACGAGACGCAGCCCCAGGTCTGCCCGGCGCCGTTGAAGAGGATCGCGCGGCGGGGGTCGTATTCGTCGTACAGGAGGAACTCTCCGAGCCGCTGCGCGATGTGGTTGTTGGCGTGCCACGGGTTCGTGTCGTCGCCGAAGTGCAGGACGTCTCCCGGGTTCCACGGGTGCGCGAAGTCGATGTACTCGAGTCCGTTCGGGTCGCCGCGGTTCGGGCCTGTCTGCACGAAGTGCTGCGCGTAGCCGCCGGCATAGTTCGGCATGCCGGTGGGGCTCGGCGTGCCTGCGCCGATGGCTTCGGCGCCGCTGATCGCATCATCGCCTGCGCCGCCGTGGATCCAGTCGGAACCCCAGCCGCCGAAGATGATGTCGTCGGAGTTGTTCGCGTCGTACAGCGGCTGGTTGACCTGCTTGTTGCCGAGGATCTCATCGGGACCCAGGTTGTAGACGGTGAGGTCGACGCTCTTCACGAGCTCGCCCGCGATGTTGATGCGGGCTACCTGCACCTGGCCGGGCGTGTAGATGAGCTCGTTGAGCACGTCTCCCTGACTGGTCTTGGAGTCGGGGTCGCCCTGGCGGAGATTCACGATGCCGTAGAGCGGTTCGGCGAACTCGGTGTTGCAGGTCGACGTCGAGGCGGCGCCGGCGCAAGCGGTGTTGCGGCTGGTGAAGATGCGGCCGTCGTCGCCGAGGATGCCGTCCGAGCCCGTGCCGCCCGAGATCCAGTCGTTGCCCCAGCCGCCGATCAGGTCGTCGTTCTGGGCATCGCCATAGAGGATGTCGTGGTCGCCGCCGCCGTAGACGGTGTCGTCGCCGGTTTCGCCGTGGACCTCGTCCCGACCGCCGGTCTGGGTGACCCAGACGGGCTTGGCCGCGGTGCCGCTGTTGACGGCCGTGTTGCGCCAGGCTCCGGCATCCGTGTCGAGGACCACCGAGCAGTTCGGCTGCGTCGGCGAGCCGTTCGGGGCGAGGCAGTCGACCGGCTGTCCGAAGTTCAGCGGCAGGTAGTCGGGGCCTCCGACTGTGTAGTCGAGCAGGTGGACACCGCGAACGATGAGGCGCTGCTCGGTGGGCGCGGCGACGGTGTCGTACGCGAACTGCCGGTACGGGGTGCTGTTCGCGACAGGGGCGACGCCCACGGTGCCCGCGGCCGTGATGCCCAGGTCGGTGCGGTTCGTGCCGACGATCCGGATGACGCGTCCGTTGTCTCCGACGATCGTGTCCGCGTCACGCGCATCCATGTCGGCGGCTGCCGTCGTGTCGGCGAGGAAGCCGCCCGGCGCCGCCGGCGTGCTCGCAATGCCGCTCACCTGGTTGTTGATGCCGACCTGGGTGCCCGCGCCGCCGAACAGGATGTCAGCGCCGCGGTCGTGTCCGGGGAGGTAGCCCAGCGCCGGGTTCTTCAGACCGTCAGGCCGCTTGTCAGGGGTGTTGAGGCTGAAGAAGTCGCTCGAGCCGCCGAGGATGTCGTCCTGGCCCAGCCCGCCGAAGATGACGTCGTTGCCGGCGTTGCCCTCGAGGTAGTCCTGACCGTCGGTCCCCAGCTCCGTCGCCGGGATGACGACGAGGAGGCCGGTGTAGTCGCAGAGCATCGCGACGCTCGCGGAGGGATCGGTGTCGACGCAGCCGGCGGGCGTGCGCGACGCTCCGACGTGGATGGCTGCCGTCGTCGTGACGATCGAGCCGTCGCCGTTGAGCGTCGGGTGCTGGTCGATCCAGCGCTTGTACGCGCGGTCGATGTCGCCGTCGCCCTGCATGACGTCGTCACCCAGCTGGCCGAACACGAGGTCGTGCGCCTGGCCGCCCGCGAGGTAGTCGTTGCCCCACGTGCCGGCCCACTTGTTTCCGGTGTCGGACGCCACGTCGTGGAAGAGGTTCGTGACGTCGTACTCGGCCCACCACGGCGCGCCGTCGGGATCGCGGTAAGACCGCGGGGTGCCGTCGGTGAGCAGGAGGCCGGAGGTGTTCTCGCCCGGGACCGGATAGAGGTTCGGCGTCTCGCTTCCCGGCGGCAGCGGGCACAGGTTGGCGAGGGCAGCCGCGCCGACCGTGATGTCGCTGCGGCTGTAGAGGAGCGTGCCGCAGAGCGCCTGGAAGCGGCCGCTCGTCCAGTCGCCGAGCGTGCGGTCGAACCAGACGGCGTCCCCGAAGATGATGTCGTCCGCCTCGTCGCCGTCGACCATGTCGTTGCCGGCGCCGCCGACGAGCACGTCGCGCCCGAGCCCGCCGAAGATGACATCGTCGGCGCCCTTGTCGAGGTTGACGCTGCGGATCCGCAGCACTCCGACACCGGTCGGGAGTGAACCGGTCAGCGCCGTGGTCTGAATCTTCTGGAGCCGTGCGTCGGGCGCGTTGGGGTCGGCGACGTCCTGGTCGATCACGCCGTGGTCGCCGAAGACGATGTCGTCATACGCGGAGTCCGGCATACCACCGGCGTTGACGGTCGAACCGCCCAGGCCGGGGCCGGGCGCCCCGTCGCCGTAGATGAGGTCGTAGCCCGCGACGAGCAGGTCGTCCACGATGCCCGTCACGCCACCCAGGATCGGGGTGAGCGTCGTGCCGTTGGGGATCCAGCCGGCACCCGTGACGGTGGGCTTCGGGCTGTGGTTGACCGTGGCGATGTCGAGCGCGCGGGTCAGAACATCGACGTTGACACCCGAGTCACCGTAGATGTGGTCCACTCCGCGCTCGCCACGGATCTCATCGTCGCCCGAGCCGCCCGCGAGGTGGTCCCCGGCCTGGCTGCCGATGATGAGGTCGTCCCCCAGCCCGCCATAGGCGGTGATGCCGACGGTGGGCAGCGCTGCCGGCGCAACCTCGGCGAACAGCCCGGAGGCGTCGATGATGTCGTTGCCGCTGTGATCGAAGGGATTGGCGAGGCCGAAGATCCACTCGTCATCTTCGTTCTGGCCGTCTGGGATATGAGTGAAGGGATCGAAGGGCTTCGGACCGAACTCCATGCCGAGGTTGTCGCCGGGGCTGCCCGAGTACCAGACGCCGTCCTGCGTCGTGTCGCCGTAGACCACCAGCGGTGAACCCGGGCCGGCGGTGTGCATGGCGTCGCATGTCACCGGGTCATCGATGGCGCCATCGAAGTCCGCGTCGATCTTGAACAGCGAACCGGCCTCGCGGTTGCAGACGGTGATGACGTCGCCGCCGATCATGATCCCGGCCGAGCTGCGGAACTCGTCCCATCCGGTGACGGTGAGAGTGACAGCATCCAGCACCACAACGCCTGTCGAACTGAGGTGCTGACTCGGAGTCCACGAGGCGTTCGCCACGTTCATCACGGAGTCGTTCGCACCGGAGAAGCTCGCGATCGTGAAGGGGCCGGCGAAGCCGCTGATGCGCACCTGCATGCCGACCTTGTAGCCCGCGGTCGTCCAGCTGAGACCGTCCGTGCGGGTGAGGCTCGACGTGCGGATCTGAACCGGCGTGGTGACCGTGATCTGCACCGGTTGAGCGACGCGGACGTCTGTCGACAGGTTCGTGCCGAAGGGCACAGCCGCCGCGCCGGAGATGGTGGTGTCCGGGCCACTCAGGATCATGACCGAACCCTTGCCGCAGTTCGGGAACGGGTCCGTGATGGGGGCGGAATAGAGCAGGCAGTTCGCGTCGACGAATCCGAGGACCATGCGAGTGAAGTTCTCACCCACGAGCTGGATGTGCTGGTACTGGTGAAGGTAGGGGTCGCCCGCCAAGTATCCGCTGCCGGGAAGGATGCCGTTGAAGGCCCAGTTCAGGCCGTCGAGGCGCGTGAGCACCATTCCGGCGCCGGGGTACGTCGCCAGCTGAGCGGGCGTCAGGACAGCGGCGGGGTTTGCGCGGTCCATGGTGAAGATGTTCTGGATGGGGGTGTTCCCGCCTCCGTGGACTGTCGTGATACCGCCATGCGGGCCCGGGACGAACACTGACAGGGCGCCGCTGACGGGTGCCGCGATCTTGTCGCCGCGCTGTAGGGTCAGCGTCTTGCCATCGGACGAAATGGCCATCACCCGCCACTTGCCGCTGAGCCCGTCGATCATCACGAGCTGTCCGACCGTGAAGCCGTCGGTCACCCAGCTGCCGGTCGCGCGGGAGACCATGCCGCCGTCCGCGGCGACCGGGGTGATCGTGATGGCGCCGGTCGCGTTGCCTGCGGCGACGCCGCCGTAGACGGGCACGTCCGCCGCCGTCACGGTGCGCAGCGACGAGCCGGTCGCCGGCGACCCCGACAGCAGCACGAGGTACAGGATCGTATTGTCGGTCGTGTCCTCGGGGTGGTCGTCGCCGAAGCCGACGACGCGGAAGGTCGCTCCCCCGGTCATCGTGATGGTCTGGCCGACGAGGAAGCCCTGCGCGGTGAAGTCGAACGGCGCGGAGCGGGTCAGGCGGTACGTCGAGCCGAACGGTCCGGCGGCCGCGGTGAGGATGGAGGTGCCGACGACCTTCACCGGGACGTCCGGCTGAAGCGTGCCCTGGATGTCGAGGCGGTCGTTGCCCGAGCCGAGGAAGAGGTTCAGCACCTCGATCGTGCTCTTGCCGCCGTCCGTCTGGAACTGGCCGTCGACGTACGAGACCGAGCCGAAGCTGACACCGCCGGGGAAGATCTGCGGCTCTCCGAATGTCTCGCCCTGCAGGCCGCCGTACGTCGACCCGAAGTCGAGGTCCTTCGCCATGCCGAGGCCGCGCAGCGTCGTGGAGGTCATGACGCCCCAGTTGTGCGCCACACTGCCGTCGCCGTAGATGTTCAGGACGTCGATCTGCTTCGACTCGGGAGCCTGCGTGGCGATCGCGAACAGCGGTCCATCCTGCTCTCCGGGGAGCTTGAGTCCGAGCTCGAGCGACCGGTCGGCGCCGGTCACGCCACCCTCGACGGCGAGCGGGCCCCGGAGGCGGGAGAGCAGGTGCTGCGACGCCGGGAAGTTCTTGACGCCCTGCCGGACGATCGGCTGGTAATAGCCGAGGTCGGCGCGCAGCTCGACGAACTGCTCAGTGAACCAGTTCGCGCTCGTGAAGGTGACCTGTGCGGCGATGCGCGTGACGGTGTAGGGACCGGCGCCGATGGCCGCGAGGCTGTCGTACGACGCCGGACGGAACTCGAGCTGGCTGTCGAACGCCGGTCCCGATCCGCGGATGTTCTGGATCTTGACGCGTGCGCAGCCGCCCGAACCGCACACCTCAACCCACATGCCCTCGAGGAACCCGTCGGTGAGCCATCCGCCGGAGGTCCGAGTCAGCCGGTAGTGCATCTGTCCGTCGTCGCCCAGAACGGGCGCGGAGGTGCCTGCACCGTCCCAGATGCCGCGCCGCGTCAGAACGTTGATCGAGGTATCGGCAACGGTGCCGCCGCACCCGGTGAGGGCCTGATCGACCGTGAAGGAAGTCGCTGTCGGGGTGCCGGTGACGGTGTAATACCCCACTCCTGGTGTCGTGCACGCGGCGAACTTGACCCGCATTCCGACGACGACGCCTTCCTCCAGGAAGCTGCCGGTGTCGCTGCTGCCGACCCGCGTGACGGTGCTGCCCGAGAAGGTCAGGTTGCCCAGGAAGAGCCGCGACGCGATGTCGCCGCCGATGATCGCATACCCGGCCGGCGTTATTGCGACACCGCCGATGGAGACGACGTCGACGAGGCCGTCGGGAGTGAGGGCGATCTTGACGTCGGTGCCTGTGTACGGCGGAGTGTTCGGAACGGGCAGGTGGGGGGCGGTGGTCAGCCGGATCCAGTAGCCGTCGGTGAGGCCGGGCACCGTGCACAGCGCGTCACCGCACTTGACCACGACGGTGTCTGTCCCGCTCGGGATCGTGACGACCTGTGCCGTCTCGTCGTCGTACACCAGGACGTCGGTGCGCTGGCTGCCCGAGCGCAGGTTCGGGAACCGGTAGGCGTTCGTTGCGCCCTCCTGACCCCAGTTGATCACGGCGGTCGTCGGGTCGCCCGGGTCCGAGTTGCTCCGCGCCTGCAGGGTGAGCCGGACCGGGATGAACCAGTTGCCCGCGTTCCCGCCCAGGAACGTCAGCAGGTAGTACGTGCCGTCGATGAGGTTCGACACCGCCGTCCAGCGGGCCGCGAGCCCGGGATCGAGAATCTGCAGGATGCGCTGAGAGTCGGCATCCATGGTGATCTTGACGGTGATCGTGACGCCCGCACCCGGATCCTTGGCGAGTTGCACGAGCACCTGATCGGTGCGCTGCGTGGTGGCGCTGCCCTCGATGACGATTCCGCGGTCGTCGAGCACGCAGCTCTGCGCATCGGCGGCGCAGGCGAGCTCGGCTGCCGTGTTGGGCGGGGTGGCGGGGTTCTCGGTGGACGGCTCGATGTGCGTCACGTAGACGCCCGGCGTGTCGTTGTCATAGACCCGGACGTTGACCTGGCGGACCGCTGCGCCGTGGAACTCGGCGTCGAGGAGCCTGTTCTCGGCGATCACGGAGTGCTGCACCACGACGGTGCGGTCCCCCTCGGAGCGGAGGTCGTCATAGGCCCGCACGTACACGCGCTGCGGAGCGTTCCAGTCGCCGGGCGTGAAGGTCAGGACCACAGCGCGACCGGCCTCGTTCACCAGCACGCCGTTGCGGATGTAGTGCCGCTGGAACTGTCCCAGCGTCGAGCACTCGCCTGCGAGCACCGGTCCGGTCGCGACGCACAGCCAGATGGTGTCGGCCTCGCCATCGGCGAGCCCGAAGCCCGTCGGGTTGTCGAACGTGTCGCGAGCTTCTTCGTCGGGCGAGAGAGCAGCCGAGACCGTCACGTAGATGTTCGCGTCCGGCGCGTGACTCAATTCGACCGTGTAGTGGGCGATCTCGGTGATGGGGCCGGTCGTGGTCCCCTCGCGCACGCTCGTGGAGGGGCCGAGCTCCTTGATGACGACGACGCCGGTGTTCGGGGTGGCGAGGTTGTAGGGAACGCCATCCACGACGATGCCGTCGTAACGCGGGTCGAGCGACGTGACGATGTGGTCGACGGCACCCGAGAGCCCTTCGAGCTCGCGCGTCACGATGTCGGCGGTGACATCCCCTGCGACCGAGATCTGGTCACTGCCGAGGCCGCCGATGACACGGTATGCGACGCCGAAGGCGGTGGAGAGGACGAAGAACTGGTCGTCCCCCTCCAGGCCGTCGATCTCGAGCACCTCGATCGTCGTGTACTTGACGTTCAGGCCTGCACCGTAGATCGCCTTGTCGGTGATGGCGAAGTCGTCCGCGAACTCGGTGCCGAGGATCACCAGCTTGTCGAAGCCCGTGCCGCCGTCGACGTTGACGGGGGCGTTGACGTTGTACTGGACTTCGTCCTCGCCGCCGCCTGCGCGGATGTCGAGCGGTCGGTTCGTCGAGAAGCCGAGGCCGATCACCGGAACCGCCACACCGTTCGCGTCGAGCGGGATGACGTCGTCCTGCCACCTCGTGTTATCGAGGTCGACATTGCTGCCCGCGTCGTGGTTGTAGGTGATGTGCGCGTCGGCGTTGTTGCAGACCTTGTCGCCGTTGTTGTCGTACCGCGTGTATCCGGCGATCACCTGACCCGTCACCCGCGAGGTGTAGGCGCCGATGACACAGGAGCCGAAGGCGACCGGAGTGGTCGGGAACACTCCGCCTGCCGGGCGGAAGTCGACATCGTCGAGGTCGCAACCGGCGACACTGTCGGCGCTGGTGTCGCAGACCGCCGCGATCGCGAACGCCCGGACGATGAAGAGGTCATTGTCGTCGTCGCCGTTGAGCTGTATCTCGGCCTGGTTGGAGTAGACGATGAACCGGTCGTTGCCGGTGCCGCCCGTCGCGAGAAGGGGTGCGTGGGCGCCGGGGCTGAGCCAGCCGCGAGTGGTGGCGACGAGGGAGGGGAACGTGTCGGCCGCGAGCAGGGCGCCGCCGTTCGGTGCCGACTCGCTGTCGCGCTGCGTGCCGAAGATCTGGCCGATCTGGAAGCTGTCGTTGCCGGCGCCGCCGTCGAGGGTGATCGTGGCCTGCGTGTCGTCGACGTAGAAGGCGTCGTTGCCGCCCATCCCGAAGACCGTGATGCGGCCGTTGAGCGCGCGGTCGTAGTTGATGCGCTGCACCATCCAGCTCGGCTCGTTGCCGGTCACCCGGTCACGGTAGAGCCCCACGCCGCCGTCGGAGGCGCTGCTGCCCGCGAGGAGGGCGATGAAGGCGGGGTGGTCGGCGGTCTCGGTCGCGCTCGCTCCGCAGGATGCGGGGACGCCGGTGACACCGTACGGCGACTCGTTGTCGATGCAGGTGAGGGCCCGAAGCAGCCAGATGTCGTCTGCTCCACCATTGGCCCCATTGAAGGGGGCGTCCGCGGGACGGTTCACCGGATCGCTGTCGTACCCGTAGACGTCGAGCTCATCGACACCCTGGTCCGCGAGTCCGGTGTCGAGCACGTTGATCACGTAGTTGCGGGTGCTGCCGTGGCTGCCGTTCGTGTAGATCGCGTAGTGGTCGGTCTCGCCCTGGCCGTCGAGGTTGAGCGTGTGGCCGGCGCCAGTGCCGTTGCCGATCGTGTTGGGCGCGGTGTTCTGCATGCCGGTCGGGCTGGTCAGCACATCCATCGACTGCAGATACCAGACGGTGATCTCGTCCTCGCCGTCGGCGGTGGCCGAGTCAGCGGGGACGGCGGCGAGGGCATTGCCGTGGATCGTGGTCTTGGAGCCKAGGAAGATGTAGCCATCGTCGCCCCACGCGGTCTTGTCCGCAGCGCTCGGCGTCTGCTCGGGGTCGAGGCCGGACGGGTCGCCGAGGTGGATGACATCGACCTCGGAGTTGCCCCAGACATGTGTCTGCGGTGAGACGCTCGCGTTCGACGTCGCCGCGGCGCAGTTGCCGATCGGCTCGTCACCGGCTCCGGCATCCGTCACGATGCACCCGGCGATGATGCTGCCGCGGAGGATCATCGACGTGCCGTACTCGCTGAGCGGCAGCGCGGGGACATCACTGAGCGGGCCGCCCTCCAGGCCGAAGCTGGCACCGGTCGTGAGCGAGAAGTCGCCGCGGATCTGGATGCCGAGGCCCGCCAGGATCTGGCTGTTCTGGTGCAGTGTGACATCGTCGCCGACGCGGAGTTCGACGCTGCCTGCCTCGGCGAAGATCGTGCCATGGCCGATCTGGCGAAGGGCGTCGGCGTCGCTGTACGGGAGCCGCGTGTTCGACTCGGCGAACTGCGCGGTGCCGTCCTCGATGAGGTAAAGATCCTCGTCGAGGTCCACGGTTTCGCGGACGGTGAGACGGATGCTGCCGGTCAGCGTGTGCGCGAGGACCAGCCGCAGGTACGCATCGGTCTCGGTGTAGTAGATGTTCGTGGTCGCCTCGAGCGCCACGTCGTCGCTGTCGGCGGCGAGCGCTGCGTCGGAGGTGCCGTTGGAGTTGTTGCCGCAGTTCACATTGACACRGGCGAAGAGAGGAGGCGCTCGGCCGGAGTCGACCATGACGTCCTTGGACTGCAGGCCGATGGATCCGCCGTTGGCGTCGAGATCGACGGAGTCGCCGCGGATGTTGTCTTCGGTGGCGTTGAGCTTCGCGTTGAGGATCGAGCCGCCGACCGTGCGCGCCGAGACGTTGCCCGTCGCGAGACTCGTGTCGCCCTCGGTGTACAGCTCGTGGATGGGCATGTCGCCTTCGAGCTCGTCGAGGTAGATGCCGGCGGTCTGACTGTTCGCCCCGGCGGTGTCATACGCCTTGAGCACGCCGTCCGAGACGTCATCCCACGTCGGGTCGAGCACCGACGTGTTGATCTCGAGGAAGTCGGTCGGCAGCCCGATGCCGCCGATTCCGCCGTCCTCGCCGGCGTACATCGTGATGTTGATGCCGGTGACATCGATCGTCGGCCGGCCATCGGCATCCAGGATCCGCATCGGCGAGTGCAGGATGATATCGCCGTTCGTGGAGTGGATGTGCCCTACGAGCATGTCGCCGACGAGTTCCGTCGCGGTGATGTCGCCGTTGGTGCGGATGAAGATCTGCGCGACATTCGATGCCATGCCCGGGTCGTCGACCGGTCCGGTGTGACCGGCGCCTCCGGCCCAGGCGACGTCCGTGTTGATGACGATGTCGATCGTCGTGTMCGGTGTCGTGTCGGCGGTGACGACGTGCGTGGCGGAGTCGATGGATGACGTGAAGCAGGTCTTCGGCTCCTCGCCGCCGGTGGTGACGTGGCAGATGTCGATGTCGTCGCCCGCACGCACCGCGGTGAAGTCGTAGGTGGAGTCGATCTCTCCGTCGTTGTCCGTGCCGAGTGCACGCAGGATGTGGATCAGGCTCGCGTCTGTTCCGTCGGGGCGGAAGTGCGTCTCGTACTTGCCCGAGCCGCCGCCGCAGTCGCCACCGGGGCACGGCGAGAGAGGTCCGGTGTCGGTCAGCGCGGGGTTGTAATGCTGGTAATACGTGTAGCCGTAGTACGTCGTGCCGGGGTTGTACATGTCGACCTCGACCAGCACCAGGGCGCTGGTGCCGTCGCCCGCCTTGCTGTCGTTGAGCACGAGGTCCACGTCGTCGCCGGCGTTGATGTGGTCGATGACGACGGTGATGACGTTCGCCAGCGTCTCGTCGGTCCGGCGGAAGGTGGTGAGGTCGAGGACCGCGTCTTTGCYGGCATCCACCGTCACGACGACGTCGTACATGCAGGGTGCCGGATCGGAGGGGTCGCCGCAGAATTCGGAGTCAGGGTGGATGTACTTGACGAGTTCGACCTCGATGGGGTTGCGCCCGGTGTCGTTCGCCGGGTGGGTCGCGGTCTGGAACCCGACGTTGCCGTGCGGCGCGTCGATGTCGAGGATGTTGGTGCGGATCAGCTCGTGGCCCGGGCCGGAGAGGACGTCGCCCGAGGCGTTGTGGATCTCGGTGGTTCCGAGCGGGTTCTCGATGTAGCCGTCGAGCCGGATGAAGGGCTGCGGCGGGCACGAGAACGCGCACGTGTTGTGGATCTGGACGAGCGTCGGCGGGAAGCGGTAGTGGATGTCGAAGTCGAACCGGTAGTTCGCGGCGAAGTCCGCGACCGACGACGGCACCGACTCGGTGATGCTGGGGGCGTTCACGCCGCTGCCCGTCGCGATCGAGTCGACGCGGATGTCGATGACCGGCGAGTTGGCGGTGTTCACGACGTCGATGATCCCGGTCACGAGGTTGAGGTTCGACGCGTTGAAGATGTGGACGTAGTCCCACGTCTGCTGGAAGTCGAACCGGCCGCCGCGGCCCCAGATCATGCCGGCGGATCCGCCGATGCCAGTGAGGTCGTTGGCGAGGAACCGGGCGCGGGCGCCGTGGTCGTAGATGATCGGGTCCACCGTCACGGTGACTGCACCGGGAGCGGCGAGGCTGCCTTGCGTGTGCTGGTCGGTGAAGGGGTCGTCGATGTAGCACGTGCCCAGGTTGTTGCAGACGCGCGCGTTGACGAGCGTCGTCACGACGCCGCTGGAGTTGATCTCCACCTCGGGGTTCGGCTCGCCGAGCATGATGGCGCGCGCTTCCCAGAAGATGTGCCGCGTCAGGACGCCGTTGCTGCCGTTCTCATCGCCGTCGTTGCCGAAGTCGAGGAACCCGCCTCCGGTCGTCGCCTTACGGCGGATCCGATTGACCTGCTCGTTCGTCGCGACGGTGAGGTCGGAGGTCGTGATCACGACGCCGTTGCGTGCGGTGACGACCGTGTCGACCGACTGGTCCGCGGTCTCGCCCGTGTCGAAGATGCGCCCGTACGAGTCGGTGTCGCCGCCGCCGCAGGCGCAGACCGCGCGAGCGTCCGCATTGAGGTCGATGGCGAGCCATTCGGCGAGCAGCGCGGTGTCGACCTGTCCCACGATCGTGAGGCCGGCCAGAAGCGTGGTCTTCGTCGAGCCCTGCACCGCGATCTCGGAGTCGGCGTCCGAGTTGGCGCCGAGGGCTGCAGCGTAGGTGTGCGTGTGCGCGTAGGCGACGAGCGAGTCGACCGCCGAGGCGATGCGGACGTGACGGCCGGTCACGCTGCCGCCGACATCGGTGAGGGTGTCCGCGTCGTTGCCGCCGCCGGTGCCGATGAACACATTGGCCTCGGTCTCGGCATCCGCACCCAGTCCGCCGACATCCGCCACGGACTCCGAGAAGCCGTTGACGGCGGTGTGAGACTCCACAGCGGCGTGGTTGCCCGCGACGAGCGTGCCGTTGCTCGTGGTGTGCGTGGTGTAGCTCGCGGTCGCATCGGTCGAGCCGAAGGATCCGCCGACGAGGCCGCCCTGCGAGGTCGAGGCGAGCACCTTCGGACGCAGGTCGCTGTTGGTCGCGATGAGCAGATCTTCTGTCGCGGTGAGCACGGCGCCGCTCGCCACGGTGATCGTGTTCACGATGGCGGTGCGCGCGCGGGCATCGGAGTCGCCGATGCTGATGGCTCCCCCGCCCGCATTGCCCGAGACGCCCTTGGCCATGGCGACCGCGTGAGTCGTGATGGCAATGCCGCGGCCGGTGATCTCCGCCGAGCCGCCGACGGTCACGGTCACCGTCTGAGACGTGCTCGCGTTCGATGTCGCCGTCGAGACGTTGATCGCTCCGCCGCCGCCGCCCGCCGCGGTGGCCGAGATGACGCCGTCGGCGGCGCTCGTCGCACCGGACGGTCCGCCGATGCCATCGAGCTTCTGGATGCCGCCGGTCGCGGTCAGCTGCAGGATCAGCCGCTGGATGCCGCTGCCGGCTCCGGTGAGGTTGAGACCCTCTACCCGGAACACGTGCGGGTAGGCGCCGCCGCCGGTCAGGTTGATCGCCGAACCTCCGGACGTGAGCGACAACTGGAAGCTGCTCCCATTCGCCCCCACGACGTAGTAGCCGTTCCGGTCCTGCAGATTGCCGATCGCGCGAGTGGTCGTGGCGGTCAGGAGGTGGCGGACCGCGGCGAAGGCCGCGCTGACATTGGGAGTGAGGGTGATGCCTGCGACAGCCGCACTGCCGACCGCACCGTCGTCGCCCTGCACGCCCAGGGCGAACGTGCTGTTGCACACCGTGTCGACGCCGACGGCGATTCCCCGTGCGTTGCAGTACGTGCTCGCGAGCCGGAGGTGCTGGCCGTCCACCCGGATGACGAAGTAGGTCGCGCCGTTGGAGAGCCCGCCGATGAGCTTGCCGGTGTCGCTGGCCGTGTACGTCACCGGAGTCCCGCTCAGAGGCACGGTGTTCGCGATACCGACATCGATGACGCTGCTCGAGACGTTCTTCGATGAGAACCCTGCGGCCGACGGTGCCGCGTGATAGGTGACGTACTGGTTGTCGCTGAAGTTTCCGGTGATGCGGTCGGTGGTCGTGTCGACCTGGCTCGGCAGTGCCACGACCTCGGGCGGCGCGAGGACGTTGACGGACGTCAGCTGCAGCTTCAGGCGGAAGTCGTCGATCTTGTAGACCTTGTACACCCCGGCTGCGAGACCGCCGATCGCACCGCCGATCGGCTGGTACACGACAAGGTCGCCGGTCTCGAAGTGGTGCGACTGGAAACCGAAGTCGATGATGTCGGTGGCGGCATCGATCACGGCGCCCTCGATGACAGTCGGCGTCGACGGGTCGTCGAAGACGAACTCGAGTCCGAGCTGCAGGGTGTTCGCGCCCGTGACGATGACGCTGAAGCTGCGACCGTCGATACCCGTCGCAACCGGGGAGCCGTTGCCCTGCGTGTTGTAGATGACCAGCTGCCCGGTGTAGGCATCATGCTGCAGCGTGAACGAGATGGTGTTGCCCGCGACGGCTCCGGCGTTGAACGAGCCGTCGGAACTCGGTGCGGGAGTCGTGTTGCTCGTCGCGTCGATGCCGACGGTTCCGTTCGAGCTGGTGATCTTGGCACCCCCGGTGACGGTGACGGTGACCGTCGGGGTCATCGTCGCCGTGGCGCCGAACAGATTGATGTTCAGCGCACCGCCGGTTCCGCTCGTGGTCGAGGCATCCGCGTCGTTGTGGCTGTCGGCCTTCGCGTTGATCGCGCCGGTGGCGATGATGATCGACGATCCGCCGCCGAGCGTGGCGCCGACCGTCGGCGTCCCAGTCGCGGACGAGCTCGAGTCGTTGACCGACACGATGCCGCCGCCGGCGTTCTTCATTCCCGCGAAGGAGTGATCGTCGGCCTTCGCGAGCACGTCGAGCACCGAGGCTCCGCTTCCGCTGGTACCGCTTCGGACATGACCGAAGAGATCGGCGCGCGTGATGCCGGAAGCATCGGCGGTGGGGTTGGCGTCGGGCGCGATGCTGGCGAGGAACCCGCCCTGCGTGCGCTTGTACGTGGCCACCGCCGAGTTGAGCGACTGTGCCCGGAGCGCCGCCGTGCCCGATGGCGCGGCGAGCGTCGCCCCGGCCTCGACGGTCGCCGTCGTGGAGGCATGCGCGTTGGCCAGCATGCTCACGCTGCTGATCGCCAGGCCGAGGGCGAGCGTAACCGACCCGGCCGAGGCGTTGACCTCGTTCGCGGCGATGTAGGCGACTCCGTCGAAGTTGTGCCACGCGAGCACCGACGCGTTGCCGGAATCGCTGTGCACCGCGCCGGTGCCGCTGATCGAGGCGGTCGTGACGGTGGCGTCCTTCGCGGTGACCGAGCCGGCCACGCCCGACACGAACAGCGAGATCGAAAGCGCCTTGTACAGCGACGAGACGGCGATGCGCGCGTCCGCGAGCACGGTCGCGTTGTTGGTCGTGTGCAGGTTGCCGCCCACGCGGCTCGTGACGGTGCCGGATGCTGTCGCAGCCAGCACCGCGATGTTGACGGCCGCACCGACGGAGCCGGAGGCCGAGCGGCCCTCGATGTGCGGTCGGGCATCCGAGCGAGCGGTCATGGTGGCGGCGAGGATAGTTCCCGAGGTGCCGTCGAAGTAAGTGCCGACCGATCCGCCGGACGTCGCGGAGCCCGCGACGATCCCGATGCCGGCGAGAAGGCCTGCGGCGAGGGAGAGGGCGTCGACCTGCGCGTCGCCGAACGACCGGCCGAGGATGGTCAGGAGGGTCGACGCGCTGACCTGGGTGGCGCCGCCGACACCTGCCGCGACGACAGCGGAGTTGTTGGCGTCTGCGAACCCTCCGGCCACTCCCGCCGCGAGGCCGACCGAGCCGAGGGTGACCCGGGCGAACGCGGGCGCGACCGAGTTGGAAGTGTTGGAGATCGAGCCGTTGGCGTCGTTGATGGTGCCGAAGGTGTAGCTGGGTGAGAGCAGGTTGCCGTTCTGGTCTACGTTGGAGCGGGCGATGATGTTGACGTTGGCGCCGGACAGCGAGCCGAAGCCCTCGGTGAACGCCCGCACCGTCGGCGTGACGGACGCGTGCGCTGATGTCAGGCCGGCGTCGAATCCGAGCGAGACTCCGAAGCCCTTGGCGTCGGAGATCGCGACGGCGGTGACGGCGGCGATGAACGAGACCGTTCCTGCGCCGGCCGAGACCTGCGCGTGATCGCCGAGGTAGGCGAGGACCGTCGGTGTGGAGGTGGCGGTGGAGTCGACGACCGAGCCGCCGAATCCGAGGCTGATGCTCAGGCCGGCGGAACTGGCGAGCGGCAGCGAGGAGTAGCTGGTCGAGACGGTCACGCCGGATCCGGTGGTGGTGACCGTGGTCGGATCCGCCAGGTTCGCCGCGGTGGCACCCGTCGCCGGGCCGACGTAGGCGGCGACCGTCGTGGAGTCCTGCGCCTTGAGCTCGACGCCCGAGCCGCCGATGATCTGCACGCCGACCGCGGTGCTCGAGACCGACGGACTGCTCGTGCCCCCCGCCGTCATCGTCACCGATCCGGCGGTCACGTTCGCCCGATCGTCGATGTGAGCGGCGATCGTGCCCTCGGTGTACGCCTCGAGGTGGACGAAGGAGATGCTGATCGGCGAGACCGTCACGCGGAGCCCGCTGGCTGTCGATACGGCCGTGCGGTTCGCGGTCATCGTGACCGCACCCGAGCCGAGCTGAACGGTCTCGTTGTCGCCGATGTACACCTCGGTGGTGCCGCCGACGTGGGACACCGGGTTGGTCACGAGGACGTTGGCGACTGCGGCCAAGCCGACCATGTTCGCCTCGGTCACGGCATCCGGAGTCGAGGTGGCGGTGATCGAGAGCGAGGATCCCGAAACCGACTTGCCGTTGCCCACGAACGCCCGCGTGCTGCCCTGGGAGCGCGCGTCCGGCTGCAGGAGCTGGACTCCCAGGGCGCCGGCAGCAACGCCGCCGGCCTTGGCTGTCGCGTCGTCGTCCGAGGTCGCCGAGATCGTGACCGTTCCGCTGACCGTCGCTCCGCCCAGAGCCGCCTCGGTGGACGAGGTGACCACCGCGAGGGCGTAGGCGACCGAGACGGCGATGATGCCCACCGAGATGATTTCGGATGCGTCCGCGAGAGCGGTGTTGTGCGAGTTGGAGGTCGCCGAGGCAGTCGTGCCGCTCGTGACCTGCCCGAGGTAGTTGGCCTTCGTGCTTCCGCTGACGGTCGCGCTCGGGAGCTTGACGTCGACCGAGAGGAGCCCGATCGTCGGTCCGTCGGAGTCCGCGGTGGCGTTGTAGGTCGAGTCCGCGGTGACGAGGAAGGCACCGGTGCCGCCTGCGCTGCCGCTGTCGCCGCCGGCGATCGTGTCGCCGCTGACGAGCGCGATCGTCTCGCTGCCCGACATCGCCACGCCGCCGAAGCTCGCGAAGTCGCTGGTCGCCAGCGCGTCGGCGTGGGCATCGGCATTGATGGTGAATGAGGTCGCCGATGTGACCGCGCCGTTGAGCTTCCCGCTCACCGAACCGGAGACGGTGGCGGTCGCGCTCATCAGGTTGAACCCGCCGCCGAGCCCGCCGCCCGCACCGCGGATCTTCGCCTCGGCGACGTTCTGGTAGCCGCCGCGCGCGCCGTTCACCAGGTGCGAGTCGATCGACACGGCGCCCGAGAGCGCGATGCCGGCGTTCGCGTCGATGACGGCATCCGTGTTCGACGAGACCTTCGCCTCGGAGACGATGACTGTGACCCCGCCGAGAAGGCCGATCGTGACCACCCTCGTGTCGGTGAACGCATCGTTGCTCGCGATCGCCGTCACGGTGAGCGATGCCGTCTTGGTGACTGTGCTCGGGATGTCTCCGTCGAAGGAGGCCTTCGTCGAGCCTGCGATGGTCACGAGGCTCTTCTGCGCGCTCACGCTGAGTGTGGCGGATGCCGACACCGATGTCGCCGACGCCTCGGCGACGTTCGTGGCGGTCGCGTGCACGCTCACCGTCCCGGCGGGCGCGGAGACTGTCGAGTTCTCAAGGACCAGCGCCTGCGTCGATGCGGCGGAGGTGATCCGCGCGTCGGCCACGTTGACGGCCGCAGCGCCCAGTCCGCCGATCGAGACGATGAGCACATCGGTCGTGGCGGTGTTGTGGCTCGTCGCGCCGACCTCGACCCCGGCTGCCCCTGAGGTGACATTGCCCTGCACGCTGGCCTTGGTCGCCCCGCCGACGAGCGCCGACGGCACCGACACGCTCACACCGAAGAGGGCACCACCGGCGCCCATGCCCGTCGTCACCGTGGCGGTGTTCGTCGACGTGGCGATGAAGCTGACCTTGCCGCTGCTTGTGATCTGCTGGTTGTTGTTCGCGTCGGACGATGTCGCCTGGACGTCCGCGCCGGATGCGATCTCGGCCACCGCCACGCTCACGGCGATCCCGGCCAGGCCGCCCGCCGCGACGACGACCAGGTCCGCCTTCGCCTTGCTTCCACCGGTCGCGGTGACCGAGACGGAGGTCGACGAGGTGACGTTGCCGTCGAGCGCCGCGGTGACCGCGGCACCCTGCGTCGCCTTGGCGACGAAGATCGCGCCGCTGCCGAACAGCGCCGCCGCTACGTTCTGGCCGTGCGCGACCGCCTCGATCAGGCCGCTCGCTCCCAGCACGAGTGCGATGACCGAGACCGAGCCGCTGCTGGTGATCGAGGCGGCACTCGTGACGGTCGCGGTGATGTCGGCGTCTGACGTCACCTCGGCGTCGGCCACGGCGACGTTCAGTCCGACACCCGAGATGCTCACGACGAGCACATCGGCGGTGGCCCGGTTCTCGGCCGCCGCGCGCACCTGGGCGCTGGCCGAACCCGCGACAATGCCGGACAGGGTCGCGGTGGTGTGGCCCGAGACAGTGGCGATGGGGATCATCGCGCTCACGGCGATTCCACCGATCGCCACGCTCGGCGTGCTGGCGGTGACGATGTTCGTCGCTTCGGCATTGACGACGACCCCGCCGGATGCCGTGATCGAGCCGCCGAGCTCGGCCTCCGTGTCGCGGTCCATCGTGGCGATCGACACGGTGAAGCCGACCGCTGCGATACCGGTGGTGACGTTGAGCGTCTGCCCCGTCATCGGCTGGCGCTGGCCGAAGGCCTGGACCGAGACGCCGCCGCCGATCGTGACGGGGCCGTGTGCGAACGAGGCCGCGCGCGTGAGGCCCGAGTAGTCGATGACGGCCACGATGCCGCTGATGCCGACCCCGACACCGCCGACGATTCCGATCGCCCAGGCCGTGGGGGCGAAGACATCCGTCGCAGTGACCGTGATGCCGCCGATCGCGCCTTGTGCGCCGATCGCGACGTCTCCGATCAGCGCGGTCGTGTCGCCCGAGACCTCGATGACCGAGATCGCGGCGCCGATGCCGCCGAGGGCGATCGTGATGCCGACCGCGTACCCCGCGACGTCCTTGTCGGAGCGGGCCGTCACGACGATCCCTCCGGCGGCCTTGAGGACGTCGGCGGAGTCGTCGATGTGCGCCGTCGTGGCGCTGGTGTCGGTGAGGACGAGGATCTGCCCCGCGATGGCGACGGCGCCGATCGCGCCGGTGACGGCGAGGATCGTGATGTCTTCCTCGAGGTCGGCGACGACCCGGACCGTACCGCCGGCCGAGACGTTGGCGGTGCCGTGGATGCCGGCATTCACGTTCCCGCTCACGGTCAGGATCGCGATGCCCGCGCCGATCGCTCCGGCGCCACCGGCTACGGCTCCGGCGAGGACGAACACGTCGACGCGCTCACGTGCCTCGACGTCGATGTCCGAGAGCATCGAGTGGACCGTGCCGTAGATGCCGGCAGAGACACCCGACGGAGGTGCGGGCTGGGTGAACTGGTCCTGTGTGGGACTCGTGCCGGAGTACGAGCCGTTGACCGCGCCGTCGGATGCGGACGACCCGCCGAAGACACGGAACCGGTAGTCGTTGTCGGCCTTCCCCCAGTGCGCGGTGTCGATCGTCGGGTTCCCACTGGAGACGAAGCTCGAAGTCGCGCGGTACTTGTGGCCGCCGAAGCTGACGTAGTCGCCGGTCGTGTACGCGTGGACGGTCTGGAACGCCGGAGTCCCGTCTGCGGGCGCCCCGTCGAGAGCGCCCTTCCAGCCGTCCTTGACCGCGTACCACTTCGTGTTGTGCTCAGGATCCGTCTCATTCGCCGCCACGGCCGCCGTCGCCTGATACTTGACGCCGTTGAATGTCACGTAGTCGCCCTTGGCGTAGGCGAGCGGTCCGCTCCACAGCGGCGCGGGGGCATTGCTGCCGTTGCCGGAGGCGACCTGGTCGGCCTGCGACTGCCCGCTGGTGCCCTCGCCGTCGGTGGCGTTCTTCGGCACATCCTCTTGCCAGATCGTGCCGTCGGATCCCGGCGTCACTCCCGTGCTGTTCTTCTTGGCGACCCAGGTCTTCGACGCGTAGGTGACCACGTCACCCGAGGCGTAGGACTTGCTTCCGTCCCAGCCGCCGCGGTTCGGACCGTGCGAGTCGCTGGAGTACGACGCGGTCGGTGCGGTGCCGATGGACCAGACCGAGACGGCCCCGGCGACGCCGACGAAGCCGCCGCCGATCGAGACGGCGTAGGACTGGACGTTCTTGATGGCGAGCGCGTTGACACGCACGGCGGCCTGTGCCCAGACATCCGTCCCCGTCGCGAGATAGGCGTTGACGGTGATCGACGCGACGCCGATGTCGATGCCGCCGGAGGCCCCCACGAAGCCGCCCGCGACACCGCCGGCGAAGGTGAGGGAGTCGAAGAGATCGGTCGCGGTCACCGACACGCCCTGGGCCGCGTTGACGCCCGTGACGATCGAGTCGTCCGCGGCCGTCAGCGTGCCGTGGTCGTCGCGGTTGACCGTCGTGCCGAGGTCGACATAGGCCTGAGTGGTCACGGTGAAGACGTTGACCCCGATGTTGGCGGTCACCCCGACGAACCCGGCGCCGACACCCGCGACGAGTCCGAACAGCTTCTCGCTCGACGCGGACTGGACGATGAGCCCGCGGAACGTCACGGTCGGGAACCCGCTCGCGCCCAGTGTGCCGTTCGATACGCCGGTGAGGCCGCCGCCCTGCGCCTTCACGATGACGATGTTGTCCTGGCCGAGGTACGCCTTCGTCGTCTTGTCGACGACCGCGACGCCGACCCCGACGCCGACCCCGACGTAGCCGGCCGCGATCGAGGCCGTGATGAGGAAGAGCACAGAGGCGCTGTGCGCGAAGACGCCGATGTTGTTGTCGGCCCGGAGCGTCACGCCGCTGCCCGTGAAGGCGTTCGTGAACTCCTTGATGACGCTGACGCCGACCGTTCCGGCCACGCCGACCGTTCCGCCGCCCGCTGCGGCGTTCACCGAGATGACCGAGGTCTGAGCGTCGGCGAGGATCTCGATGTTGTTCCTGGCGTTGACGACCGCTCCGCCTGCGATCGAGGCATCCGTGTGGATCTCCACCACTCGCACGGCGACCGAGGCGCCGACGCCCGCCGACCCGCCGATGGCGATGGAGGCCGCGATGCCGAGGGTGCGGAAGTTGTTGACGGCCGAGACCAGGACCGACTGGCTGCCATCTGCCGAGGCATCGTTCGTGGCGCACGCGATATCGGCGGCTGCGCAGTTGATCTTCGCGCCCGCGCCGATCGTCGCCGTCGTGTGGACGGTGACGACGGCGATGGAGCCGGAGAGGCTCACCGCGGCGGTGCCGGCACCGCCGGCCGCGATGCCGATCGAGCCGAGGTAGTCGCTGTTGGACGCGGCGACGGCCACGCCGCCGAAGCCGCCACGGGCGGGGGCGAGGATGACCTGCGGGCCGACCTCCGAGCCGGGTCCGGCGGGAAGCATCCCAGACGGAACGAGGCTGTGCGAGCGCCCGCTCCCGGTCGAGGTGAAGTCGATCGGGGTTCCGCGCGCGATGTCGGCCGGGGTGTTGCAGTCGTCCTTCTTGCCGGTCGCCTTGCACTTCGTGTCGACGAGCTGAACGTGGCTCAAGTCGACATCGTCTGCGGGATTCGCGGTGAAGAAGTAGTAGGTCTTGCCGTCGACGAGACCGCCGATGGGGGTGCCCCCGCCCGCGCTGTAGACCACAGGATCGCCGTTGTGGAGCACCATCGGGGTGGTCCCGTCGTCCTCGTACAGGATGTACGGCAGGACGAGGAAGTTTCCGCTCGTCGAGACGGCGCGCTCGGCCGTGAAGCGGGGGCTGACGTCGGACTTGACTCCCGGCTCCGTCGTCGGGACGAAGCGGTGGTTCTCGCCCATGACGCCGGCCGGGAGGGTGAGGCCCGTGACCTCGAAGCCCGGCTCGCACGAGAACTCGTCGGAGCCTGGAGCCAGCGGGGGTCCGCGCTGCGTGCAGAGCTGGATCTCGGTCGCCGACACGGGGATGACGTAGTACGTCCCGCCGTCCGTGAGGCCGGTGATCGGCGCCCCGCCGCCGGCGTCGTAGACGACCTGCTGACCGGCCTTGAATCCGTGGTTGTAGCCGAGGTTGATGGTGGCGCCGTCCGCGTTCAGCCCCTTGCCGTCGAGCCCGCCGCCCGGGAACGGCACCGGCCACCCGCCCTGGGCGCCGCGCGGGTCGAACCGCGTGTCGGTTCCTGTCGTGGAGTAGCTGCCCGCGTTCACGACCGCGTGTGAGATGTGACCGGCCATCGCCGCGCCCGTCACGCGGGCGTTCGCACCGATCGTCGCGCTCGTCGTCTTCGTGACGACGGGCACCGCGACAGCGGCCCCCACGGCTGCGGTGCCGGCCACCGAGATGTTGCCTGCGATGGTGAAGAGGGTCATGGACTCGTCAGCGAGGACCAGGACATTGCCGCCCGCACGCAGGTCGGCGTTCGCCCCGACGGATGCGGTCGTGGTGATGTTGATGACCGGCACCGTGACGTTCACATTGACCGCCGCGGTCCCGCCGCCGCCGCCGCCGACCGAGATGGACTTCAGGTCTTCACTCGACGTGGACTGCACCACGATGTCGCCGTTCGCGCGAACCACCGCGCCGTTCCCGATCGATGCCGCGGTCGTCTTGTTGATGGCCGCGACATCCACGCCCACACCGACGCCGGCCGTGCCGCCCACGGCGAGCACGCCCGCGAGTGCGAGCACGGACGTCGCGTCGGATGCCGACACCACGACGTCCTGAGTGAGCTCCGGCAACGTGTTCGTGCACAGGACGCCGACGCAGTTGACCTTGGCACCGCCTCCGATGGCGGCGGTGGTGTGATCGGTGAGCACGTCGACCGTCACGGAGCCGCCGACACCTGCCGACTGACCGCCAGCCCCACCGACGGCCAGCAGCAGGTAGTCGCCGGTCTGCTCCGCGATGACCGAGAAGTCGTCACGGGCCCGCACGTCCGCGCCGCCCGTGACCCGTGCAGTCACGTCGTTGTCGCGCACCAGCACCGCGACCGAGGCACCGACGCCCGCGCCGCTGGTCGACACCGAGAGGTTGCCGCTCGCCAGGTTGCTGTCGACGTCCTTCTTCGCGTGCACCGTCACATCGTCGAGGGCGGCCACCACGGCGTCGCCGATCTCAGCAAGCACCTGCGGGTCGGATCCGCCCTGGTTGGCCACCACGACCAGCACCGAGCCGGTCGCCGCGACGGATCCGGCGCTGCCGGCGCCCGCCACGGCGAGCACGAACCAGTCCTCGGCCGAGAGCGCCTCGACCGTGACGGAGCCGTCCGCCCGCACGTGCGCTCCGTCGCCGATCCACGCCCGCACATCGGAGTTGGAGATCTCGACGACCACGGTGATGCCGACGCCGGCGGAGCTCTTGCTGAGCGCGAGCGTGCCGCCCACGTCGACCAGGGCGATGTCCTCCTGCGCGTGAACGGTGATATCCTGTCCGGCGCCTCCGACGGCGCCTTCCTGGTTCACCTGCGCGCCACCCGCGATCCACGCACGGGTCGAGAAGTTCAGGATGTTGACGATGAACGCACCGGTGACCGCTGCGCCGCCCGAGCTCGCGGCACCGGCGATCGCGACGTTGGTGAGCGTGAGCCAGTCGATCTTGCCCTTCACGGGCTCGGGCACCTCCGGCACGAGCGCGACCAGCGTGCTCGTGGCGGAGACGGCGACTTCGCCCGTCGCGTCGACCTTCGTCTGAACACCGGCCGTCGATGCGATCCAGGCCTGGGTGTTCACCTCGAGGTAGTTGACCAGGAACGCGCCGCCGATCGCAGCACCCGAGTTGGTCGAAAGCGCCCCCGAGATCGCGAGGTTCTGCAGGCCGATCGCCTGTGCCGCCGTCACCGATACTCCCCCGGCCGGCGCGTCGAGCTCGGCGCCCTGGCCGACGCTCGCCTGGCTCGTGAGAAGCAGGATCTGCACCGCCGCGCTTCCCGCGACCGACGTGCTCTTCCCACCCGCAGCGGCGAAGGACCAGACGATGAAGTCGTTGCGTCCGCCGTCGGGCAGCACGGCCGCGACCATGATGCCGGTCTGGCCCGTGACATGAGCTCCCGCTGCGACGGACGCGGTGTTGTGGGCGTCCTGGACATTGAGTCCGATCGTCGCGCCCACGCGGGTGCCGTCCGAGTCGAGATCGATCGCCGACCCCATCGAGAACGCCTTGCCCGAGAGCAGGAACGTCGAGGACACCGTCACCCCACCCGTCGTCGCCGTCACGGTCACGGGGTTCGTGATCCTCGCGGTCGAGGTCGCGACGATCCAGTTGACCGATACCGCCGCGGCGACGGCCGTCGTGCTGCTGCCGCCCGATCCGGACTGACCCGACTGGCCGGACTGCGCGCTGTTGGCGCCGTTCGCACCGTTCGACCCATTGGTGCCGCCGTTGGACGAGGGCATGCTGGATGTCGAGGACTTCGTGCTCTGCGTGTTCGGGTTGTCGCCGTTGGCCTGTCCGCTGGCCTTGCTGTCGCCGTCGGAGTCGCTCTCCTCGGCGCCCTTCGCACTCGCGACCGCCTTCGCACGCGTCCGCGCCTCGGAAGCGGCCGACACGGCGACGCTCGTCGCGGTGGCGCTGCGGGCGAGTTCTGCGAGGGTGTCCCAGCCGACCACGAGGTTGAGCGCGAGGTCCGCGCCGACCGCGGTGCTCTTTCCTGCGGCTTCGGCATTGCCTTCCGTCTCGGCGCCGAGCGTGTGCCGGGCGGAAACGGTGAGCGCACCGGTGCCCGCGTAGGCGGCACCCGTCCCGAAGCGAGCGGTGACGTCGTCATCGATGCTCACGACCATCGCGACGACCGGCGTGATCGCCGTGCCTCCGGCCGTCCCGCCTTCGGCCTTGGTGCTCATGTCGCGCAGCCCTCGGGCGTCCACCGCGAGAGCGCCGGCACCGGTGAACCCGGCGCCGTCCCTGATCTCGGCGGTGACGTCGCTGCCGTCGATGACCTGCAGAGCGAAGGATGCTCCCACACCGGTCGCCGATCCGACTTCCGCTTTCGCACTCGCCGTTGCGGCATCCCGGTCGTTGCTCTGCGCGAAGACCGTGGAGTCAGCGCCGGAGAGCGTGACCACAGCCGTGGCAGGAACGATCGCCTCCGTCTGGTTGCCGAGGATGTTGATCGCCGCCGCCCCCGCGACGCCGACGCTCGTCGACTTGCTCGCGCCGGCACGGGCGGTCGTCAGAACCTCGTGCTCCCAGAGCCGGAAGAGCTGGTCTGCCGTGGGCGCTTCCGGGAAGTCCGCGCCATCGGCGATCGTCGCGCTCGGCTGAAGGATCCACTGGTGATCGCCATCGCGCTTGTAGAACCCCGGCGCCTTCGTGCCGTCCTGCTCGGTCAGACGGAACCAGGTGTCCTCGTCGATGTCGTCCTTGGGCAGCTCGCTCTTCTCGTTGACGACATCGGAGGTGACCCAGATCCACGCGCTGCCGTTCCACTTCCAGACGCTGTTCGCCGGCTTGCCGTCCTTGGCCACGGTGAGCAGGAAGTAGGTGCCCGATGCCGGCAGCGCGTCCCCCTCGGTGATCGTGACGTCCTCGTCGAGCGACCACGGCGAGAGGAGCCCGCCGGAGAACTTCCAGAGACCGTCGTTGCCGCCGGAGCCGTTGCTCGTCTTGACATAGACGAGGTCGTCCTTCGACGGTCCGGGCAGCTCCTTGCCCTCCTCGACGATCTCCCATTCGGATCCGTTCCAGTGCCGGATCACATCGTTCTCGTCGCCGCCGCGCATTCCTGCGGAGAGTACGAGGCCTGTGGCGGTGATGGTCGTGGCGCCCGTCGTGGCACGGTTCAGGATCTCGATGGCCTGTACGGCGACACCCGCTCCGATCCCGACCGAGCCGTCCGTCGCCGAGTCGCCCTTGGCGGATGCCGCAGCATCCGTGTTGGCGAGAGTCTTGAGGGTGACGACACCGCCCGAGATGATGACGAGTCCGTCGGCGAAGAACGCGCGGACCGTCGAGGCGACCACGTTGATGGCGATCGCGCCGGCGATCGAGATCGAGTTGCCGCTGTCGTCGCCAGTCGCGGCCTTCGGGGTGTCGCTCTTCTTCGTCTGCGATGCCGTGTTGTCATCGCGGGTGCTGTTGGCGTTCGAGAGGTTGTCGTCGGCCTTCTTGTTGACGTCCTTGCCGCCGTTGTCTTTGCCCTCGGACTTGTCGGCGCCCTTGGTGGCTGCTTCGGCGGTGGTCGTCACGTCGACCGACTGCGTGGCCTGGAACGAGACGGCTCCGGTGGCGGTGATGCTGCGAGCGCTGCTGGACTCGGCGACGATGTCGTCGAGGATGGCCAGCGCGAGCGATACGCCGATGCCGGCGGAAGATCCGGCGACCGTCGAGCCCTTCGCGGTGGTCTCCGCGGTGACGGTCTGGGTGGCCTGAGCGTCGATGCTCGTGGCCTGAAGTGCTGCTGCTGCGGCTCCGAGGGAGGCGCTGGTGTGGATGGTGGCGAGGGTGATCGCGATGGCGGGGACGATCGTGACGCTTCCGCCCGCTCCTCCGGCCTCCGCCTCGGTCGTGATCTCGACCTCGTGTTCTGCTTCAAGGGTGAGGACTCCGGCACCGGTGACGGGAGGTCCGCGGGTCGGGTCGTTCACCTGCGTCAGACCGGCGAACACGTCGAGATCGAGCAGGTTGAGGGCGAACGACGCGCCGATGCCGACCGTCCCCTCGCCTTCCTGCTCGGCCTTGCCCGACGCCTTGTTCTTGCTCTTCGAACCGGCGTTCATCGTCACTGTGCCCCCGCTCGCGAGGTAGACGCCCGGCTGCGGCGCGGGGAGGGCCGGCAGCGTCGGCGACGTGTCCTCGACTGCCGCGCGCGTCGTCTCGTCCACGATGTTCAGCGCGAACGCCCCCGCGACGCCGAGGGTGCCACCGGTACCCGTCGCGCCCGCTTCCGCCTCCGCGGTGAAGCTGTGCTCGACATCGCCCGCGTTGTCCTTCATGATCGCGCTGAGCGTGAGCCCCGTCGCGTGCAGCTCGGCGCCCTCGCCGATGCCTGCCCGGTTCACGAGGGTCACCTTGTTCACCGCGAGCGCGGCGCCGATGCCGACCGTCGACGATCCCGTCGCCGTTCCCTTGGCGGTGGCGGAGGCATCCGTGTTGTTCTTCGTCTGGAACGATGCCGTGCCCGTGGTGACGAGCACGCCGCCGTCGGCGAGCACTGCCCGCGTGACCGAGTTCACGATGTTGAAGGCGATCGCCGCGGCGACCGAGACCTTCGTTCCGTCTTCGTTCTTGGCATCCGGGGTCGTCGTACCGCCGCCCGCTCCTCCCGAGGTGCGACTGCCGGCGTTGCCGGCCTTGTCGTTGGCCTTGGTGTTGGCGTCCTTGCCGGTCGAGTCCTTGCCACTGCCGCCGGACTCTCCGGGCGCTCCTTTCGAGGTCGCCTCTGCGCTGGTGGCTGTGGTCGAGGTGCCCTCCGCCGTGAACGAGACGTCGCCGCCCGCGGTGACGTTTCCGCCGATGGAGGATTCCGCCACATGGTCGGCACTCGTCAGGGCGAAAGCGATGGTGAGCGCCAGCGTGGCCCCCGAACCCGCCTCTGTCGCGCCCACGGCCTTCGTGGTGGCCTTCGCGCTCTGGTCGGCCTTCGCCGAGATGCCACCCGTTGTGGCGAGTACGGAGCCGCCGAGGATGGATGCCGTCGTGTGCACGTTGTGGATCGCGATGCTCGCGACGCCGGTGAGGGAAGCGGAAGTGCCGCCGGCCGCACCGCCCTCGGTCTCGGTCGTGGCGTCGTCGACACCGACAGCCTCGATTGTGAGGGCGTCGATGCCGTTCGCTGCGGCATTCGCGTCGACTCCGGCGAAGGTCTCGTTGCGGATGAGGCTCAGTGCCACCGATGCTCCGAGCCCGACCGAGCCGGTGCCGTCCTGCTTGGAGGTCGCTTTCGCGTGGCTCTTGTTGTCGCCCCGCGCCTTGAGCGCGAGGTCTGCTCCGCCGAACGTGCTTCCCGTGCCCGCGACTCGTGCTGATGTGTGCGAGGTGATCTTGTCGAGCGCGAGCGATCCGGCGCCGCTGAAGGATCCGCCGCCGCCCGCGCCCGAGATGGATGTCGCGGTGAAGGACGAGTCGCTCGCGTCCGGGGCGTCTGCCTCGACAGTCACTCCGCCTCCGGCCACGAGGTGCGCAGCCTGGACGAAGGCCTCGGTCAGGAGGGTGACGATGTTGATCGCGACGCCGACGCCG
The DNA here is from genome assembly GCF_056400345.1 of Microbacterium sp. P5_B6. Classification (NCBI taxonomy): domain Bacteria; kingdom Bacillati; phylum Actinomycetota; class Actinomycetes; order Micrococcales; family Microbacteriaceae; genus Microbacterium; species Microbacterium sp. P5_B6. The sequence goes on along the minus strand of NZ_JBFULL010000004.1, from coordinate 241,834 downwards.
ACGCCCGTCGCGCTTCCCGCCGTGGTGCCGCCGTCACCCGTCGAGGCGACGGTGTTCTTCGACTTCGACGTGATCGACTGGGCTCCCCCGGTCGTCGTTACTGTGGCGTTCTGGACGCGAGCGTGGGTGTCGATGTCGAGGATGGAGAGCCCGAGTGCGCCGGCGATCGACGTCTGCGTGCCGTCGTCGTTCGCCGCCTGTCCGTTGGCGCGGCTGGGAGCATTCGGGCTCTTGTTGTTCTGCCCCGAGGCTCCGTCAGATCCGGCTTTGGAGGAGGCGGTCACCGTCGAACTCTGGTCGGCGAGGATCGCGAGCGAGGCCGCAGTCACACCACTCGGGTCCGTGTTCTCGATGGCGGCGTCGGTCGTCTGGTTGAGGTACACGACCGCGATGCCGGCACCACTGGACTCACCCGACGCGTCGGCGTTGGCGACGAGGGTTGCCACGTTCGCCGCAGAGATCCCGAGCGCTCCGGTGACGGATGCGGTGGCCTGGCCCGTGATCTTGCTCACGACATCGGAGTCGACGGTCAGGACCGCCACGGCAGCGTCGAACTGCCTCGGCGCGTCATTGGGGTTGGCCGTCTGCGGGATCGCACTCGCGGTCACCGTCGAGGTCGCGCTGATCGTCGCCGTGCCGTGGACGTCGAGGACGGAACTGTCGCCGACCGTCGCCGTGGCGTCCGAGCTGATGATCGCGGCATCGCCGTAGCGCTTGTTCAGCGTGAAGGGCCCGACGACCGAGCTCGCCGTCATCGTCAGGTTGCCGGTCGCGTTGAGGTGCGACGCACCACGCACATCGACCGTCGCCGTCGAGTTGACGAGGACGGCGTAGGCGGTCGCCGCGGAGGCGTCGGGGATCACGGTCGCTGTCGCGGTGAGGGCGATGTCACCCGCGTTGATCGTGCCGCCGTCGACGATGACCTCGGCAGTCGCGTCGTGGTCGAGGCAGCTGACGACGCTGAAGTCGTCGAAGTCGGTGCACTGGGCGACGTTGAATGGGATCCCGTCGGTATTGGACTGCGCCGCGTTGAGTGTGACCGACCCGGCGTTGATCGTCGCGCCATCCACGAGGATCCGCTCGAACGCGGCGATGAACGCCGCGATGCCGAGGTTGATCGTGCCCTGAATGGTCAGCCTGTCGTTTCCGGCGCCGCCGGAGAGGCTCAGAGTGCCGGTGCCGCTCGGCGCCGAGAAGGTGGTGTCTTCGAAACCGGCGTTCAGGCTGCGGAGACGAAGCAGGAGCGCGTTGTTCGGATCGACTTCGAGCACAGCGTCGTCGTCGCCCGCGCCGAGGGTGAAAGCTGCGTCATCCATCGCCAATGTGGGATTCACGTTGTCGACACCGCTGTTGTCGATCAGCGTCGGCTCGATACCGGCATACTCGACGGTCGTTGCGCCGAAGAGGATCCGCCCCGACGAGCCGTCGATGGCGGTCGACTGGAACCCGCCGACACTGCGCTTCGTTGCGAGCGTGTCGAACCCGGCGGCCCCGTCGAATCCGATCGTGATGCCCGGGTCGGTGCCGTTGAAGTCGATGGTGAACGTGTCGTCGCCGCCGGTGCCGGTGACACGGATCTCCGAGATCTCGGAGAGCGGCCGGGTCTGGCCCTGGAAGGTGACCGTGCCGTCGCCGTTGAAGACGAGGGATGCCGCGTTCCCCGACATGACGAGGAACCAGGGCGCGGGGGCGACAGGTGCCGCGACTTCGCTGACCGGAGTTTCGGAGGGCTGCTCTGCGGGCGCCGCGTCGGCGGGCGCGGCCGGGTCAGCCGCGGGGACCGCAGCGTCGACGGGCGCGGGCTCGACTGCGGCCGGTTCGGCCGGAGCGGGTTCCGCAGGCGGCGGTACCACAGCCGGTTCCGCAGGCGCCGGCTCTGGCGCGGGAGCGGCAGGCGCCGGCGCAGGAGGCTCAGGCGCGGGCTCTGCGACGGGAGCCGGGTCAGGCGCGGGCTCCGCCGCGGGGTCTGCGGTGACATCGAACGGCCGGACGTCGAGGAAGGCCGGCGACCCGACCACTTCTGCCCCGGCCGGAGCGCCCAAGCCGTCAACGCTGACCGGGAGATCAGTGAGCTGACCAGGGTTTTCCGCGGCGCGCAAGGGGGCGACCGGAGCGACGGAGGCGGCTCCTGCGGCGGCCGGAGCCGTGAGCGTGAGGCCGACGGCAAGCGCGGTGGTGGCCGCGATCGCACGGAACGCGGCGCTCCACGAGCGCCTCAGTCCCTCGTCAGTTGCCATTTCACGCCTGTCGTCAGCCCGGACGGCAGCGCTGCAGGCCCAGCGCGAGTAGCGGTGGTCCCGATATCTCCAGCGTTCCCTGTGAAGAATCCGCAGCCCCTGCGGCTCTTCGGACTTCGGGCCTGAAGCTAGACCCGCGCCGATCGCCGCGTCAAGAGCGTGCTTCGCAACGGATCGCCGACACGCACCCATACCGAGGGAGGCATGGACTGGTCTTCACTGAAGAACACCCGGTCACTCCGGCTTAGTGACGCGGATCAGCTCAGTCCGCTGTAGACGTGAAGTCCTTTGAAGAACATGTTCACGATGGTGAAGTTGAACATGACGGCGGAGAAACCGATGATCGAGAGCCATGCCGAGCGGCTCCCTCGCCAGCCTCGGGTGGCCCGCGCGTGGATGTAGCCGGCGTACAGCACCCAGATCACGAAGGTCCAGACTTCCTTCGTGTCGAAGCCCCAGTAGCGGCCCCATGCGTCGTTCGCCCAGATCGACCCGGCGATCAAAGTGAACGTCCAGAAGATGAAGCCGAGGATCGCGAATCGGTAGGCCAGCGACTCGAGCTTGTCGGCCGTCGGAAGTGTCCGGAGGAAGCCCGGGCCGCCCTTCCCGATGGAGGCAGCGGCATCCTGTGCCAGCGCTTTTCGCTCACGTCGCACCTGCATGAGCTGCAACACCGAGAGCCCGAAGGCGAGGGCGAACAGGGCCGTGGCGAGAGAGGCGACGAAGACGTGGATGACGAGCCAGATGGACTTCAGCGGGTCGGCGAGCGGCACGATCTCGGTGTAGAACCCCAGCGTCGCCCCGCCCAGGAGCAGCACGACCATGCCCGTGATGAGTGAGCCGAGGAATCGCAGGTCATACCGGAGAAGCACCACCAGGTAGACGGCCACGATGAGGAGCGTTCCCATGAGCGAGAACTCGTACATGTTGGACCAGGGGACCCGGCCGGCGGCGATGCCCCGGGTGAGGGTTCCGCCGAAGTGGAAGAGGAACGCGAGCACCGTCAGCGACGTGCCGATACGCGCCCACAGGTTGCGCTGCCGATCGCGCGGAGCCGCTTCGACCGCGGCGTCTGCGGCGGCCTGTTCGACCTTCATCCGGTCGAGAGAGGCCTCTCGCGGAGATGCTCCGGATGCCCCCACCACGGCGCCGACGAGCTGCCGGTCGCGAGCCTGGGCCCGATCCTGGGCCTCGGCGGCCAGCTCCCCGCGCTTCGCGAGGTCGACGGCATACGCGATGAAGGCCAGTGCGTACACCGCGATCGCCGTCCATACCAGCAGTACAGACACGGAATCGAGCGTGGCGGGCATGGCTTCCAGTGTACGGGCCGTGCTCAGGCGTCCGCGCGGCGCAGCGACTGGTCCACAGCCTCGCCGTGCTTGCGCATGACCTGATCGACAGCGGAACCGAGCATGGGGTCCTCGCCTCGAGCGAGGCCGGCGTACTCGAGACGCAGGGTGTGCCCGTCGGGTGTGACCTTGACCCACATCCGGCGCCGCGGCACGAAGAGCGCCGCGAGAAGTCCGGTGAGCGACAGGATCGCGAACCCGAGCACCCAGGGCGCCGCGATGTCGCGGTGCAGCGACAGAGAGACGTAGCGCTTGACCGCCCCGTCGTACCCCTCAGCGCCGCCGGCGGACTCGTCCTGGAAGGTGATCGTGCCGAGCCCGTTCGGCAGGTCCTGGGTGTCGCCGGGGGCGAGCTCGATCGATTCGACGCCCGTCTTGCCGCCGGTGAGCTGCGTCATGTCGGTCGGGTCGAGCGTGTAGACGGAGCGGGGGGTCCCGTCGTCGATCCCGAGGTCGCCCTCGTAGACGTTGAGGGTCAGCACCGGGTTGATCAGCGCGGGATAGGCGGAGGTGAAGGCGCCGCTGTCGAGCGGAGCCTGGGTCGGATAGAAGAACCCGATCATGCCGAGCTGCTCGGGCAGCCCGTCGGTGACCTTGACCACGCCGAGCGACGTCATATTGGTGTCCTGCGGCAGGAAGGGCACGGACTCGTCGAACACGACGTCTCCGTCGGCGTTGCGGATCGTGATGGTCGGCGCGTAGCCGTTGCCCATGAGGTACACCCTGTCGCCCGCGATGTCGAGCGGGTGGTTGACCCGTACCGCCCCCTCGCCGGGCTGCTGCTCGGGGAACTGGGTGGTGAGGTGCGCGACGAAGTCGCCCGCCTGCCCGGCGCCCCGTTCGCCGGACGGCACATACGTCACTTCGAAGTCGTCGAGGGTGAGCGAGTAGGGCGTCAGGCGCTCCTCGTCGACGAACCGGCCCGGGTTGAACGACGAGTAGTCCAGCATCGTGTTGACGAACGTGCGCCCCTCGATGATGACCGTCTGCCCCGTATAGGTGAATCCGCCGCCGATGCCGACGGCCAACAGCACGCCGACCAGCGCCGCGTGGAAGACGAGGTTGCCCGTCTCGCGCAAGTACCCGCGCTCCGCCGAGACCGACAGGGTCGCGCCCGAGTCGTAACGCTCGACCCGGTACCCCGCGCGCTTCAGCTGATCCACGGCCAACCCGATGGCGACGGATGCTGCAGCCGCGGCATCCGCAGGCTCGACGCCGTTCGGGCTCAGCTCGACGATCGACTCGCGATGGTCGTCCAGCCGGCCGAGGCGGGCGGGCGTCCGGGGCGGGCGCGCGCGGAGCGCCTTCCAGTGGTGCTGGGTCCGCGGGATGACGCAGCCGATGAGCGAGACGAACAGCAGGATGTAGATCGCCGAGAACCAGGCCGACGAGTAGACGTCGAAGAGCTGCAGGTTCTCCAGGATCGGCGCGAGATCGGGGTGGTCGGCGAAGTACTGCGTGACGCCGTTGGGGTCGGCCGTCCGCTGCGGGACGATCGACCCCGGGACGGCGGCGATGGCCAGCAGCAGGAGGAGGACGAGCGCGGTCCGCATGCTGGTGAGCTGGCGCCAGCCCCAGCGGATCCACCCGACCGGGCCGAGTGCGGGCTGGACGATATCGCCCGACGCCGCACTGTCGGCGTGATCGGCCGGTCGCAGCGGGTCGCTCACGTCGGCATCGCTGGCCCCCACGGCGTCGGGCGATGGCGCCGTGGACTCAGAGCGGGAGCGGGACACTCGTGAACACCCCCTGCAGCTGCGTCATCATCGCGCTCCAGACTCCGGTCACCATGAGCACGCCGAGGGCGATCAGCAGGACGCCGCCGATGACGTTGACCGCGCGGATGTGGCGCCGCAGGAACGCGACCGAGCTCGTCGCCCAGCCGAAGCCGAGGGTCAGCAGGATGAACGGGATGCCGAGCCCCAGCGAGTAGGCCAGCCCGAGGAGCGCGGCCCTCCCGGGGTCGCCCAGGTTCCACGAGACGGAGAGGATCGCCGCGAGGGTCGGGCCGATGCAGGGCGTCCAGCCGATCCCGAGCGCGACGCCGAGTAGCGGGGCGCCGATGAGCCCCATGTTGCTCTGCACGTGTGGGTGCACCGTCTTCTGCGCGAAGCCGAAGACGCCGATGAACACGAGCCCGAGGATGATCACGACGATGCCCAGGATCCGCGTGATGGCCTCGTTGTACGCCAGGAAGAACTGCCCGAGGGTGCCGCCCAGGATCGTGACGGCCATGAACACGATCGTGAAGCCCGCGATGAACAGGAGAACTCCGAGCAGCAGCCTGCTGCGCGTGGGGGATTCGAGCGCGGCGGCGGCCTCGGCATCCGTCGCTCCGGTCATCACGTTGGTCGGAGAATCGGCCGGAAGTCGGCCGGATCCGGCGGATTCCTCCGACGTACGGCCTTTCGCCCGACGCGCCGCACGCGGAGCGACAGGCCGAGGCGCCACGGCGCCGCCGATGAACCCGAGGTATCCGGGCACGAGCGGCAGCACGCACGGCGAGAGGAACGAGAGGAGCCCGGCGAGGATCGCGATGGGGATCGCCACCCACAGCGCCCCGCCCGCCATCACGGCGTCGATCGTCACGACTCGTCCAGCGTCTCGCGCACGAGCGTCTCGAGGATCGAGGCATCCAGGAGCTGCCCGATGATGCGCGCGGCGACCCGGCCCTCCTTGTCGATCACGAGCGTCGTCGGAGTCGCATTGATGGGAGTCCGCTCGGCGAAGGCGAGTTTGATGGCTCCGTCCTCGGCGGCGATGAGGCTGGGATAGGTGACGCCGTAGTTCTCCGCGAAGGCGGCAGCGGCATCCGGGGAGTCGCTCGTATTCACACCGAGGAACGCGACGTCCTGACCGTCGAAGCTCGCGGAGGCCGCTTCGAGCTCAGGAGCCTCTGCTCGGCACGGGCCGCATGCGGCGTACCAGAAGTTGACCACCAGCACCCCGCCCGCATAGTCGGCGCTCGCGACCGTCTCGCCCGTCTCGGTCGCACCCGTGAACACCACGGGCTCGCCGCGATCGGCTTCGGCGATCTCGACGACGCGGGAGTCCCCGGCGATGAAGCCCTTGCTGTCGCCGGCGCGGTACTGCTCGGCGAGCGGGTCGTTCGAGCACGCCGCAAGTCCCGAGACGAGTACCCCGAGGGCGACGACGGATGCCGCGGCCCGCAGCGCGCGGGAGGCTTTCGGCGTGGCCGCGAAGCGGCCGGGAAGACGGGTCACACGGCCCCCACGTCGACGGCGCCCGCGGTCGACGCCGGCTCGGCGTAGCTGACCTCGGCCCAGTGCCCGTCTCGCAGCTCGAAGCTGGTCACGCTCGACAGCGCACACCGGCGGCGGCGCGGGTCGTGGCGCGACTCCAGGCCCGCGACCGCGAGGTGGGTGATCCAGATGGGCAGCTGGTGCGAGACGATCACGACATCGCCCGAGGGCGCCGAGTCCCAGGCATCCCGCATCGCGCCGTCCATGCGCGCCACGATCTGCGTGTACGGCTCCCCCCAGCTGGGGAGGGCGGGTTGCGTGAGCAGGCGCCAGTTCCAGGGGTTCATCAGGGCGCGGTCCATCCGACGGCCCTCGAAGCGGTTGGTCGGCTCGATGACCCGCTCGTCGATGACGAGCTCGTGGCCGAACCTCGCGACGAACGGCTCCGCGGACTCTCGGGTGCGCTGCAAGGGCGACGACACCAGCGCTGACACGGGGCGCTCGAGGCTTGCGACGTAGTCCGCGGCCTGCTGCGCCATGCGGCGACCGTCGGCGCTCAGTCCGTAGCCGGGCAACCGGCCGTAGAGCACGCGGCGAGGATTGTCGACCTCTCCGTGGCGCACGAGATGGAGGCGATCGGCGGGCACGCCTCCAGTCTACGGCGGCTCGATCTGTKGGCAGCCTGAGCGTGCCCTCCGCTCGAGGGGGCCGAGGGGCACCGCGGATGCCATGAAGAATGCCTCCGAATCGCTCAACGTAGACTGGTCCCTCGTGACTGAACGCGTACTCGTCCAACAGCTCAACGGTCTTCCCGACGGTCTCGTCACCGTCTCCGGATGGGTCGAGACCGTCCGCGATCAGAAGAAGGTGCAGTTCGTCATCCTTCGCGACGAGACGGGCGCGGTGCAGCTGGTGAACCCGGCGACGCGCGAACTCGCCGAAGACGCCGATGAGCAGGCGGCGGCAGCGCTTGCGCTCACCGAGACGATCTCGGCCCTCTCGACCGGCACCTTCCTGACGGTGCAGGGTCAGCTCAAGCACGACGAACGCGTGAAGCTCGGCGGGGTCGAGATCAAGATCGGGTCGCTCGACATCGCGGGCGCCGCACTGGCGGAGACCCCGATCGCCGCCGACAGCGGTCAGGACAAGCGCATGGACTGGCGCTTCCTCGACCTGCGTCAGCGCCGCAACAACCTCATCTTCCGCGTGCAGACGACCCTCGAGCACGCGATGCGGTCGTACTGGATTGAGCGCGACTACATCGAGGTGCACTCCCCCAAGCTCATGGCGAGCGCGTCGGAGTCCAATGCCGAGCTGTTCGCCCTCGAGTACTTCGGCGACCAGACCGCGTACCTCGCGCAGTCGCCGCAGTTCTTCAAGCAGATGGCGCAGGTCGCCGGCTTCGGCAAGATCTTCGAGATCGCGCCGGCGTTCCGCGCAGACCCCTCGTTCACCTCGCGTCACGCGACGGAGTTCACGAGCATCGACGCCGAGATCAGCTGGATCGACTCACACGAGGACGTCGCCTCGATGCAGGAGGAGCTGCTCGCCACCGCCATCGCCGCGGTGAAGGAGAAGCACGGCGCCGAGATCGAGGAGCTGTTCGGTCTCGAAGTGCAGGTGCCCAGCATCCCGTTCCCGCGCATCCCCCTCGCGGAGGCGCTCGAGATCGTGAAGGCTCGCGGCTACGAGGTGCCCCGCACCGACGGCGACCTCGACCCCGAGGGCGAGCGCCAGATCTCGGCTCACGTCGAAGAGACGTACGGCCACCAGTTCGTGTTCATCACCGACTACCACCCCGAGATCCGCGCCTTCTACCACATGCGCAACGAAGAGACCGGGCTCACCAAGAGCTACGACCTGCTCTTCAAGGGAGTCGAGATCACGACCGGCGCTCAGCRCGAGCACCGCGTCGACGTGCTGATCGAGCAGGCCCGCGAGAAGGGGCTCGAGCCCGAGCACCTCGACTTCTACTTCGACTTCTTCCGATACGGCGCCCCGCCGCACGGCGGGTTCGGCATGGGCCTCGCGCGCGTTCTCATGCTGCTGCTCGGCGAGTCGTCCATCCGCGAGGTCACCTATCTCTTCAGAGGCCCCACGCGCCTCGCCCCGTGACGCCGCCCTCAGGTCGGTGAGCCACCGCCGGGGGTAGCAGCCGGAAGGCACGGGTGCGGCGAGGCCCCTCCCCCTGTTGGGACCATTCCACGGAATTCGGATCGGATGCTGCCACCGACCCGATTTCGGCGAACTCGTCCGATTTCGGTGAGGTGGGCAAGCGACCGGATGCCGCGCATGACGGCTCGGGTTCGCCGGTTCTGGACGGGCCGAGCCGTCGGCAACCGGTCAGGCCTCTGCGGCTGTCAGCGCGGCCCGGAGCCGCTCCGCCGACACCCGCCAGTGGCCGTGCAGACGTTCGTCGATGAGCACGACGGGGATCTTCTCCCACCACAGCTCGTAGAGGGCCGGATCATCGGCGATCGAACGCTCCTGCACCACAACGCTGTCCTCGGGAAACTCCGCGACGACCAGGTCGACGATCTCGCGAGCGACGTCGCAGAGGTGGCAGTCCGGCTTTCCGATGAGGGTGAGGGTGGTCACCAGATCATCGTACGAGCGGCGCGATCAGCCGGGGTTCAGCGCTCGATCGGGTAGCCGGAGGCCGCCCACTCGCCTGTACCGCCATCGACGTTCGTCGCGTCGAAGCCGCGCGCCTCGAGCGCCTGCACGACACGGGCCGAACGCCCGCCGATCTGGCAGATCACGTCGAACGCGCCGTCGGGGAGCTCGTCGAGGTGATCGCCGAGCGACGACATCGGCAGGTTGACCGCTCCCGGAACGTGCCCGGCCGCGAACTCGTCGCGCTCTCGCACATCGATGAGCGGGGTGTCCTCACGAGCGCGCAGCTCGTGAACGGTGATCGACTGCATGGAATCCTCGGGAATCGGAGGTTCGGCGGGGGGAACACGAAGCGCCCGTCCAGGGACAGGCGCTTGGTGTTCTAGCCGCTTACTTCTTGTTACGGCGCTGGTGGCGAGTCTTGCGAAGCAGCTTGCGGTGCTTCTTCTTCGCCATGCGCTTGCGGCGCTTCTTGATGACAGAACCCACGGAAAACCTCACTACGTCAGGGTCTGGACGCGCGTTGGCGCGCCCGGGAACCGGCAATTACGGAAAAATGCCTCGTATCAGTCTAGCCGACGTCGGCGACCGGCCTTTGCAGGGCATCGGTGACGGCTGATTCGGGGACGCGATAGCTGCGTCCGAAGCGCACCGCGGGCAGTTCGCCGGAGTGCACGAGCCGGTAGACCGTCATCTTGGAGACGCGCATGATGTCGGCGACTTCGGCCACCGTCAGGAAGCGGACGTTCGGCAGTTCCGTCATTGTCCCGCCCTCGCCTCGACGCCTGTGATGGGGACACTCTAGGGCCGGCGCGCGACGCCTGTAAACAGATGTTGCCTGTGTGGCCGCTGGGACGATGCCGCCGCCACAGTCGGGTGGATCTCCAGCGGATGCATAGCTTGCTCTTTCGTTGTGCACGGCCGGGTGGGATCCACTGGCCGCATGAGCGCACAGCACCCTCCCGGGCCGTCGCAGCCGTACGGCCCGCCCCATCACCCGGGAACAGAGGGACCGGTGCCGCCGGAGGCTTGGGCGCAGCATCCCGCTCCCCCACATGCCCGGCGCATGCACGCCGGCGCCATCATCGGCATCATCCTCGGCGGCATGCTCCTGCTCGGCATGACGTTCGCCGGCGGCGCTGCCGTCGGGTGGTGGGTCGGGGCTCATCATGGGGCGATGTGGTCCCCGCAGGGGCACATGTATCCCGGCGAGCCCGGTGCGCCCCACTGGGACGAGCGCCATCACCCCGGGCAGTCCGACGGCGAGGAACAGCCGGACTCCTGACATCACCGGTCGCGAGGCGGCCACCGCGGCCAGGCGTGCGCGGAGCGGCMTCAGCGCCCGGGAAGCTTTTTGAAGGCGTTGGTGACGGCGTGCTTGGCGGATGCCGCCGCTCGACCGACGACCTCGGCCGCGTGCGCGGCGGAGTCGGTGAGCACGGGAGAGGAAGGCGAGTAGTCGAAATCGTCGTCGTCGTCGACGAGGAAGGGCACGAGCCAGTCGTCGATCTCGTCAAGGGGGGCGGGCGACAGGCTGTAGTACCGGTGCTGACCTTCCTCGCGCACCGAGACGAGGGACGCCTCGCGCAGGACCTTGAGGTGCTTCGACACCGTCGGCTGGCTGACGCCCAGCTCATGGACGATCTGGGAGACGCTCGTGCCGCGCTCGCCGTCGGCCGAGCGTGAGAGCAGGAGCTGCAGGATCTCGCGCCGTGTGCCGTCCGCTATCACGTCGAAGATGTCCGCCATGCCGACAGACTAGCCGCGACCCCCACGGGATACCATGACTGAGGTTTGGGCACGCGAGAGCGATTGCCGCGGCCGAGCGAGGCGAATCGACAAGGGGGCATCGAATGGCGGCGGATCCCGTCAGCCCGTTCTCCCGCTTCGGGATCCGGCGGTTCTTCAAGCGGTTCTACGACGACATGCGGTCGCTGACCACGTCTTCCCCCGCCCGCTTCGCGGTCCTCATCTTCGCGGCGCTCATCACGCTCTTCACTCTGCTGCTGTGGATGCCGGCGGCGACGGCATCCGGCAACAGGCCGCCCTTCGCCGACGCCCTCTTCACCGCCGTGTCGACCATCTGCGTCACGGGGCTCTCGACCGTCGACATGGGCACCTACTGGTCGCCGTTCGGCCTGGCGGTCATCTACGTCGGCGTCAACGTCGGCGCGCTGGGCGTCCTCACGCTGGCGTCGATCCTCGGGCTGATCATCTCGAAGCGCCTGGGCCTGCGCGCCAAGCTCATCGCCGCGGGCGACACCAACCCCATGCGCGCGCACGGCGGACCGGTCAACGAGGGTCAGACCGTACGGCTGGGCGAGGTCGGTGTGCTGCTGCGCACCGTCGCCCTCTCGACACTCATCATCGAAGCGGTGCTGGCGGTCCTGATGTACCCGTCCCTCATCATCGGGGGCGTCCATCCGCTCACGGCTCTGTGGGAGGCGCCGTACTACTCCGCCATGGCGTTCACGAACACGGGATTCACCCCGAACGCGGGGGGACTCGAGCCCTTTGCGCAGGACTACTTCTTCCTGACGCTGATGATGGCTGGTGTCTTCCTCGGCTCCATCGGATTCCCCGTCATCTACACGCTCTGGAAGAACCAGTGGCACGTGCGGCAGTGGTCGCTGCACGCCAAGCTCACGCTCATCACCACGGTGCTGCTGTTCTTCGCCGGTGCCGCGGCCTTCCTCAGCCTCGAGTACGCCAATCCCCTCACCTTCGGGAGCATGAACGCGTGGGACACGATCTTCCAGTCGTTCTTCCTCTCGGCCATGACCCGTTCGGGTGGGTTCTCGGTGATTGACATCGGCGACGTCCATGGTTCGACGCTCGTCGTCGGCGCGATGCTCATGTTCGTGGGCGGCGGATCCGCGTCGACGGCCGGAGGCATCAAGGTGACGACGCTGGCGGTGCTGGCTCTCGCGGTGTGGTCCGAAGCGAAGGGCCGCCAGTCCGTGCAGGCGTTCGGTCGCCGCATCCCGAGCGATGTCCAGCGCGTGGCGCTCTCGGTCGTCGCATGGGGAGCGACGATCGTCGCTCTCTCGACGATCACCATCACCCACATCACGCTGGCACCGGTCGAGGACGTGCTGTTCGATGTCATCTCGGGCTTCGCGACCGTGGGCCTCTCGACGGGTCTCACCTCAGACCTGCCCGACTCGGCGGTCTACATCATGGCCCTGACGATGTTCATGGGACGCATTGGTACAGTGACTCTCGCCGCGGCCGTGGCCGCGACATCCCGTTCGCAGCTCTACTCGCTGCCAGTGGAAAGGCCGATCGTTGGTTGAGCAGATCCGCGGGGATGCACCCGTCCTGGTGATCGGATTGGGCAGGTTCGGCGCCGCCTGCGCAGGCGAGCTGGACCGCCTAGACCGCGAGGTGCTCGCGATCGACGACAGCCTGGAGCTCGTGCAGAAGTGGTCCGAGCGCGTCACCCACACCGTGCAGGCCGATGCCAAGAACATCGACGCCCTCAAGCAGATCGGCGCGCAGGACTTCCAGGTCGCCGTCGTCGCGGTCGGCTCGTCGATCGAGGCATCCGTCCTCATCACCGCCAACCTGGTCGACCTCAAGGTCCCCCAGATCTGGGCGAAGGCGGTCTCCCAGTCGCACGGCAAGATCCTCGCGCGTGTGGGCGCCAACCACGTGATCTACCCCGAGCGCGAAGCCGGCGAGCGCGTCGCGCACCTCGTGAGCGGACGGATGCTGGACTTCATCCGCTTCGACGACGACTTCGTGCTCGCCAAGATGTACCCGCCGAAGTTCATCCGCGGCGTCGGGCTGAACGAATCGGGCGTGCGATCGAAGTACAACGTGACCGTCGTGGGCGTGAAGAGCCCCGGCAAGCCGTTCCGGTACGCGGAGGCGAACACTGTGGTGACCAACCACGACCTGATCATCGTCTCGGGCACCAACTCCGATATCGAACGCTTCGCCGGCCTCGACCGCTAGAGCACCGGCCCTCCTCCAGCGGTGTCGTCCGAACGGACCGGTCCGTCAGAGGAGCTGGGCGAACGCCTCGACCCGGGTGGTGGGTCCGACGATGATCGCGAGGTCTCCCTCTGAAAGGACCGTGTCGTTGTCGGCGTTCCGCCACGTCCCGCTCCCGTGGCGGAACGCGGTGACCGTCACCCCGTGCATCTGTCGAAGGGCCGTCTTGCCGAGCGGCACGTCCCGGATGCTGGCGGGAGCCTGGATCTTCGCAAGCGCGTAGCCCGGCTCGATCTCGAGATAGTCGATGGCGGCGCCGCGGACGAGGTGCGCTACGCGGCGCCCCATGTCCTTCTCCGGGTAGACGACGTGGTGGACCCCGAGCTGCTCGAGGATTCTCCCGTGCTGCTCGGTGACCGCCTTCGCCCAGATGACAGGAATCTTCATGCCGAGCAGGATCGAGCATGTGAGGATCGACGCCTGGACGTCAGCGCCGATCGCCACCACGACGCGGTCGAACTCGTTGACGGCGAGCTGGCGGAGCGCCTCCTCCTTGGTCGAATCAGCCCGGACGACCTGCGTGAGCTGACCGTTGTGCGCCTGCACGAGATCTTCGCTGGCATCGATGCCGAGCACTTCCGTCCCGCCTGCCATCAGCTCGAGGGCGAGCGCGCTTCCGAACCGCCCGAGGCCGATCACGGCGACCGAGTCCGCCTCGGCGATCCGCCGGGAGGTGTCGCCGAAGAGTGCGAATCTAGCCAATTGCGGGCCTTTCCTTCGGGTATTCGTAGAGGATCCGTCGGTCACGGAGGGCGAAGGCGGAGCCGATCGTCAACGGGCCGAGCCGGCCGATGAACATGAGCAGGACGAGGATCATCTCGGCCGCGGGCGGAAGCCCGGTCGTCAGCCCGGTCGACAGCCCCACGGTGCCGAACGCCGACACCGCCTCGAAGAGCACCTTGTCGAGGGCCTCGCCGGTGATGAACATGAGCCCGAGCACCCCGGCCATGACCACGGCGATCGAGAGGAGGACGACCGAGATGGCCTGGCGGTGCACGGCCCGCGAGAGCCGCTTTCCGAAGATGTGCACCGACAGCTCGCCACGCAGCTCGGTCAGCAGGATGAAGAGGAGCACCGCGAAGGTCGTCACCTTGATTCCGCCGGCGGTGCCGGCGGGGCCGCCGCCGATGTACATGAGGACGTCCATGCCGACCCAGGTCTCGTCGTGCATCTGGCCGATGTCGACCGAGTTGAAGCCCGCCGTGCGGGTCTGCACCGAGTGGAAGAAGCCGATCAGCACGCGGGCGGCAGGGTCGTAGGCGCCGAGCGTGCGCGGGTTCGACCATTCGATGACGGTGATGAACACCGTGCCGATCAGCAGGAGGACGATGGAGACGGACAGCACCAGACGCGTGTTCATCGTCCAGCGCAGAGGATGGGGGAACTCCTTGCGCAGCTGCCTGAGCACCGGAAATCCGAGTCCGCCGAGAATCACCGCGCCGCAGATCGGCAGGCAGATGAAGGGGTCGGCGGCGAAGCCGATCAGATTGTCGCTGTAGAGCGCGAAGCCCGCGTTGTTGAATGACGACACCGACAGGAACAGGCTGTTCCACGCCGCGCTGCCGAGGTCGTAGCCGTACCCGAGCGCGAAGCGCGGAACCAGCAGCGCGAACGTCACCGCCTCGATCACCAGGGAGCCGATGAGGATGCTGCGAAGGAGGCCGCGGACGTCGTCGAGCCCCATGGCATTGGCCTCTGCTGCTGCCGTGAGCCGACCGGCAACGCTCATCTTGCGCGCCAGCAGCAGACCGATCATGCCGGCCGAGATCATGATCCCGAATCCGCCGATCTGGATGAGCAGCATGATGACGACCTGTCCGAACCCGTTCCAGTGCGTCGCGGTGTCCACGACGGTCAGACCGGTGACGCAGACGGCCGACGTCGCGGTGAACAGCGCGTCGAAGAAGTTCGTCATGGAGCCGGAGCGGGACGAGATGGGGAGCATGAGCAGCCCCGTACCCAGCAGCGTGGCGACGGCGAAGGCGCCGACCACGCTTCGGGCCGGCCGCACCCGGCGTACGCGAGCTCGCGCCGAGTTGAGCCTGCCGAGCGTCATGATCGGACTCTACGCCCGCGGCACGCCCTGATCGCGTCACCCTTTCGCCCCGGCAGGATGATCCGCGCAGAGTTCCCTGCCCCGGCGACGCTCCCTCCGCCACACTTCGATACGCGGCTTCGCGGCTGCTCAGTGACCGTCGCTGGCGGGCGTCGCCTACGCTCCCTCCGCCACACTTCGATACGCGGCTTCGCGGCTACTCAGTGACCGTCGCTCGCGGGGGTCGCCTACGCTCCCTCCGCGAGCTCCCTCGCGCGAGCGAGGGCGGCATCCGTCGCCTCGGCGAACAGTCCGGCGAGATGCGCACCCTGCAGGACCGCGATCGCGCGCTCGGTGGTGCCCTTCGGACTGGTGACGCGCCGGCGAAGCTCGGCTGGATCGTCACCGGATGCCTCGAGCAGGGCTGCAGCGCCGATGAAGGTCTGCTCGGCCATGAGCCGCGCCTGCTCCTCGCTGAACCCCTTGCCGACGGCAGCCTCCGTGAGCTCCTCGATGAGGAGATAGACGTAAGCCGGACCCGAACCCGAGATCGTCGAGAGCGCGTCGATGCGATCCTCCTGCACCTCGACCACGGTGCCGACCGTCTCGAAGAGGCGGCGGACCACCGCGATGTCGTCGGCCGTGGCCGCGGTGCCCGCCGCGAGGCCGGTCACCGCCTTGCCCACGAGGGCAGGAGTGTTCGGCATCGAGCGCAGCACGGGGAAGCCGGTGCCCAGAATGCCCTCGAACGTCGCGATCGTGACGCCTGCCGCGAGACTCACCACGACGGTGCCAGGACGCAGGTGCGGAGCGATCTCACGCAGCAGGTCGGGCACCATCACCGGCTTCACGCCGATGAGCACGATGTCTGCCGCGGCCGCGGCATCCACATTTCCTCTCGGCTCCTGCTCCAGCGCGATCGACCTCACGCCCGGGAGGTCGGCCAGTTCAACAGCCTTGGCCGAGGTGCGGTTTGTCGCTGCGATGCCGCCGGCGGCAAGGCCGGAGCGCACCAGGCCGCGGAGGATCGCGCCGCCCATCGAGCCGGCCCCGAGGAACGCGAGTGAAGGAAGGGTCTCTGGCATGCTGGCCATCCTAGGAGTGCTCCGTGAACGTGGAGCCGCATTGGTTGCGCATTGACTTATATAAGCTTTGGCGCAATAATGGCCCCGTGCACGCGCTTGACATCCTCGGAGACCCGGTCCGCCGCAGGATCGTGGAGCTGCTCGCCGACGGCGAGCGCAGCGCGGGCGAGATCGGCGGGATCGTCACCGGCGAGTTCCGCATCTCGCAGCCCGCCGTCTCGCAGCACCTGCGCGTGCTCCGCGAGGCGGGTTTCGCCACCGTACGCCCCGAGGGCACCCGCCGGCTCTATGCGGTGAACCCCGCTCCGCTGCAGGCAGCCGACGAGTGGTTCGATCCGTTCCGGCGGTTCTGGCAGCCGCACCTCGACGCGCTCGCGACCGAGCTCGCCCGAGGACGCCGTGCCCGGCGGGCTGCGGCCGAGAAGACCCCGGCAGACGCGACGACGGATGCCCCGGCCGGGCCCACGCGCCCCGAGGCTCGGCGCGCGGCGCCAGCCGCGGGTGAAGAGGGCATGGGGACCGTCACCCGACAAGATGCGGCCGTCGATCCCGACGGCCCTGCCGAGAAGACAGAGGAGAACACACGATGGTCGATGTGAATGCGCAGATTGCGGCGGTCGAACGCGGCGTCGAGTCGAGTGAGCGCCACGGTCAGGCCGTCCGCGTGCAGCGGCTCGCGCAGGAGTACCCGGCCACGATCGAAGAGGCGTGGGATGCCGTCGCCACCGAGCGTGTCGGACGATGGTTCCTGCCCATCACCGGCGACCTGCGGGTGGGCGGCCGGTATCAGCTCGAGGGAAATGCCGGGGGCGTGGTGCGCGAGTGCCACCCGCCGGCAGGCGGCGTTGCCAGCTATCACGCGTCGTGGGAGTTCGGCGGGAACGTCACCTGGATCACGGTCCGGCTGACGGCGACCGGTGACGAGAGCACGCGCCTCGAACTGGAGCACGTCGCGCCCACCGCGGACGTCCCCGACGACATGTGGGAGCAGTTCGGCCCTGCGGCCACCGGGATCGGGTGGGACTCGGGCCTGCTCGGCCTCGCCCTTCACCTGGGGTCGGCGGTCGACGGCCCGACGCCGGAGGAGGGTCTCGCCTGGATGATGTCCGACGAGGGGAAGTCCTTCACCCGGGCCTCGGCGAAGGAATGGGAGGGCGCCCATGTCGCCGATGGGGCGGACCCTGAGGTGGCCGCCCGTGCGGCTGCCGCGACGGCCGCGATGTACCTGGGCGAGGCTCCGCACGACATGGGCGAGGCGCCCGCAGCGGAGTGATGCCGGCGGCGCTCGACCCGTCGACACGACGGCGGAATCAGGCATCCGTCACCCGCTCTGCGACGCCCTGGTCGCACGCACGCTGATCGATCACAGGCTCTCGGACGCGGGGCTATAGTCGAGGCAGCACGGGGGCTGCTCGCCGCTCTCGGCGACAGTGGAGGACTCGCAATGACCCTGTTCGACGGCATCACATCCCGGACCATCGAGACGTCTCGACTCGTCGTCAACATCCTCGAGCGGCAGGCTGATGACGCCGCGACGCCTCCCGAGCGCACCGTCGTCTTCATCCACGGAAACGGCTCGTCTTCGCTGTTCTGGCAGGAACTGATGCAGGACCTGCCCGGCGAGCTGCGGGCCATCGCGATCGACCTGCGTGGCTACGGCGGCACGGAGCACGCCCCGATCGATGCCACTCGAGGGGCGCGCGACTTCAGCGACGACGTGTTCGAGACGCTCCAGGCGCTCAGCATCCCGACAGCGCACTTCGTGGGGTGGTCGATGGGTGCTGGCGTGATCATGCAGTACGCACTCGAGCATCCGGTGCTGAGCCTCACGCTCGAGTCGCCCGTGTCACCCTACGGATTCGGCGGCACCCGCCGCGACGGCACACGGCTGACCGACGATGATGCCGGCACCGGGGGCGGCGCCGCGAACCCCGACTACATCGAGCGCCTGATCGCGCACGACATGAGCGACGAGGCGCCGACGTCGCCGCGGAACGTCTTCCGCTCGGGCTACGTCGCCGAGGGTTACACGACCGAGCACGAGGACGTCTGGGTCGAGTCGATGCTGTCGACCTCGACGGCGACGGGCAACTATCCCGGGGACTCGGTGCCGAGCCGCAACTGGCCTGGTTTCGCGGCGGGCACGGTGGGAGTCCTCAACGCCCTCACGCCCCGATACTTCAACGTCTCGGGGATCACGGATCTCGCGCACAAGCCGCCGATTCTGTGGATCCAGGGCACGGTCGACGCGATCATCTCGGACGCGTCCTTCTACGACTTCAACCACCTCGGTGCGTTGGGAATCGTCCCGGACTGGCCGGGAGCCGAGGTGGCGCCCGCGCAGGAGATGGTCTCGCAGATGCGCGATGTGCTCGGCGTCTATGCGGAGCGCGGCGGCGCGGTGACCGAACTCGCACTCGAGGGCGTCGGCCATACGCCCCACCTCGAGCGCCCGGCAGAGTTCCGCCATGCGCTTCTCGTCGTGATCGGCTACGTGGGCATGTCTGCCGACCCCGCGCCGCCGACCGAAGCGATCATCCTGCGCTCTGCGGACTAGGCGGGACTCCCTCGTCAAGGGGCGCGAGGCGCGCGACGCGGCATCCGTAGACTCATCCCCATGAGTGCATCGGGCGGCGGCAAGGCGATCATCGCGGCGTTCCTGGCGAACATGGGGATCGCCGTCGCGAAGTTCATCGCGTACTTGGTCTCGGGCTCGGCATCCATGCTCGCCGAGGCGATCCACTCGCTCGCCGACTCGGGCAACCAGCTCCTGCTGATGCTCGGCGGACGCATGGCGCGCCGCAAGGCCGACGTCGAGCATCCGTTCGGCTACGGCCGAGAGCGGTACGTGTACGCGTTCGTCGTCTCGATCATCCTGTTCTCGGTCGGCGGGCTCTTCTCGATCTATGAGGGCGTCGACAAGCTCACGCATCCCCACGAGCTCGAGAACGTCTGGGTGCCGCTCACGGTGCTCGTGATCGCGATCGTGCTCGAGTCGCTCTCGCTGCGGACCGCGGTCAAGGAGAGCAATCACGTGCGGGCGAAGGGGCAGTCCTGGGTGGCGTTCGTGCGCCACGCCAAGGCGCCCGAGCTGCCCGTCGTGCTGCTCGAGGATGTCGCGGCACTCACCGGCCTGGCCTTCGCCCTGCTCGGCGTGGGCCTGACGGCACTGACCGGCAACAGCGTGTTCGACGCCGTCGGGACGCTCATGATCGGGACGCTCCTCGTGATCGTCGCTATCGTGCTGGGCATCGAGACGAAGAGCCTGCTGGTCGGAGAGGGCGCCGGTCCGCGCGACCAGGATCGCATCGTCACCGCCATCGAGGACGGCCCGGAGGACGCGACGCTCATCCACATCAAGACCCTCTACCTCGGCCCCGACGAGCTTCTCGTGGCAGCCAAGCTGGCTTTCGCGGCAGACCGGCACCTCGGCGACGTCGCCGCCGACATCGACCGGATCGAGGAGCGCGTGCGCGCCGCCGTGCCGGCCGCACGCGTCATCTACTTCGAGCCCGACATCCTGCGCCACGACGGCCCCGTGCCCACCACGGAGGCGATCGTGCTCAAGGGGAGCGACTGACCGAACGCCGTTGCCGCGGCCGGACCAGCTTCGCGACAGCTGCTGCGGTCTCAGTCGTCAGCGCCGAGCGTCGAAGAAGTGCCGCAGCAGGGCAGATGACTCCGCCTCGAGCACTCCCCCGATGACCTCGGCCCGGTACGGCAGGCGCCGGTCGCGCACCACGTCGTACATCGATCCCGCGGCCCCCGCCTTGTCGTCCCACGCCCCGAAGACGACCCGCCCGACGCGCGCCTGCAGCAGTGCGCCGGCGCACATGAGGCAGGGTTCGAGGGTCACGACCAGGGTGCAGCCGGCGAGATTCCACGAACCGACGGATGCCGCTGCCGCTCGCAGGGCGATGACTTCGGCGTGCGCGGTGGGGTCGCCTGTCGCCTCCCGAAGGTTGCGACCCTCTCCGACGAGCATCCCGGCCGCATCCGTCACCACCGCACCGACGGGGACGTCACCGCCCGCGCTCGCCTCGGCTGCGAGCGCCAGTGCGCGCTGCATGGCGGCGAGGTCGGCGGAGGATGCGAGCACTCCTCGAGACTACGGCGGGGGGGGCGTCGGGCGCGGGAAACTCGGTCAGGGCCCCGACCCGGTGACGCACTAGCCTGAGCGTATGCGCCTGCACGTCGCCGACCACCCGCTCATCACACACAAGCTCACCGTGCTCCGCGACGCCGGCACTTCGTCGCCCGTCTTCCGACAGCTGACCGAAGAGCTCGTCACGCTGCTCGCATACGAGGCCACCCGCAATGTGCGCGTCTCGCCGATCGAGATCGAGACTCCTGTGACGCGCACCACGGGCGTGAAGATCAGCGAGCCCCGCCCTCTGGTGGTGCCGATCCTGCGGGCCGGGCTCGGGATGCTCGAGGGCATGGTCAAGCTGATCCCGACCGCCGAGGTCGGATTCCTCGGCATGGTGCGCAACGAAGAGACGCTCGAGCCGTCGACTTACGCGGAGCGCCTTCCCGATGACCTCAGCGATCGGCAGTGCTTCGTGCTCGATCCGATGCTGGCCACCGGTGGATCGCTGGGCGCCGCGATCGAGTTCCTCTTCGCCCGGGGCGCACAGGACGTCACGGCGATCTGCCTGCTCGGCGCGCCCGAAGGGGTGGCGGCGATCGAGAAGCAGGTCGGGGACCGCGATGTGACCCTCGTGCTGGGCGCCCTCGACGAGCGTCTCAACGAGAAGGGCTACATCGTCCCGGGGCTCGGCGACGCCGGCGACCGCCTCTACGGGACGGTCTGAGCACCGATTCGAACGCTGCGGCGTGATCCGCTGATCTGACCGCTCTGCTGCGGAGGCTCACCCCGGGCAAAAGAGTGGTGCGGTATCCGCCCCTCGCCGAACGGATACCGCACCTACGCCTGGTGGCGCGTAGCCAGGTTAGGCGGGGACGATGAATGTCTCCGAGGGGGTTGACATCTCCGAAGCTCGTCGCTTACAAGGCTGCGAGGCCGGATGACGCGTCGGCCTCGGTCACGAGGCGCGCGAATCCGCTGAGCCTCGCGACCCCCTCCGGCGTCCGAGGGAAGTCATCGAGCAGCCCGGGGGCGTAGACGACGTAGGCGGTGTGCTTGGCACGGGAGATGGCGACGTTGATGCGGTTGCGGAGGAGGAGGAACTCGAGGCCTCGGGGAGCGTCCCTCCCCGAGGAGGCTGCGAGGGAGACGATCGCGACGACCGCCTCCTGCCCCTGGAAGCGGTCCACCGTCCCGACGCGCACGTCCCGGCAGCCGGCCGCGGCGAGTGCGCGCTCGACCTCCACCTGCTGCGCGTTGTAGGGCGTGACGACGATGATGTCGCACTGCTCGAGAGGCCGCGGATCGAGAAGCGTCGCCGACCCGTCGTCGTGAGTCTCGGCATCCGTCCACGGACGGGACAGCAGATCGCGCACGAGTCCGACGACGACCGCCGCCTCTTCTGGCGATTGCGTGGCGTTGCCACGGTGACGGACGGGCAGGGCGTGCACTCCCGGCGCGATGCCCTCGAGCGATCGGAGCGCCGCCGAGGGGTGCGAGACCAGCTCGCCCCGGTAGGAGAGTCGCGAGACGACTCCGGCCACGGCAGGGTGCATGCGCCAAGTGCGACCCAGGAAGTAGCCGTACTCGGGCGGCACCACATCTGCGCCGTCCATGACCCACCCGAGAGCCGACGTGTCGACGGGCTCGGGGTGCGTCCCCTGGCTGACCTGCGGAAGCTGCTGCGGGTCACCCAGCAGCAGCAGCCGAGGTGCCGCGAGCGAGACGGCGATCGTCGACGCCAGGGAGAACTGCCCCGCCTCGTCGATCACGAGGAGATCCAGACTCCCCCGAGGCACCCGGCCCTCGTGGCTGAAGTCCCACGCCGTCCCGCCGAGGACGAATCCGCCGGCCTGCTCTGCGACGAAGGACGCCACGCCGTTCTTGGGGATGACGGTGAACGACACGTCGGTGGTCGACGCATCCTTCGGCGCCTTGGCGACGTGCGAGGGGTCGACGCCGGCTGCGACGACACGATCGAGCATGTTCTCGACCACGGCGTGCGACTGCGCGACGACGCCCACCCGATACCCGTGGTCACGGACCAGGCGGGCGATGACGTGCGAGCCGACGTACGTCTTGCCCGTGCCAGGAGGGCCCTGGACGGCGAGGTAGCTGCGGTCGAGATCGAGGAGGCTGCGAACGATCGCATCGGTGTCGTCGCCCGAGGAAGGCGCGAGGCCACCCGACGGCCCGTCCTGCGACGTCCGCCGCGTACGGGGCGGCAGTCGGCGCAGGATGTCGGTGGCAGGGCCTTCTGGCAGGCGCGGCGCCGAGGCCAGCACGGTGTCTGCCCACGCGTCGATGGCCGACTGCTGGTTGCCGGCGCGCGGGGGCGGGGACGGGGTCAGCGCGATGGGCAGCTCCGCCCACGTCACGCCGTCGACGGCCGTCTCGCAGACGAGGGCCCCATCGTCGAGCACCTCGACGACCGTGACCGATCTCGCGGCATGGATCCACCGGGCGTGGGACTGGTACGGGAAGGGGGCCGGCAGCTCGTACAGAGCGAACGGGTTCGACCCTTCGCTGACCCGGGTGCCGGGTGCCAGTTCGCCTCGCAGTTCGATGATCCGCCGCTCGCCGCCTCGGCCACCCTCGGCGAAGTGCCAGTCCTCGACCACTCGGCACCGCAGCGGGTCGATCACGATGACGTCGCGTGCCTCGTCCCACACCGAGACGGGCTCACGGAGACGGAGGAAATGCGTCGCCCAGAAGCTCTTGGCCTCGCGCGGGTAGTAGTCGATCGCCGCCGCGCCGAGACGCAGCGCCCGCGCCTCTGGGGAGTCCTGCGGATGCTCGGTCGCGCGAGCAGCGAGCGCGAGGGCACGCGGAGACGGCTCGTAGGCGTACTCGTCCGGCTCACGGTCCACGGCGGGGCGCAGGTCGGCTTCGCGGGCGCGGTCGACCAGCCAGTCGCGAAGGCGCCGCGTGGAGACGCAGTCGTAGCGGTTGTAGTCCGCGAGATCCTCGAGGATCGCGCGCGCGGCATCGGTCGCACCGTCGTCCTGGAGCGCCCGGGCCTGGACGTAGCGGACGATCGAGTCGTCGCCCTTCTGGACGTCGCTCGTGCGCACCTCGTCGCCCATGTAGAGGGGCTCGAGCTTCTTGATGGAGTACGACCTCGATCCGACGCGCAGCGCGCGCCGCACGATCGGGTACAGGTCGACGAACACCCCGTCGCGGAGAAGGCGATCCACCTCGGCTTCTCGGGTGCCATGCCGAGCGGCCATCGACAGCAGGTGGGTCGGCTCGTAGGGCGCGTAGTGGTAGATGTGCATGGCGGGATGCTGCGCCCGGCGCAGCATCACGAGATCGACGAAGGCCTCGAGCGCCGCGCTCTCTTCGAGGAAGGAGTGCGCCCACAGCTGCGTGTAGCGCTCGTCGAGGTCGACGAAGCCGAAGAGGTAGTCGATCCCCCACTGCACCGGCTCGCCGGCCGGCTGCGCCTCGCTGTAGAGCGGGTCGCCCTCGAAGTCGAAGAACAGATCGCCGAGATCCGGTCGGGGCAGGGCGCCGAGCGCCTGGGGATGGACCACCTGGTAGGTCGGCACCGGAACGGGCGCGGGAGGCGCGGCGAGAAGCAGCGCCGTGGGGGCGGATGACGACCCGTCATCGGGGTCGGCGAGCGGAACGCGACCGGGAATCGCGGCAGGGTCGACGACGAGCGAGTCGGGGATCGGCGGCATCGGCATGGCCGGCACACCGATCCCCGCGGGGCTCGCCAGCTGCAGGCGGGCCTGCGTGCGCAGCGACGCGAAGGTCTCGGGGTTCATGCGCGCAGGCACGACGGCGGCCTCTGCGAGGGAATCGATCGTCGCGATGCCGGCTGCGCGCAGGCGATCGCGCTGCACAGGTCGCATGCCGGCCACGAGGAGAAGGTCGCGGCTTGCGACGACCTCGAGTTCGCACGTCGCGCATCGTCCGCACGCCACGATGTCGAGCTCGCCCCGGGCGTCGCCCCAGGCGATCGGGGCGCCGTCGGATCCGAGGTCGACCCTGCGGTCGGCGATGAGGGCGAGAAGCCGCGCTCGCCGCAGAGCGAACACGGGGAGGAGGTCATCGACCTCGTGCGTGCTGACCGAACCGTCGCCGAGCAGCAGCTCGACGCGATCTGCCCGTGGGATGCCGAGGCGATCGAGCTGCACGACATACGCGGCCAGTTGCATGAGCGCGGTGACCCGTGCACGGCGTGCGAGCTTGGTGTCCTGCACGATCCAGGGGCGGGGCGCGCCCGGTTCGGCGGTCGGCTCACGCACCAGGAAGTCCGCGAAGCCGACGAAGTCGTCCGTCGCGAACGCCGCCTGGTAGACCACCTCGACGCTCTCTGACGCCAGCGCCTCGTTCGTCGATGCGACGGCGCGGGCAAGGGCTTCGGCATCGCCCGACCTGGTCTCGGGAATCTCGACCACCCGATCGCCGAACTCGTCGCGGTACCGCGCGAGCACCGTGCGCTCGTGCTCGCCGCCGAGCCGGCCCGCGCGCTCGAGCGTCGCGTCCTCCGGCTCGACGACGGCGGGGATCCTGTCGAGTCGCGCATCGATCCCCCGCAACCAGGCGAACTCGCACTCGGCCGCAGCCTTCAGGTCGCTCGCGCTCCAGACGATCCGGCCTTCGTCCTTGATGTACCGCATATGCCCCTTTCGCTTCTCGACCATAGCCGCGACCCCCGACACCGCCTGCGCCGTGGCGAGACCTGTGAGGCCGCACATCACGCCGCCCGCGGGCGCCTCCTGCCAGACTGGGACCATGAGCCTCCCGTTCGAGAGCGCGTACCGCCACGGCTTCGCGCGGGTCGCCGCGTGCACGATCCCGATCGCCATCGCAGACCCCGTCGCGAACGCCGATGCGGTGCTCGCCACGGCCCGCGAGTGCGACGCCGACGCCGTCGCGGTCGCGGTCTTCCCCGAGCTCTGCCTGACGGGGTATTCGATCGAGGATCTCGTCATGCAGGATGCGGTGCTCGACGGCGTCGAGGCATCCATCGAGCGGCTGGTCGAGGCATCCGTCGATCTCCTCCCCATGCTCGTGGTGGGTGCTCCCCTGCGTCACCGCAGCCGGCTCTACAACTGCGCGGTCGTCATCCACCGCGGCGAGCTGCTCGGCGTCGCGCCCAAGTCGTATCTGCCGACCTATCGCGAGTTCTACGAGCGCCGCTGGTACGCACCCGGCGACGACCAGTCAGGGCAGGACATCCGGGTCGGCGCGCTCGAGGCGCCCTTCGGTCCCGATCTGCTGTTCGAAGCCCTAGACATTCCGGGGCTCGTCGTCCACGCCGAGGTCTGCGAAGACTACTGGGTGCCCATCCCGCCCTCATCGTCCGCCGCTCTGGCGGGTGCGACGGTGCTCGTGAACCTCTCCGGCAGTCCCATCACGATCGCCCGCGCGGACGACCGCAAGATCCTCTCACAGTCCCAGTCGCTGCGGTGCCTCGCGGCCTATGCCTACGCAGCCGCGGGCGCCGGCGAATCCACGAACGACGTGTCGTGGGACGGCCAGACGATGATCTACGAGGGCGGTCAGCTGCTCGCCGAGACGGAGCGGTTCCCGGACGGGCCGCGCCGAAGCGTCGCTGACGTCGACCTCGACAGGCTCCGCCAGGACCGCCTTCGCCAGGGCACGTTCGACGACAACCGGCGGACGCACGACCCGCACTTCCGGGTGGTGCACTTCGAGCTGGCCCCGCCCGCCCGCGACATCGGCCTGCGCCGCCCGCTCGACCGCTTCCCCTTCGTCCCCGACGACCCCGCCCGGCTCGCGCAGGACTGCTACGAGGCGTTCAACATCCAGGTGTCGGGACTCGTGCAGCGCATGACGGCGATCGGCGGCCCCAAGCCCGTGATCGGGGTGAGCGGCGGCCTCGACTCCACGCACGCCCTGCTCGTCGTCGCGCGGGCCATGGACCGGATGGGCCGACCGCGCAGCGACATCCTCGCGTACACGATGCCCGGGTTCGCGACGAGTGAGCACACCAAGTCGAACGCGATCGCCCTGGCCGAGTCGATCGGCGCCTCGATCGAGACGCTCGACATCCGCCCGCTGGCGACCGAGATGCTCGAGCGGCTGGGTCACCCCTTCGCCGACGGCGAGCCGGTCCACGACATCACCTTTGAGAACGTGCAGGCGGGCCTGCGCACCGACTACCTCTTCCGTCTCGCCAACCACCACGGCGGCATGGTCATCGGCACCTCCGACCTCTCGGAGCTCGCGCTGGGCTGGGCCACCTACGGCGTGGGCGACCACATGAGCCACTACGCCGTGAACACCGGCATCCCCAAGACCCTCATCCAGCACGTCATCCGCTGGGTCATCTCGCACGCCCCCGACGAGGGCGGGTCGACCGAGCTCGACGAGCGTGCGCGCGAGGTGCTGCAGTCGGTGCTCGACACCGAGATCAGCCCCGAGCTGGTGCCGGCCGGTCAGGATGGCCGGATGCAGTCGACCGAGGACCGCATCGGCCCGTACGCCCTGCACGACTTCGCTCTGTACTGGATCCTGCGCTTCGGGATGCGCCCGTCCAAGATCGCGTTCGTCGCCGAACGGGCGTGGCGGGATCCGGATGCCGGTGCCTGGCCGCCGGGATTCCCCGAGGAGGATCGCTACGCCTACGACCTGCCGGCGATCGCGAAATGGCTGCGGGTGTTCCTGCAGCGCTACTTCGCCTTCGCGCAGTTCAAGCGATCCGCCATCCCGAACGGCCCGAAGGTGTCGCCCGCAGGCTCGCTCTCGCCCCGCGGCGACTGGCGCGCCCCGTCGGACGGCAATGCGCGGGTCTGGCTCGCCGAGCTCGAGGCGGCGCTGCCGGAGAGCGCCCGGGCCTGAGGCGCCTCCTCACGAGGCGTTGTGTCCTTCCGGAGGCGTGCATCACGGCATCCCACCTCCGAACAGGGACATCACCTCCCCAAACGGGCGGTCAGTTCTCGTTCTGGTAGGCCAGCGTGATGATCCAGCCGTCGCGAGACAGGTCGACCAGCGAGTAGTGGACGGGCCGGTCGGGGATCCATCCCTTGTGCTTGGCGAGGTCGAGCCGCACGTACTCCGCCTTCATGCGGACCCCGCGGCCGTCGGCCTCGCGCACCGCCTGGACCTTGGTCCAGTGCGAGAGCAGTGCGTCCATGTTGTCGGTCGAGAAGCCGCCGGAGTGCCGGCGCATCTCGGAGAGCGTCACCTCATCGGGGTGGGCGTCACGCAGGTCGAGCCCGAGCCGCAGTCCCTCGTCGGCCACGGCCGCGACGGTCGCCGCACGGAAGCTCGCCGTCCGGATCTCGAGGGGCAGCTCCTCACCATCGACCTCCGCGAAGAGCTGGGTGTGGAAGCCGAACTGGGCGGGCGCTTCGCGCTGCACCTTGACCGCCTTCTCGTCGATCTTCAGCCGGGCAGCCACCAGCTGCTTGGCGAGGATCCGCTTGCGGTCGTGCTCGGTCACCTTGGGGTCCCACCCCAGACGAGCGCCGATGCCGGACGGGGTGTCGAGCAGAATCGACTCCATGAGCGAGACCTCTTCCTGCGGGGAGCGAGCCGCATGTTCATCCTGGCCCATCGTCTGTCGGGACGCACGCCCATTGCCGGGTGTCGGCCGAGCCATCCCGTGGGCGGTCGCGTCAAGGCCCTTCGCCCGATGCACCCCGATGGAAGACTGAGGGCATGGCGGAGCGCGCGACGGTCGTCGGCAGCGGCCCGAACGGGCTGGCCGCCGCAGTGGCGCTCGCTCGCGCAGGCTACGAGGTGCGGGTGCTCGAATCCTCAGCCACGACCGGCGGCGGAACCCGCACCGCTGAGCTCACACTTCCCGGCTTCCGCCATGACGTGGGATCGGCGGTGCATCCCGGCGCGCTCACGTCGCCGTTATTCCGTGCCTTCGGTCTGCGCCGGAGGGTCGAGTGGATCGTGCCTGAGGCGGCCTTCGCTCAGCCGCTCGACCCCGCACGGCCCGGGGGCGAGGGCCGGGCCGCCATCGCCTGGCGCGACCTCGAGCGGACGGCGGAAGGGCTGGGGAGGGATGCCGGCGCCTGGCGCTCGGTCGTCCGCCCGCTCGCGCGGAACCTGGAGGGCGTCCTGGACTTCACCGGACACCAGCTGCTCCGGATGCCGCGCCACCCCGTCACCACGGTGCGGTTCGGGCTGCGCGCGCTCCAGCTCGGGACCCCGCTCGGACGAGCCACCTTCCGCACCCCGGAGGCTGACGCGCTCTTCGCGGGTGTCGCCGCCCACGCGAACACCCGGCTGCCGTCGATCGGCGCCGCATCCTCTGCGCTCTTCCTCCTCGCACACGCGCACGTGGGCGACGGGTGGGCGTTCCCCCGGGGCGGGGCGCAGGCGATCGCCGATGCGCTGATCGCCGATCTTCGCGAGCACGGCGGCACCATCGAGAACGGCATCCGGGTCGCGAATCTCGCCGACCTCGACTGGGGCGACCCCCTCGCCGGCGACCTGCTCGTGCTCGACACGTCGCCGCGGCTGCTGCTCACGCACCCCGACATCCCCGCGGCGTATGCGCGCAGCATCCATCGCTATCGATACGGAGCCGCCGCCGCGAAGGTGGATTTCGCCCTCGACGGGCCCATTCCCTGGGCGCACCTGGACGTCGGCGCATCGCCGACCGTGCACCTGGGCGGCACCCGCGACGAGATCGAGGCGAGCGAGAATGCGGTCGCGGAGGGCAGGATGAGCGCGCGGCCCTACGTGCTCGCGGTGCAGCCGTCGATCCTGGACGACACCCGCGCTCCGGCAGGGAAGCACGTGCTGTGGACATACGTGCACGTGCCCGCGGGGTCGACGCTCGACCCGACGGAGCTCGTCACCCAGCAGGTGGAGCGGTTCGCTCCGGGGTTCCGCGAGCGGATCCTCGCCTCCACGGCGATGACGGCAGCCGAGCGTGAGGCGTTCAATCCGTCCGACATCGGCGGAGACATCCTGGGCGGGGCGTTCTCGTTCATCCAGGCCGTCCGGAGGCCGGTCGTGTCGCGGACCCCGTGGCGGACGCCGATGCGGGGCGTGTACCTCGCCTCTGCGTCCACTCCCCCCGGTCCAGGTGTCACCGGGATGCCGGGCTGGTACGCCGCACGGCAGGCCTTGAGCGACAACGCAGGAGTCGGCGTCGAACTGGGCGATCTCTTCGGGTGAAGCGATGGATGGGTCTGCAGCAGTCGACTTCGGGTTCGCCCGCGAGGCTCTGCAGCGCGGCATCGCCGCCATCTATGTGGTGGCCTTCGTCTCGACACTGAACCAGTTCCGGCCCCTGCTCGGCGAGCGGGGCCTGCTGCCCGCGCCTCGGCTGCTGGCATGGGCTCATACCCGGTCGCGCTGGCCGTTGAACCCGACGATCTTCCGGCGGGTGGCCTACAGCGATCGCCGCCTCGTCGTGCTGTGCGCCGTCGGGATCGCCGTCGCCGCAGCGCTGGTCGTGGGACTGCCCCAGCTCGGACCGGCCTGGGTGCCGATGCTCTGCTTCCTCGCGCTGTGGCTCGGATACCTCTCGGTGGTGTCGATCGGGCAGACGTTCTACGGCTTCGGGTGGGAGATGCTCCTGGTCGAAGCGGGATTCCTCGCGGCGTTCCTCGGATCGGCCGAACAGCCGCCTCCGACCGTCGTCATCGTGCTCTTCTGGTGGCTGGTGTTCCGGCTGGAGTTCGGCGCCGGGATGATCAAGATCCGCGGCGGCAGCGAGTGGCGCGATCTCACCGCCCTCACGTTCCACCACGAAACGCAGCCCATGCCGGGGCCGCTGAGCAGGCAGGCCCATCTCCTGCCGCGCTGGTTCCACAAGGCCGAGGCCCTGGGCAACCACTTCGCCCAGCTCGTCGTGCCCTGGTTCCTGTTCGCGCCGATCCTCGGGCTGTGGATTCCCGGCCCTGGACCCGCGATCGTGGGCGCTGTGGCTGCCGCGTTCGTGATCGGAACCCAGCTGTGGCTCGTCATCACCGGCAACTTCGCGTGGCTGAACTGGACGTCGATCGTCATCGCCGCTTCTGCCATCGGGCTGCCGGGGATCGGTGCCCCCTCCGAGCCTCCTGCAAGCGACCCGCCCTGGCTGCTCGACGGCATCCCGCTGTACTGGGTGATCGTGACGACCGCCGTGGGCCTGCTGTATCTGGTCATCAGCTGGCCCGCCGCCCGCAACCTGGCAGCTCGTCACCAGCTGATGAACGCGAGCTTCAACCGGTGGCAGCTCGCCAATGCGTACGGGGCTTTCGGGTCGGTGACGAAACAGCGCATCGAGTACGTCATCGAGGGCAGCGCCGATGGCCCGCACGACACCGCCGACTGGCGCGAGTACGAGTTCAAGGGGAAGCCCGGAGATGTGCGACGGATGCCGCGGCAATGGGCCCCGTACCACCTGCGCCTCGATTGGCTGATGTGGTTCCTGCCGCTCGGCAGGTCGCTCGATGACTGGTTCACTGCTCTGCTGGGCAGGCTTCTGGAGGCGGATGCACCCACGCTCAAGCTGCTGGCCCGCGACCCCTTCGAGGGGAGGCGGCCCGAGTGGGTGCGTGTCGTCTCCTACCGCTACCGGTTCGCAACCCGCCAGGAGTTCCGCGAGACCCGCCAGCGGTGGGTGCGGGAAGGCCGCCGCGTGCTCGTGCGGCCCGTCCACCTGCCGGGGTGACACCGGCAGGCAGACGGAGGTCGCGCACCGACCTTACGCGATGACCCGGCACACAGCAGAAACGGCCGCCCACCCCTGGTGTGCGGCCGTTTCCTTGTGGATCAGCGAGTCATTCTCACCCCGCGACGAGGAACGGCGCCCATGCAGGGTCGGTGGCCGCGATCTGTGCCAACTTAGCCTGACCTGCGAGTGACGGGTGGAAGTAGTCCCTGGTGGAGATGTCGGCCCTCACGAAGGCGCCCAGCGCCCCGACTCTGTCGGCAAAATGGCAGTTCGTGGTCAGAGTGCACGCCGCTGCCAGCGCCGCGTTGTACGCGTCCACTCGCTGTTGGACCTGTGTGCGGTTGCCGTCGAACGCACTGTTCCCGGGGCCCGCCAGCATCGACTGGCATACCTTGAGCAGGCTCCACGTGAACCGAGCAGAGGAATTCCCGACGTTGATGTCGTACAGCGTCTGGAGGCTCGGGATCGCGGCGACGTAGATCTGCGGGTCTTTCGGGCTCGCTTCCAAGGTCGCCATCGCCGTGTTGACGGAAGAGGCGAAGAGGGCGGGGTCGGTCATTCCGCCGACGGTCGGGGTGCACGCGTCGTTCGCGCCGATTTCGATCGTCACGTGCGTCGCGCCTCTGCCGACGGCCCCTGTCGCCTGACCAGGCAGCTGATCGACCTTCACGCCGCTCACGGCGAGGTTGTACCTCGCCGTGCTGGGGACGGCGAGTCGTGCCGCGATCGAGTTCACACTCGTCGTCGTGCCGGTCGCCCAGCTGTTCGCCGCGCAGCCGGTGGTGGTGAAGCTGCTGCATGACGAGACGGCCAGAGTTATCGAGTCCCCGAGGGCGGTGATGACACGTGTCGGCACGGGCGTCGGGGTTGGGCTCGGACCCGGCTTCATGATCTGCGCCGCCATCGCGGCGGAGCCGCCGAAGAGCGATCCGGCGACGAGAACGGCACCGGTGACCACTGTGGCCAGGACGCGGCGCGCCCGACGAGTCGTATTCATTTCTTGTCTCCCCAGGGGGACTCCGCCGGCAAGAGGTCCGCGCTTTCGGGCTGCGGTCGAGATCATCGGCGATGTCGGACTTGGACCGGCCCCCACGGCCGACCTGGCGCAAACCCTACCCCTCGGCAGGAGGATCCCACAATCACGCACGCGTACGGTGCGAAATCACACCAGGGAGCGGGCGTCCTGGCGGATCACACTAGGACCGCGCGGTGTCGCCTCGACGAGCAGCTGGGCGGGGAGCTGCTCCTTCATCGCCTCGACGTGGCTGATCACTCCAACGGTGCGCCCGCCCTGGCGCAGTTCGTCGAGCGTCCGCATCGCGAGTTCGAGCGTGTCGCCGTCGAGGGATCCGAAGCCCTCGTCGATGAAGAGGGTGTCGAGCCGGATGCCGCCCGCTCTGGCGGTGACCACCTCGGCCAGGCCCAGGGCGAGCGAGAGCGAGGCGAGGAACGTCTCGCCCCCGGAGAGGGAGTGGGCGGGCCGCGCCTGACCCGTGTAGGAGTCCAGGATCTCGAGCCCGAGGCCGGATGCGGCGTTGCGGGCGGCACGGGCATCCGTGTGCTGGATGAGGTAGCGACCTGACGACATGGCGGTGAGCCGGAGGTTCGCCGCGGCCACGATCTCTTCGAGCTCGGCGGCGAGTACGAACGCCTCGAGCGTCATCCGATGGGTGTTCGGCGGTCGTCCGGCAACCGTGTGCGCGAGGCGAGCGACGACGGCGGCGGCGTCCGCGAGCACGGAGGTCTCACTCCGCTGAGCCTCGACCCTGGCGAGCAGGTCGCGCAGACCTCGCGCAGCCTGCTCCATGGTGAGCGCAGCCTCGACCGACGCGCGCCAGGCGCTCCTCGCGGCCGCCAGCTGGGCGGCGGCGGTCTCGACGTCGACAGGCTCATCCGGAACGCCCGCGAGCTCCAGTTCGAGCTCTCGCAGTCGCTCGCGCTCGGCATGGAGTGCCTGCTCGTGCGCCCGGACCTGCACATCGATCGCTGCGCGGGCGGCGCCGCCGAGCAGGGCCGATTCGACCGCTGCCGCGGATTGCTCCATGTCAGCGCCTGCGAACACCGAGAGCGCGAGCCGAGCATCCCGATCGGCGTGCGCCTCGGCAGAGGCGCGCCGCGCTTCGGCCGTCTCGTCGAGGGCCTGGGCCAGCGCTTCGGCCCGGAGACGGCGGTCGGTGGCCACGGCGATGCGCTCGGCGACCGAGCCGAAGTCGCCACGCGCTTCGTGCACGACGCGACGCAGGCCATCCGCCTCGGCGGTTCGTGCCGCCATGGCCTCGCGCCTGTCGGCCAAGGCGGCACCCAGCCGCTCGCGCTCGAGCGCGGCGGCCTGATCCTCCGCAACGAGCCGATCCTTCTCGAGCGCGAGCTCATCGCGCACCCGGCCGGCATCGCGCGCCGCCTTCACCGCGTCGTCCAGCTCGGTCAGGGCCGACGCGAGGGCCTCGACGAGCTCTCCGCCTGCCTTCGCCGTGGCCGCCGCGTGGCGCTCGCGCGCCGCCTGCTCCGCGTCCGCCGCCGCTCTCTCGCGCGCCGCGGCCGCGTCGCGGAGCTGCTCCGCGTCGGCGATGACCGCGTCGGTGATGGGGTCGTCGAGCGGCGGAGCGGGTGCCGGGTGGGTCGTCGCGCCGCACACGGCGCACGGCTCGCCTTCGACGAGCCCCGCCGAGAGCTCGGCGGCACGCCCGCCGAGGCGACGCCGGAGGAGGTCGGTGACCGCCGCGCGTGCGGCGTCGTGATCGCCGATCGCGGCGAGACGGTCTACCTCGGCGAGCTCGAGGACGCGGGCGAGCGACTGCGCGTCGCGCGCCGCGGCCAGCTGCCGTGCGGCCACCTCGCGCGCCGCTTCGCGCGCCGCGAGGTTCGCAGCGAGGTCACGCGCCGGAGCCAGCTGCTCTTCGAGTCGCGCGAGCGCCTCGGGATGCGCTGCCCTCCCTGCGTCGAGCTCTGCGATGGCCTGCGCGCCCCGGACGACCTCGGCGCTGTCTTGGTCGATCATCCGGTCGAGCTCGGCGAGCTCCTGCTCGCGGGACGCGGCGAGCGTCCAGATCGCGAGCTGTCCGGTCAGGTCGCCGATCGCCGCGCGCAGACCCACGGCATCCCACTCGCTGTCTGGCTCGAGCGCAGCCCACGCATCGCGCGCCGTCCGCTCCTCGGCGAGACGGGCTGCGAGGGCGTCGTCCGCCCGACGCGCCGCCTCGACCGGCGCCCTCAGCGCTTCGGCAGCGTCGGCGCGCGCGAGACGATCTCGTCGTTCGCCGATGTCAGGCTCTCGACTCTCGAGCTCGGCCATTGCCGCTCGCGACGCCGCACGCCGATCCTGGCTCTCCCGGAGCCTGCGCGCCTCCGCATCGGCCGCCTCGGCCCGCAGGTGCGCCACGGCGGCCGCATCCCGCTCGCGGCCGAGCGTCTCAGCGCGATAGTCGGCGCGCTGCAGCCCGCGCTGCGCAGCCTCGACGCGTGCGGGGATGCCGAAGGCCGTCTCGTCCGCCGCACCGCTGCCGGCGTCGCCGCCGGCGGCGGCATCCGACGCGGCCCCCAGGAGCTCATGCTGGACGAGAACTCGCTCAGCCTCGGAGAGCAGCATCTCGACGAGCGTGCCGGCCGTGGCGAGCGTCTGCTCGGCGTTCTTGCGCCGATCGTCGAGCGCCGTCTGATAGCCCTCGTACGTTCTCGTGCCGAACAGGCGGCGCAGCAGCTTCTGCCGATCGTCGCTGCCCGCGAGGAGGAACTCGGCGAACCGGTTCTGCGCGAGCAGGATCACCTGCAGGAACTGCTGCTTGTTCAGGCCGAGCAGCTCGTCGATCTCGTGGCCCACGTCGACCGCCCGCGCGGCGCGCCCGACCCACTGGCCGCCGATCCATTCGAACAGCTCGGCGCGGTGCGGCTCTTTCGCGGTGCCGACACCCCGGCGCTTCGGACGCTCGTACTCCGGAGAGCGCACGAGACGCAGGCGCCGACCCGCGGTGGTGAACTCGAGCGAGACGGTGGTGGGGTCTTCCGGTGCACAGTGATCGCTGCGCAGCCGCCGATCACCGCCGTCGTAGCGCGGCACCGATCCGAAGAGAGCGAAGCAGACACCGTCGAGCACACTCGACTTGCCCGCGCCCGTGCGGCCGGCGATGAGGAAGATCCCCTCGTCGGCGAAGGCATCGAAGTCGACGATCTGCCGCTCGCGGAACGGCCCGAAGCCCTCGAGTTCGAGTCTGTGCAGCTTCACGCGGTCGCCTCGGCGAGAGCGCGGTCGCCGACGATGTCACGGATGACCTCGAGCTCGGCCGCAGAGGCTCCCTCGCCTGCCCGCACGTGGCCGAGGAACGCCTCGAAGAGCTCGACATCGCTGCGCGCTTCACGCACCCGCGCCACGTATGTGCGGCCGTCATCGACGGCGTCGCCCTCAGGAGCATGCATGACCGTCGCGCAGTAGGGGAAGCGCGCCTGCAGTCTGCGCATGGTGTCGAGCTGCGGCGTGGCGTCCGTGTACTGAGCGCAGACCCAGAAGCCCTCGAAGCGCGCGTACCCGCCATCGGTGAGCAGGTCGTCCAGCGGCGCGCGGAGGGTCGTGAGCGTGCGCGGCACCGGCAGCGGGAGCCACTCGGCCGACGCGAGGCCCTCGGCGTCGAAGTCGACCAGCCACGATCCGCGCGGCTTGTCGGCCTCACCGAAGCTGTAGTGCAGCGGCGCCCCGGCGTACCTCACCCGCTCGGAGAGCTGCTGGCGTCCGTGGATATGGCCGAGCGCGACATAGTCGGGACCGTCGAGCACCGAGAGCGGCACGACATCGAGGCTCCCCTGCCGGATCTCGCGCTCGAGATGCGGCGTGGGCTCGACCCCTGCGGCGAAGCAGTGCGCGATGGCCACCGAGCGCCCGCCCCGCTCGGCGAGATCGGCGACCACGAGCGACATCGCCTCGGAGAGAGCGTGCCGCTGGGTGCGGACCCCGGGCCAGAGCCTGCGCACGAGGGCCGGCTCGAGATACGGGATGCCGTAGAAGTGCACCGGGCCGTGCTCGTCGTGGATCGTGACGGGCGTGCCGACCTGCTCGGGGCGCGTGATGACGTGGATGCCGGCACGAAGGAGCGCGGACTGGAAGCCCAGGCGGGCGGCGGAGTCGTGGTTGCCGCTGGTGATCAGCAGCTGCGCGCCGGCGTCGGAGATCGCGACCAGGGCATCGGTGAGGAGCGTGTAGCAGTCGGCGGAGGGCGTCGCGGAATCGAACACGTCTCCGGCGACGATGACGACGTCGACCCGGTGAGTGCGCACCTGCTCGGCCAGCGTCTCGAGCACGCCGCGCAGCGCCTCGAGCGTCGAGTGGCCGTGGAAGGACCGGCCGATGTGCCAGTCCGAGGTGTGCAGGATCCGCATGCTGAAAACGGTATGCGCGGCCTCCGACATCGCTGGAGAGGCGGGCGGGCGGTTCGCCGAAAGCGATCCCGAAGCCGCGCGGATGTTTCCCGAAAGTCCGACGCGCGTCACCCCATCGAAACAACCGCGGGCGTACCGTGGAATATGGCGCACTCTCACGAACGCTCTCCCCGGTCCACGGTCGTCGCTCTCGTGGGTTCCGAGAGCGACGAACTCCTCGCCGGACTCCAGGGGCTTCCCGCTCTCGTCGCGCTCGCGCTGCACGGCGCCGAGCCCGCTGAGACCTCGCGCGCTCTCGCCACCGCCCACGCGCCGTACGTCGTGCACGACGCCGACCCGCTCGAGCACGTCGCTGCAGCGTGGGTCGAGCTGTTCGGCGAGCAGGCGACGCTCGGGACGCTGGAGCTCGAAGTCGAGGCGGTGCTCGCCCAGTTCGCCACCGGAGAGGCGATCATGCCCGATTACTACATCGTGCTCGGGCCCGACTCGATCGAGGGCACGTGGCGCCACTGGTGGCTCGGCGCCCTCGCGCATCGGGCTCCGTCGAGAGTGCTGCCCGTGGAGGCGTCCGGCACCGCGCTGCGTGCACGCCTGCGCGCGCTGCCGGCCTCGCGTCCGTGGCCGGAGCCCTCGAAATGGCTTCCGCACGTGCACTTCGACATCCCCGACCGGGTGGGCCTGCGCGACGACCACCCGGGCGCCGCGTAACGGCCGCGCTCAGCCCGCAAGGGCCTGACCCACGCCCCGGAAACGCCGGAGGCCGCGCCCAGCACGGCACGGCCCCCGATGTGATCCACCCGGTTCAGCCGGGGATCGTCCGATCTCTGACGAGGTCTGCGTACCAGAGACCGGAATCCTTGACCGTGCGCTCGAGCGTGTCGAAGTCGACCCGCACGATGCCGAAGCGCTTGGCGTAGCCGTAGCCCCACTCGAAGTTGTCGAGGAGCGACCACACGAAGTACCCGCGCAGGTCCACTCCGCGCTGGATCGCGCGGTGGGCCGCCGTGAAATGGCGGCGCAGATAGTCGAGGCGGTCGGCATCCGGGACGGATCCGTCCTCCGCGACCCGATCGTCGAACGCGGCGCCGTTCTCGGTGATCATGAGCGCCTGGTCCGGGAACTGCTCCGACAGCGAGACGAGCAGCTCCTCGAGGCCCTCGGGCGCGATGTTCCAGCCCATCTCGGTGTGCGGCCCCGGCTGTTCGAGGAACTCCACCACATGGTCGCTGCCCGGCCAGGCGGTGCCGCCGGCGGCTCCCTTGTGCCCGTCGTTCAGCTGCCTCGGTGAGACGCCGTCCCACAGCTGCACCGTCGCCGTCGAGTAGTAGTTGACACCCAGGACATCGATCGGCTGGTTGATATCCGCAAGATCGCCGTCTTCGACGAACGACCAGTCGGTGACGGATGCCGTGTCCTCGAGCAGATCAGCCGGGTACTCGCCGCGAAGCATCGGCCCGGTGAAGGCGCGGTTGGCGAGCGCATCGATCCGCCGGATCGCCTCGGCGGCACCATCCCCCACTCCGCGGAGCACATGGAAGTTGAGCGTCGCGGAGTACTGCGGCGCACCGGTCGAGGTCGCACGGAGCGCCTGGACGGCGCGCCCATGGGCGAGGTTGAGGTGATGCACCGCGGCCAGAGCGGCCGCCGGCTCATGACGCCCGGGAGCGTGCCCGCCCTGCCCGTACCCGAGGTACGCCGAGCACCACGGCTCGTTGAGCGTCGTCCAGGTGTGCACGCGGTCGCCCAGTGCGGCGCCCATGATGGACGCGTACTCCTCGAACGCGTCGGCGGTCGCGCGGACGGCCCAGCCGCCGGCGTCCTCGAGCGGCTGCGGCAGGTCCCAGTGGTAGAGCGTCGCCACCGGCTTGATGCCGCGCTCGAGCAGGCCGTCGACCAGGCGCGAGTAGAAGTCGACGCCCTTCCGGTTGAGGGGACCCCGGCCGGAGGCCTGGATGCGCGGCCAGGCGATCGAGAAGCGATATGCGTCGAGTCCCAGCGAGGCCATCAGATCGAGGTCGCTCTCGTATCGGTGATAGTGGTCGCACGCCACATCGCCGGTGTCGCCGTTCCACACCTTGCCCGGGGTCTTGGAGAACGTGTCCCAGATCGAGGGACCGCGTCCGTCCTCGTCGAAGGCCCCCTCGACCTGGTACGAAGCCGTTGCCGAGCCGAACGTGAATCCCGGCGGGAAGACCAGCCCCGAGTCGCGATAGTCCGTGCGTGCCTGAGCCACTGCTTCCTCCACACTCGTCATTTCGTCACCTCCGCTCGGTCGACCGCGAACTGGCGCGCCACGCCTTCGGGAGTCGTGACGGTGACGGATGCTTCACCTTCGCCGCCCGGGAACACCCGGAGCGTCAGCCCCTCAAGGTAGTCGTAGTCCGGCCGATCCGTGCGGGCACCCCAGGGGATGACGGCACCGGGACGCGCGAAGACGGGGAGCGACGTGAAGCCGTGCTGCTCGCGGCGCCATCGTCCGCCTTCGACCTCCTCGCCGGTCAGCAGGTTCGTCCAGGTGCCTGCCGGCAGATAGAACTCCACGTCGCCGGCAGCCGAGAACACGGGCGCGACCAGGATGTCCGAGCCCAGCATGTACTGCCGATCCAGGTACGCGACGGCCGGATCCTCCGGGAACTCCAGCTGCATCGGACGGAGCACCGGGATGCCGGTGGATGCGGCATCCACTCCCGTCTGGAAGAGGTACGGCATCAGCTGCATCTTCAGGTGCGTGAAGATGCGGGTCACCTCGACCGCCTCGTCGTCGAACTCCCACGGCACCCGATAGGAGCCCGAGCCGTGGAAGCGCGAGTGGCTGCCGAGCAGGCCGAAGGCCGTCCAGCGCTTGAAGACCTCGGCATCCGGCGTCCCCTCGAAGCCGCCGATGTCGTGGCTCCAGTGCGCGAAGCCCGAGAGCGCGAGCGAGAGTCCGCCGCGGAGGGTCTCGGCCATCGACGCGAACGTCGAGGTCGAGTCGCCGCCCCAGTGCACGGGCATGGACTGGCCGCCCGTGGTGGCGGACCGGGCGAACAGGACCGCATCGCCTTCGCCCCGCGCCTCGACGAGGACGTCGTAGACGGCCTTGTTGTAGAGCTGGGTGTAGAGGTTGTGCATGCGCGACGGGTCGGAGCCGTCGAAATAGTCGACCTCGAGCGGGATCCGCTCGCCGAAGTCGGTCTTGAAGCAGTCCACGCCCTGGTCGACGAGCGCACGCAGCTTCGACTGGAACCAGGCCGTCGCGTCCGGGTTCGTGAAGTCGACGAGCCCCATGCCGGCCTGCCACAGATCCCACTGCCAGACCGAGCCGTCTGCGCGCTTGACGAGGAAGCCCTGCGCCGCAGCCTCGGCGAACAGCGGCGAGCGCTGTGCGATGTAGGGATTGATCCACACGCACACCCGGAGGTCCTTCTCGTGCAGCCGGGCGAGCATCCCGTCGGGGTCGGGGAAGACCCTCGGGTCCCACTCGAAGTCGCACCAGTTGAACTCGCGCATCCAGAAGCAGTCGAAGTGGAACACCGAGACGGGAAGCTCGTGCTCGGCCATGGCGTCGATGAACGACGTGACCGTCGCCTCGTCATAGTCGGTCGTGAAGGATGTCGACAGCCACAGTCCGTACGACCACGCCGGGACGACCGGGGGCCGCCCGGTGAGCGCCGTGTAGCGCGAGAGGACGTCCTTGGGAGTGGGGCCGGCGATGACGAAGTACTCCAGCTCCTCCCCCGCGACCGAGAACTGCACCCGCTCGACTGCTTCGGAGCCGATCTCGAACGAGACGTGGCCGGGGTCGTTGACCAGCACGCCATAGCCGCGGTTCGACAGGTAGAACGGCACGTTCTTGTAGGCCTGCTCGCTCGAGGTGCCGCCGTCGGCATTCCAGATGTCGACCGACTGGCCGTTCTTGACGAGCGGACCGAACCGCTCGCCCAGACCGTAGATGAGCTCGCCGACACCGAGGTCGAGCTGCTCGTGGACGTAGGCCCGGGACTCCGGTGCGCCGAGGCCGCTGCGTGCATTGCCCGCGATGCCGTGCCCGACATCCGCGCCGTCGGCGAGGTGGATGGAGCCCTGGGCCTTGTGCCCGCTGCCGGTCACCCGCCTGCCGTCGACGTCGAACGACAGGTTCCAGGGCGAACCCTGCGCGATGCGCGCCGAGAGCGGGCCGGTGGTCAGGATGCCGGAGCCGGCGCCGTCGATCTCCACGGCGCCCGCGCCCGAGACCGCACCCGGCAGGTCGAATCCGCCGTGCCACTTCGTGCCCTTGTGGTGTGCGATGCGGACGCGCACCACTCCCTCCAGGGGCGAGGAGAGCTCGACCGAGAGCACCGGCCGGTTGAGGACGTCGCCGCGCTTGGCGATGACGGTGGTGGGGGCGGTGACGAGCAGACCGGCGCCGTCGGCAGCGGCATCCGTCTGCCAGATGTCGTACGCCTCCTGCGCGTAGAGCGCCGTCACGCCTGGTCGGAGCTGCCAGAACCCATCGGTGAACTTCATTACTTGACCGCTCCTGCCGTGATGCCGCGTGTGAGTGTGCGTTGGAAGATGAGGAAGAAGACGATCGTCGGAATGATGCTGAGCAGCGCCGCTCCGGCGGTCGTCGTGACGTCCATGAGCCGGTCGCCGGTCAGCACGCTGATCGCGACGGGAACCGTCTGGTTGGCGTTGGACGGCAGGAACGTGAGCGGGAGGAGGAACTCGTTCCACGTCCAGATGAAGAAGAAGATGAGCAGCACCGAGAGCGTCGGCCGCGTAATCGGGAAGACCACGCGCCACAGGATCTGCCAGCGCGTAGCGCCGTCGATCGAGGCCGCCTCGAGGACTTCCTTGGGGAACGTGCCGAGCACCGATGCGAGGAGGTAGGTGCCGAACGCCGCCTGGATCACCGTGAAGACGATGATGACCGACCACACGCTGTCGTAGAGGTGCACCGACTTGAACATGTAGTACAGCGGGTACAGCAGCGCCTCCTGCGGGAGCAGGTTCGCCATGAGGAACAGCAGCACGATCCACGAGCGTCCGCGGACCCGTCCGACACCGATCGCGAAGGCGTTCAGCAGCGAGATGAGCACGGCCAGCACAGCGACGGTTCCCGAGATGAAGATCGAGTTCCACACCTTCTGGGGGAAGTTCACGCGATTCCAGAAGGCCTGGATGCCCGAGAAGTCGATCGCCTGGGGAAGTGCGAACGGCCCCGACGTCGCATAGTCGATCGGCGACTTGAAGGCGTTCACAAGGATCAGATAGAACGGCACCATCACCACGAGCGCACCCAGGATGACGGCGATCAGCAGCACCCAGTCGCTTCCGCGCTTCTTCGTCATACCGCCGCGTGCGCGKGAAGGCTTGCCCGCGGGGACGATTGCGGCAGCGGCCATCAGAGTCCCGCCCTTTCCTTGCGCTCCATCGAGTTCTGCACCCGGATGAAGATGATGGAGACCACCACGACGAGGATCGTGAGGACGGTCGCGATGGTCGCGCCGTAGCCGATGTTCCGCTTGGTGAAGAACTCGGAGTACGCGTAGTAGGCGGGCACCAGCGTCGCGCCGGCAGGGCCGCCCTGCGTGATGATGTACACGGGCGCGAAGACCTTGAGCGCCGCGATCGTGCAGGTGAGCGTCACGACGAACACCTCGGGGCGGATGATGCTGAGGGTGATCGCAGTGAACCGCTGGTACCAGTTGGCGCCGTCGAGCTCCGCCGCTTCGTACAGCTCAGGATCGACGCGCTGAAGCGCCGCCATGAACACCACGACCGGGTAGCCGATCTGCACCCAGACGAGCACGCCCATGAGCACGAGCAGAGCGGACGGCATCTGCCCCAGCCAGTCATAGGCCGGGATGCCGAACACCGCGAGCATCTGATTGACCGAACCGGTCGCGCCCGGACGGAACATCCAGCCGATGACGATGCCGGCGACGGCAATGGGGAGGATCTGGGGAAGGTAGTAGGTGGCTCGCAGGAAGCTGCCGACCTTGCCGCCGAACTTGCGGCCGACGACGTCGAAGAGGAGGGCCGCGATGATCAGGCCGACCGTCGTCGGGATCACGACCATCGCGAGGACCATCCAGATGGAGTTGATGAAGGAGGTCCAGAAGTCTTCATCGGTGAAGATCTTGAACCAGTTCTCGAGGCCGATGAACTCAGGGGTGCGGACACCGCGCCACTTCGTGAACGTCAGATAGATGTTGAAGAGGAGCGGGACGATGACGATGACGAGAAGAAGGACGAACCCCGGCAGGAGGTAGAGCCAGTACCCTGCCGTGCCGCGGGTGCGCTGCGGGATCAACGGCTCCTCAGGGGGAAGCTTCGTGCGCGCGCCGCGTTCGGCGCGGGTGATGACAGACATGGCGTCTCCAGTCAGGGGCGGGGGCGGCGTGGGAACGCCGCCCCCGCGTCTCGGTCAGCGGAAGTCCGCTGTTCCTTCTTCGTACTCGGCGCCCAGGTTGGCGTTCGTCGTCTCGGCGTCCTGCGTGCCGGTCACGAGACCCTGCAGCTCACGGACGATGACGTCGTAGAAGCCGGCGGCGGGCCAGTCCGGGTAGAACGAGAGGCCATCGTCGTCGAGGATTCCGTTGAACGTGGCGATGA
The DNA here is from genome assembly GCF_056400345.1 of Microbacterium sp. P5_B6. Lineage (NCBI taxonomy): Bacteria > Bacillati > Actinomycetota > Actinomycetes > Micrococcales > Microbacteriaceae > Microbacterium > Microbacterium sp. P5_B6. The sequence goes on along the minus strand of NZ_JBFULL010000004.1, from coordinate 198,671 downwards.
GCTCCTGGCTGTTCGGGTCGGTGATGTCGGCCGGGTCCGCGGCGACGGGGACGCCGCCGTTGTTGCCGATGATCGCCTGGATCTCGGGGCGCATCGTGATGTCGATGAACTTGTACGCGAGCTCCTTGTTCGCGGCGTTCTCCGGCACGACCCACAGGTTTCCCGACGACCCGAGCGACAGCTTCGAGTCGGGGAACGCCTGAAGCGTCCAGTCGAAGCCCGCCTGCTCGACGAAGCGTCCGAACCACCACGAGCCCGAGACGAAGATCGGCGCGCTGCCGTTGATGAACGCGACGCCTGCATCCTCCGCCTTGACGGACGAGACATCCGAGGCGATGTATCCCTTGTCGACGTATTCCTTGAGCGTGTCCGTCGCGTAGGTCAGCTCGGGTCCCTGCCAGTCGACCGGGTTCTCGTAGAGCTGGTAGTCGTCGACGAACTGGCGGTCGGCCTGCGTCAGGGCGAGCTGGTACCAGAGCTGGCCGAGCGGGTACTCGGCGCCCGCCTCGGAGAGCGGCGTGATCCCCTGGGCGACGAAGGCGTCGAGCACGTTCACGAACTCGTCGTACGTCGTCGGGATCTCCAGGCCGGCCGCTGCGAAGGCGTCCTTGTTGTAGTACACCCCGACGAATTCGCCGTAGTTCGGGACGCCGTACCAGGTGTCGCCGCCCATGACGCCGTCTTCGGTGTACTTCGCCGTCGTCTGCAGCGAGGGGGCGAGCTTGTCGGCCCAGCCGTACTCGTCCACGGCGTCCGAGATGTCGGCGATGAGGCCCGTCGAGGCGAGGAAGCCCGCCGTCGCGTTGCCCTTGTTGTACTCCATGACATCGGGAGCGGCGTCTGAGTCGAGCACCTGGCTCGCGCTCTTGTTGATCTGCTCGAACGACTTCTGCTCGAACTCGACGGTCGCGCCGGTCTCGTCTTCGAAGACCTTGATGGCCTCCGTCCAGGCCTTGGCCATGGCGCTGTCTTCGCCTTCGTAGTGCCAGAGCTTCAGCGTGTCGCCGCTCTCGCCCTCGGATCCACCGGCGGCGCAGGCGGAGAGTGCGAGGCCCGCGACGGCCAGCGTGCCGGCGACCGCGAGGGCCCTCTTCTTGGTGATGCGTGCCATCTTCGGCACTCCTTTCTTGGTTCCCGGGGACCGGGCGGGTGGGGTGCGCACCGGGCCTCGGAGCCTGGCGCGATATGAAGTTGTGTTCGGGCGGGTCGGGGGTCAGGTCCGTCGCGACTCGGGTGGGCTGGTCACGGAGCCGCCGTCGCTGAGCACGGGCGCGAGCAGGTGCAGCCCCGGCGCGGGGCGATCGGGCGTGAGGCTGCGCACCGCGAGTTCGACGGCGAGATCGCACGAGGGCTCGGCGCTGAGCGGGATGACATCGAGCTCGAGCGACAGCGCACTCGTATCGAAGGATGCCGCGACAGAGACGAGAGAGAGGTCGCGGGGCACGCTGATCCCGCGATCGGCGATCTCGGCGAGCGCCGCGTGGTGGACCTCGTCGGTGCCGTGGATGAGCAGCGCTGTGGCGCCGCCGTCCAGAAGGCTGCCCACCGCCTGCCGGGTCACCTCGACACTGGGCATCCGGTCTCCCGAGACCCGGAAGTCGTGCGCCAGCCCTCGCTCGGCCGCACGGCGTTCGAACGCTCGCCGCACCCGAGGGGGGAAGTTCGACTTCTCGTACGCGACCTGGGGCTGGCCGATGAGGCCGACCGTCCGGTGGCCCGCGTCGGCGACGCGATCGACGGCGAGCACCGCGGCGGCGTCGAAGTCGAGGTCGACGCACACCAGGCCCTCGTGGTCGTCCGGCACGCCGATGAAGATCGACGGCGTGTCGATCGCGCGGGCGAGTTCGACCCGTTCGTCGTCAGCGGCGACATCGAGCACGAGGATCGCGTCGACCAGCCCCGATGCGGCGACCCGGGCCATCCCTGCCGACGCCTGCTCGTCCGTGAGGAGCAGCACGTCGTAGTCGCTGCGCCGCGCAGCGACCGCGGTGGCGAGCACGAACGACATGTGGGTCGGCGCATGGGTGTCTCGGCGCAGCGGCTCCGTGAGAGCGAAGATGTGTGTCCGGCTTCCTGCGAGCATGCGTGCGCCGGCGTTGGGGCTGTACCCCAGATCGCTCACGGCCTGCTCGATCCGTCGCCGGGTCTCCGCTGAGACGGGGCGCTTGCCGCTGAGCGCGTACGACACGGTGCTGATCGACACGCCGGCGGCCTCTGCCACCTCGCTGATCTTCGCCATGCGGACTCCGTTGTGCAGGACGGCACCCGTGCCGCCTCCTGGCACTCCCTTGATTCCGGGAGTCGAAGCGCTTCGCGGAAACGCTTCGACACGCATGTTACGCATAGATCTGTCGAGAGCGCAACCCTTTCGTGGGAGCACGCAACATATTCGTCGCGTCGGCGGCGTCGGGTAGCGTCGTGAGATGACCATCCCCGCCCACGTCACGCGCTTCTCGTGGGGCGGGGCGACTCTCGTGGCGGAGGCGACGGGAGCGGGAGCCCGCACGTTCGTCCTCATCCACGGAATCGGGATGGGCCGCAGCGTCTTCGGCGACCTCACCCGGCATCTCCTCCCGCACGGGCGCGTGGTCGCCGTGGACCTGCCGGGATACGGCGAGGCCCCCGAGCCGCCGCGAACACTCACCATCGAGCGCAACGCCGACGTCGTCGCCGGGCTCCTCGCGGAGCGCGGCTACCCCGATGTGACGCTCGTCGGTCACTCGATGGGCGCCCAGATCGCGGTGGAGACGGCAGTGCGGCATCCGGGGCTGGCGGCGCGCGTCGTCCTCGCCGCTCCCACGGTCGACCCGACCGCCCGTCGCGCGTCGACGCAGCTCGGCCGTCTCGCACGCGACATCGCGGTCGAGAGCCCGGTCGTCTGGGCTCGCGGCGCTCGGGCCTACCTGCGCGCGGGTCCGAACCTTCGCATGAAGCTCCGCGCGATGCTCGTCCACCGCATCGAGGGGAGTCTTCCCCGCGTGACCGTGCCGGCTCTCGTCCTGCGCGGGAAGGACGATCTGGTCGCCCCCGAGGATTGGTGCGAGATGGTCGCCGGGCTCCTGCCGAACAGCTCACTCGCCGAGATCGAGGACCACGGTCACGAGACGATGATCCGGGATGCCGCGCCCGCCGCGGCCCTCATCGCGAGGTTCGCGGCGGGCGCCTGACCGGCTACGCGTCGCCGACGGTGATCTGACGCGCGAGCTCTTGGATCTCGGCGTCGGGAAGGTCGATGCCCGCCTGCTCGAGCCGCTGCCGAAGCACCTCGGGCACGCGCTCGGGCTCGGTGCCCGCGAGGTCGTTGCGGGTCTGCGAGACGATCCCCGCCACCTTGTCGATCTCGCTCGCGTTGTTCTGCGACATGGCGGGGAGTCGCTGCTCCTGCGCCTCGTCGAGGCCGCCTTCGCGCTGCGCTTCGCTCACGGTCAGAGTGTCGCGGCCTTGGTCCTGGCCGTGGTGATCGCCCGACGGGTTCACCCCGTCCTCGATCACGCCGATGCCCACCGCCTGGTGGCTGGGCTCGCCGGGCGGCGGGAACGCACCGCCATGACCCTCCTCCGCGGCGCCGGCTCCAGGGGTTCCGGCCGCAGCCGCGGGATCGGCGACCTCGCGCTGCTCGGGCTCGCGCGTCGGCTCGCCCTGCTGGGGAGTGTCTGGAGCGCCGTCGGCGTCCTTGCGGTCGGGGTAGTTGGTTCCCGGCTGTTCGTACTCATTCCCGGTCGTCGACATCTCAGTCCTCCTCGTCTCGCGGATCCGGCGCCATGTCGGGATCGGCTCCCTGGGTGGCTTCGTCGCCCTCGACGGGGCCGACGTCGGTCCCCGCGTCGGCGGAGGCCGCGGCATCCCGCGCGTCGTTGTACTCCTGGTACGTGGGCAGGTCCACCGTCCAGCCGTCCGTCACGGCGGCGCTCGACTCCTCGGTCTCACCGTCGGCCGTCTCGCCGGACTGCCAGCCACCCGCGGGATCCGCCTGGATCACGCCTTCGGGCAGGTCACGGTCATCGTCGTGCATCGCGCACTCCTCTCGCTCCCCCACAGCCTCATCCCGGCCGGGGCCCTGCGTCACGGGCTTGACGCGCAGGGAACGGGCGACTACGCCGTGCGGCGCGGTCTCAGGATGGCGGCGCGGGAGGGGTGGGCTGCGAACCAGTCGTCGACGTACCAGCACACCGGGATCACCCATCGATCGCCCGCCGCCTCCAGCGATGCGACCGCCCGATCGACCACCTCGGCGGCATATCCATGACCCCGGAAGGAAGGGACGGTGTAGGCACGCGTCAGCGCGACACTGTGCCCGTCGTCGCGGTAGTCCAGCACGCTCACCAGGTCGCCGCCCTTGTGCAGGGTGTAGCGCGAGGCGTCCGCCTCGTGCGCGAAGGTGAACTCCGTCATCTCTCCACGGTAAGCCCCCTGAAGGCCACGAGGATCGGCTGCGCGCGGGATGTCGCGCTCCCGCTCAGCGCGTGCGCGGAAGCTGCAGGGCAGCACTGAGCATTCTGATCAGGTTCGCTGACCGCCGCGCCTCGGCATCCGTGCGATTTGACACATTCGGACCCTCTCCGACATAATCGGGCCATGACTGACAATGCTCACGCTCTGTCCGCCCGGGAGGCGAACAGGACTGCCGCCATCATGATGGCCGGCAGCGTTGTCATGTGTTGTCGAATGTGCCGCTGATCTCGGTGTACCACGCCGGATTCCGCCGCGGTGCCGGTTCTTGATCTCAGAACCCCGCGACGAAATCCCCGAGCACCGATACGCCCCATCCCTCGCGTATCCGGTTGCCTCGCACACGGCCCACGGGCCCGGCCTTCCGGCCGAACAACAACACGTCACCGGCTCACACCCGGACTCCCGCAAGGACTCTCTCATGTCGAACACCGCCATCCTCGACCGCACTGATGCCCCCGCCGCTCCCGCCCGCCACCTGCGCGCTGTGACAGGCCCGGTCCAGACCATCGCCGCGTCGTCAGACGAGCAGGGCTCCTCCGCTCAGCGCAACCTGCCTGCCGGCACCGCCCCTCGCGGCTTCGCCCTCTACGTCGGCCTCGACGAGGTCAAGGCCGCTGCGGCCGGCGTCTCGCTGGGCGTCCTCGTCGACGCGCTGCGCCGCACCATCGCCGACCTCGCGCCGAACGCCGAGACGTACGCAACGGTGGCGCTCGCGCCCGTCGGCTCGGGTGGTCGCGACGTCGACGTCGTGCGCCTTGCGCTGCACGAGCCCTCGGCCATCGCCCGCACGAAGCAGGAGGACGTGCAGGAGGAGGATCAGGCCGCCGGGGGCGTCGTGGTCGACATCTCTCGCAAGCGCGTCCTCATCGACGGCGAGTCCGCCGCCTTCACATTCAAGGAGTTCGAGCTGCTGCAGTACCTCGTGCTGCGCGAGGGCCGCACGATCGAGCGCACCGAGCTCGTCTCCTCGCTCTGGCAGGGCGCGACCGACGACGAGGCTCCCGGCGAGCGCACCATCGACGTGCACGTCCGGCGCCTGCGGGCCAAGCTCGGCCGCTACGAAGACATCGTCCGCACGGTGCGCGGCATCGGCTACCGCTTCGACCGTCACGCCGACGTCGTGATCCGCTACGGCCACGGCACGCCTTCGCCCGACCGCTTCTGAGCCGGGCGGCCGCGCCTCAGCCCCTGGCTGCAGGCCCCGCATGTCGGAGCCCGGCGCGTAGGGTGAGCGCATGACAACCTCGCTGTCGCGGATTCGGCCTCTTGGCGCGCGCGCCAGCGAGCCGGGGGTGTGGGGCGGAGCCCCATTGGAGACTGCGCGCGCCAGCGAGCCGGGGGCGTGGGGCGGAGTCCCATCGGAGAGTGCACGCGCCGGCGAGCTGGCGGCGTCGGTCGGCGCCCCATCGGAGAGCGCGGACGGCGGCACCGCGACGCGGAACGCGGCGGCTTCCCGCGAACGCCCGCTCGAGACGGTGTATCGCCCGCGTCACCCGCTCGATCTCGCGCGCACCGTCCTGTATCAGCGGCACGGCGCCGGCGACCCCACGATGACCACCGGAGGCGCTGTCATCTGGCGCGCCAGCCGCACACCGGACGGCATCGCGACACTGGCGCTGCGCGAGTCGGCGCCCGGCGTGGTCCGGGCGGCGGCCTGGGGGCCGGGGGCGGCATGGGCGCTCGCCCAGCTGCCCGACCTGTGCGGCGCCCGAGACGAGGTCGCCGGCTTCGACGCCGGACTGCACCCGCTCGTGGCCGACGCGCACCGCCGCAATCCCGGCATCCGTCTGAGCCGCACTGACCTTCTCTTCGACGCGCTCGCAAGTGCGATCTTCGAGCAGAAGGTCACTGGCATGCAGGCGTTCGGCGCGTGGCGACGGATCGTGACGTGGTTCGGCGAGCGCGCACCAGGCCCGACGCCCCGGCCGATGTTCGCCCCGCCCACCGTCGAGGGCTGGAGGCGCATCCCGTCGTGGGCATGGCATCGCGCCGGTCTCGAGCCGTCTCAGGCTCGGACCATCGTGGCGGCGGCTCAACGAGGGGAGTCCATCGTCCGAGCCGTCTCGGCTGCCGCGGAGGCCGCCGATCGCGAGCGGATGCTGACGTCGGTCAGCGGCGTCGGACCCTGGACGAGCGCAGAGACCCGCATCCGGGCCTTCGGCGATCCCGACGCCGTGAGCGTGGGCGACTATCACCTGGCGCACGAAGTCGGATTCGCCTTGAGCGGCCACCGTGTCGACGACGAGGGGATGCTGCAGCTCCTGGCGGCATGGCCAGGCCACCGTCAGCGCGTCATCCGCCTGATCGGCGCGAGCGGCGTGCACGAGCCTCGCCGCGGTCCGCGACTCCATCCCGAGGACCATCGACAGCGTTGAGTCAATCGCCTGCCCGCGCGGGTGCGGAGGCGGCAGGATGGAGCCATGATCGAGCCGCTTCCCGACCTTCCGCCCGGCGTTCTGGGGTTTCGTGCCGTGGGCACCGTCGAGGCATCCGACTACCGCACCGTACTCAACCCCGCGGTGGATGCGGTCATCGCGAAGGGGCAGAAGGTGAATCTCGTCATCGTGATGGGCGAGGAGTTCAGCCGCTATTCGCTCACCGCTCTGTGGCAGGATGCGCTGCTCGAGGGGAAGCCCGAGGGGAGCTGGGGCCGCATCGCGCTGGTGACGCACCGGAAGATCCTCGGTGAGATCGTCCAGGGACTCGCGGGGATGCTGCCCGGCGACTTCCGCCGATTCCCCCTCGGCGAATTGGACGACGCCGTCGCCTGGGCGGGGGCAGGAGAGCGCCCGGCTGAGGGGTGATCCTTGCGGATGTCGGAGGCCGGGACGACACTGGGTGCGCCGCAGGCCGGTGGCGGCATCCTTCAACCGACGAACGCAGGAGCAACCATGGCCACGCTGAATCCTTACCTCTCCTTCCGCAGCAACGCGCGCGAGGCGATCGAGTTCTACCGCAGCGTCTTCGGGGGTGACGTCCAGATCTCCACCTTCGGCGAGTACGAGGGGATGGTGGAGGACCCTTCCGAGAAGGAGCTCGTCATGCACTCCCAGCTCACGAGTCCAGACGGTTTCGTCCTGATGGCGTCCGACACCCCGTCGAGCATGCCGTACCGCGAGCCGGGCGGCAGTTCGATCTCCGTCAGCGGCGAAGACGAGGCGCAGCTTCAGCGCTTCTGGGACGGGCTGGCCGATGGCGGCAGCGTCACGATGCCGTACGACACTCCGCCGTGGGGCGGCCGGTTCGGAATGCTCCGCGACAAGTTCGGCATCGACTGGATGATCGCGCTCAACGCCGCGCAGGGATGATGCAAGTGCGGTGAGGACCGGTCTGTCGACCCGGTTCCCTCGGCACATCTCCGTGGGTATCGTGACGGCAGGAGGTGTGCCATGAAGGCCACGGTCGGCGATCGGGTTCTGATCCACGGGCGCTCTGTCGGGATGAGGACGAGAGCCGGAGAGGTCCTGGAGATCCGCGGGGACGACGAGCATCCACTGCTCGTCGTCCGGTTCGACGACGGCCACGAGTCGATCCTCTCGCCGGGATCGGACTGCGAGATCCTGCACACGTCCTGATCCTCGGCGGCTCCGCCTTAGGCTGACCACATGGCGAATGCGAGCGGGGACGGCGGTCAGGGGCGCGGGTGGCCGAGAGGCCGTGTGCAGTGGCTGCTCGGCACGATCGTGCTGCTGGCGGCGGGTGCGGTCGTCGGCCTGCTGCTCGGCAGTCTGCTGCTGGGGCTGGTGCTCGCCTTGGCCGTCTCCATCGGCTGGCTGATGGCGTACGAATCGTGGCGTGGCCGCACGCCCGACATGTACGACGAAGACGACAACGGCGCGCGGCTGTAGGGCCGGACCCGAATGGGGATGGGCGAAGAGCGCCTGCGCATGAGGATCGCCGTGGCTGGCGGCACGGGTCAGGCAGGGTCGGCCGCCGTGGCTGCCGCCCGGAGCCGTGGGCATGACGTCGTCGTGCTGGCCCGGTCAGCAGGGGTCGACCTCGTGAGCAGCTCCGGCGTCGCCGATGCGCTCGTCGGGGTCGATGTCGTGATCGACGCGTCCGGCGTGCAGGGCAAGGACGATCCCACGTCGTTCCACGAGGCGGTCACGCGATCTCTCGTGACCCACGGAAGCACGGCCGGCGTGCGGCACCTCGTAGCGCTCTCGATCGTCGGCTGCGACCGCGTGCCGGGCTTCGCGCTCTACGCCGGGAAGGTCGCGCAGGAGCGGGCCACGGCGAGGGGCGGCATCCCGTACACGATCGCCAGGACCACGCAGTTCCACGAGTTCGCCCGCCAGATGTGGGGGGTCGCGAGGATCGGTCCGCTGCACGTCGCGCCGCGCGGGCGCACACAGCCGGTAGCTGTGCGCGAAGTGGGCGCACGTCTCGTCGACCTGGCCGAAGCGGCTCCCGTCGATGGCCGCGGGCGGGACTTCGCGGGGCCCCGCGAGGAGTCGCTCGCCGAGATGGTGCGCTCCTATGCCAACGCTACCGGTGCACGGCGGATCCCCGTCACGGCGGGCATCCCGGGAGAGATCGGCCGCGCCTTCCGGGACGGGTCGCTCCTGCCCGGTGCCGACGCCGTCCTCGGCACCCAGACCTTCGCGGATTGGATCGCTCAGCTGCCGAAGAGTCGCTGAACCCCTACATCTCCTCGTGGGTGTCGGGGTCGCCGTCCCACAGCCGACCGCGCTCGAGAGCCGAGATGGCTGCGACCTGCTCATCGGTCAAGGTGAAGCCGAAGACGTCGGCGTTCTCGACCTGGCGCTGCGGGTCGGCCGACTTGGGGATCGGGGTCGATCCGAGCTGGACGTGCCATCGCACGACGACCTGAGTGGGCGAGACGCCGAGCTCGGAGGCGATCTCGCCGATGACCGGCTCGCTCAGCAGCTCGGACCGCCGGGCGAGTGGACTCCAGCTCTCGGTGCGGATGCCATGCTCGCGGTGGAACGCGCGGAGGTCGTTCTGCGGGAAGTAGGGGTGCAGCTCGACCTGGTTGACCGCCGGCGTGACGCCGGTCTCGTCGATGAGGCGCGTCAGCATGGCCTCGGTGAAGTTCGAGACGCCGACCGACCGCACGAGTCCGCCCTCGCGAAGCGCGATCATGGCCTGCCACGTCTCGAGGTACTTGCCGACGCTGGGGTTCGGCCAGTGGATGAGATACAGATCGATCCGGTCGAGACCGAGCGTCGCGAGCGATCGCTGAGCGCTCCCCATGGTGGAGTCGTAGCCGTGGTCGCGGCCCGGGAGCTTGGTCGTGACGATGAGCTCGTCGCGGGCGACCCCCAGCTCGTCGCCGGCACGGCGCACCGCTGCGCCGACCTCCGCCTCGTTCTCGTAGTTGACCGCCGAATCGAGCAGGCGGTAGCCGGACGAGATCGCCGCGACGATGGCGTCGATCCCCTCTTCGTCGCGCAGCTTGTAGGTGCCGAGCCCTACCTCGGGGAAGGCGGTGCCGTCATTGAGTGTCACTGTGGAGATCGTGGGCATGCATCCATCCTGCCTGCCCAGAGGCTTCTGCGCCTCCCGCCCTTCTTCCCCGACCCCCGTGCCCATTGTCGACGAGCGTGCCCCTTGTCAGCGCGAACTGGCCGCTCTCTCGGGGAGAGTGCGCGCTGCGGCAGGCGCGGCACATTCCGGCGAACGCTACAGCAATCCGCGGGGCGCTCGCAGGAAAGTGCCGCGGTCGCGCCGCGGGAGGGCCCTGCGAGGAGTGGCCAGCAGCGGCGCGGGCAACCGCCCGCTACGGGGTGACGGCGTCCGCCTCTCGCGCCTCGCCGAGAGGGGCGCCCGCCAGGAGGCGCCGGATCGTGGTGATCACGCCGCCGTCGACGTTCGAGGGAGCGCGGTGCCGGGCCCGCGCCAGCACATCGGGATGGGCGTTGGCCATCGCGAAGGAGTAGCCCGCGGCATCCAGCAGCTCGAGGTCGTTCAGATAGTCGCCGAAGGCCGCCGTCTGACCCCGCTCGACGCCGAGCGCCGCCTGGAGCCGTGTGAGCGCGACGCCCTTGTTGACACCGGGGTTCATGATGTCGATCCAGTGCTCTCCCGACACGACCACCTGGTGCGTCTCGGAGAGATCGGCGAGCCGAGGCGCGGCCGAGCTCTCGGCCACCGCGAAGTCGAAGACCGCGAGCTTGAGGACCTGATCGTCGGCGTCGAGCAGATCGTCGACGACCTCGAGCTTCGCGTAGTACTTGTCGCATTCCGCGCGAAAGGCGGCATCCGCTCGCTCGATGTATGCGGACCGCTTGCCGCACACCACGAGTCCCACGTCGAGCCCGTCGTCGCGGAGCGCTCGCACGCGGCGGATCACGGATGAGGCGAACTCGCCGTCGATCGCATCAGAGCCGATCTCGTCGTCACCGCGCACCACGTAGGCGCCGTTCTCCGCGATGTAGACGACATCATCTCGGGTGTGGTCGAACGAGCGCCGGAGAGTGGCGAGCTGCCGTCCGCTCGCGGGCGCGAAGAGGATGCCGCGGTCGTCGAGCTCGTCCAGCAAAGGCCACAGATCGTCCGGGATGTGCCCGTCGCCGTCGAGGAGCGTGCCGTCCATGTCGACGGCGATGAGGCGGATGTCGTGGTGCACGGCCTCGCCTTCGGCCCCGGAGAGCCGCCATTCGGACGTGCGGGGTCCGAGACCGAGCGCGACGGCCGCCTCGAGGTGCGCCGGGGTGTCGACGTCGCGTCGCAGCGAGGAGCCGGCAGGCACCTCGAGCACCGTGCAGCCGAGAGCGACGTGCCGCCGGAACGACGCGCCGCCGAACGCGGATGCCCAGGGCACGCCCGCACGGGCGGTCACCAGCGTCGACCCCTCGTTCTCGGCATCCGGCACCACCCCTCGCTCGACCTGCGCGGCCGACTGGAGGACTCTGTCGAGGTCGGCGGCGCGCAGGGCCGCGAGATCGGCGAGCAGAGCGGCGCGGGGCACCGAGGGCGGGATGGACGCCATCGCGGCCACGATCGCCGCGTTCGGTCCGTCGCCCTCCCGGTCCTCGACGATCACCACGCCGGACGGGACGGATGCCGCCAGCCCGTCGTCATCGGTCACCACCACGACCCGCTCGACCGCGGCGCAGGCGGTGACCGCCTCGATGGTGTCGAGTGCGATCGCGCGCGCGAGCGCCGGACCGGCATCGGGAAGTCCTGCGAGCCGCGACTTCGCCCGCCCCGCGTTCTTGACCGGGAGGACGACGGTCCACCCGGTGGGGTTGCCGGTCGTCACGCGAAGCGCTCCCGCAGCCGCGGCAGTATCTCTTCGCCGTAGCGCCGCAGGAAGTCCGCCTGGTCGGCGCCGGGATCGTGGAAGACGAGGTGGCGGAAGCCGAGCCCGATGTACCAGGCGATCTTCTCGATGTGCTCCTCGGGGTCGTCCGACACGATGAATCTCGAGGCGGCGCGCTCGATCGGCAGCTGCTCGCCGAGCCGCTGCATCTCGAGCGGGTCGTCGACGCCCATCTTCTCTTCGGGGCTGAGGGCGAGCGGCGCCCAGAACCGGGTCTTCTCGAGCGCCTGGGCGCGATCAGGGTGGTACGAGACCTTGATCTCCATGAGCGTGTCGATCGCGTCGTCCGGCCGCCCCGCCTTCTCGAGCCCCTCGCGCAGCGCGGGCAGCAGCGTGTCGGTGTAGAGCTCGCGCTTCTTTCCGCTCGTCGTAATGAAGCCGTCGGCGATGCGTCCGGCCAGGCGTGTGGCCGCAGGGCCGGCGGCGCCGATGTAGATCGGGACGGGGTCGTCCATCTTGTCGTAGATCGTGATGTTGCGGGTGGTGTAGAACTCGCCCTCGAAGTTGACGCGATCCTCCGACCAGAGGCGCCGGATGAGGCCGATCGCCTCCTTCATGCGGCGGAAGCGCTCGGGCGGCTCGGGCCACACGATGCCGAGATTCGCCTCGTTCAGCGCTTCGCCGGTGCCGACTCCCAGGATGACGCGGCCCGGATACAGAACCCCCAGGGTCGCGAAGTCCTGGGCGACCACCGTCGGGTTGTAGCGGAACGTCGGCGTCAGCACCGACGTGCCCATCAGCACCCGCGAGGTCTTCGCGCCGAGCGCGCCGAGCCACGGGACGGATGCCGGGGCATGGCCTCCCTCGTGGAGCCACGGCTGCAGGTGATCCGACACGAAGACCGAGTCGAAGCCCATCTCCTCCGCGAGGATCGCGTAGTCGAGCAGCTCGGTCGGCCCGAACTGCTCGGCCGAGGCCTTGTATCCGAACCTGAGGGGAACGCTCATGCGCCGCGCCTTCCTTCCGCCGGCAGCGCCGGCCTGTCGTCTGTCTCGCTCGCGCCGGCAGGCTCGAACTCCGAGCCGTCGGTGGCGGCGGTGATCGCCCGGTAGTCGGCGACGGTGCCCGGCCACACGAGGGTGAGGCGCCGTGAGCGGTCGTCGACGTACCAGTTGCGGCATCCGCCCGTGAGCCACGGAGTGCCCGCCGCCCGGTCGTCGACCAGGCGCGTGTAGGCCTGCTCCGCGTCCGGTCGCACGCGAAGCACTCCCCCGGGCCGTCGCGCCGAGAGGACGCGGGCGGCGTACTCGGCCTGCGCCTCGAGCATGAGCACCGACGAGGTGTGCCCGAGCGACGCGTTGGGGCCATTGAGCACGAGGAGGTTCGGGAACCCCGCGACGACCGTCGAGCCGAAGGACGTCATGCCGCCCGCCCAGTGCTGCTCGAGGGTGAGTCCGCGCTCTCCGCGCACGAAGCCCGCGTAGGGCTGGCGTGTGGTCTGGAAGCCGGTCGCCAGCACGACGGCGTCGACACCGCCATAGCGGGCGCCGGATGCCGCGACGAGGTCGCCGCCGTCCACCGCCGCGAGCGCGCTCGCCTCCAGCGTCACCTGGCCCGAAGCGATCGCCGGGTAGAAGGCGTCCGACAGCAGCACCCGCTTGCAGCCGAAGGCGTAGTCCGGCGTCAGCAGCTCGCGAAGGTCGGCGTCGACGACCTGGGCCTCGAGATGGGCGCGTGCCTGCGCTTCGGCGGCCGCGGCATCCGATCCGCCCGCACGCGACGCGAACCGCGCCTCGCCCTCAGCGTCGAGTCGTGAGCGAAGGGCGGCGAGCTCCTCGGGATGCTGGGCGAAGCGACGCCGCTCCTCGTCGGTGAACGCCCGCCCGCCGCGCGGCATGATCCACGCCGGGCTGCGCTGGAAGAGCGTGACGGCTGCGCCCTGACGGGCGAGCTCGGGGACGACCTGGATCGCGCTCGCTCCCGAGCCGACGACCGCGACGTGGCGCCCCGCCAGCTCGGCCGAGTGATCCCAGCGCGCCGTGTGGAAGATGGGGCCGGCGAAGCTCTCTAGGCCGGCGACGGCGGGGATCCGGGGCTCGCTCAGGCGCCCGCAGGCGAGGACGAGGACTTCGGCGTCGACCTCGAGCGGCTGCGCGCCGCCGAACCGCAGACGCCAGCGCGCAGCATCCCGATTCCACTCTGCGTCGACCAGGGTCGCACCCAGCGTCAGCGCGGCCTCCAGGCGCTCGCGCTCGGCGACGCGCTCGAGGTACGCCTGGATCTCGGCACCGGGCGCGAACTCGGCCGACCAGTCCGGTTCGGGATGCCGCGCGAAGCCGTAGAGGTGGGACGGCACATCGCACGCGACGCCGGGGTAGGTGTTGTCACGCCACGTGCCGCCGACGCGATCGCCGCGCTCGAAGAGGGCGACCTCGTGCCCGGCGTCGCGCAGCTCCATCGCGGCGGCGAGGCCGGCGAAGCCCGCGCCGACGATCGCGACCTCGACCGAACGGCGGGTCATCTCGACACCTCGCGGTAGTCGGTGGTGCGCTCGCGCAGCGGCCGGAAGATGCGTCCGACCCGCGCGGAGGCATCGGCGAGCGGGAACTCGAGGCCCTGCTCGACGCCCGCATCGGGCCGCACCCGGCCGTCGAGGAGAGTCCCGCCCAGGTCGTCACCACCGGCGCGCAGCAGGTCGAGGGCGAGGTCGCGCCCGTGCCGTGTCCACGGGATCTGGATGTGCCGGATGCTGTCGGCCAGCATCAGGCGCGACACTGCGACCATCGCACGGTGCTCGTCGGCCGGCGCACGGTCGGCCACCAGGGGGACGTCGAAGCCGGGCAGCGGGATCGGGACGAACTCCGTGAAGCCCTGCGTCTCGTGCTGCAGGGACCGAAGCATCCGCAGGTGGGCGATCCGCTCCCCCGCCGTCTCGACGTGCCCGTAGAAGAGCACCGAGGTGGAGCGCAGGCCGGCACGGTGCGCGGCGGTCATGACCTCGATCCACCGGTCGATATCCAGATCGCCCGGCGCGACGAGTGCGCGTACGCGCTCGCTCAGCACCTTGACGCCCGTTCCGGGCACGGTGGCGACGCCGGCGTCCTTCAGGGCGCCGAGCGCTCCACCGAGGCCGAGACCCGCTCGATCGCAAAGATCGGCGATGTCCTGCGGCCGGTAGGCGTGGAGGTGCAGGCTCGGGGCGGCGCTCGAGATCGCGCGTGCGAGCTCGAGGTAGAGGTGCGGGTCTTCGGTGGGGGGCAGCGCCCCCTGCACGCACACTTCGGTGGCGCCGAGGTCGACAGCATCCCGAGCCATCGCCGCGGCGTCGTCGAGCGTGAACGTCGGGGGCGCGGCGGGCGCTGACCGCAGGTGGGTCGACGTGATGTTGCGGTTGACGACCATGCTGACGGCCTCGCCGACCGTATAGCGGCGAACGTCGTCGGCGGTGCCCACCACGGCCTCGAGGTCGTCACCGGTCGCGGTGAGCAGGGTGACCCACTCGGCGTCATCGAGGGTCGCCGGCTGCTGCGCCGCGCGCTCCGCGAGCCGGCGAAGGCTCGCCCCGCCGGCGTCCGTGCGTCGGAGATTCGCGCCAACGTCGGATCCATCAGCCCGATTCGCTCCGAGCGAGGGCGAATTCTCCGAAGTTGCGGCGCGGGTCGGAGTCGCGGCATCCGTCTCCTGGAGGCCCGACCCCGCAAGCGCCGAGACCGCGAGGCCCGAGACCGGGTCCGCCAGCCGGGCGACCGCCGGGTGCAGCGCCGGGTCGATCCAGCGGTCCGCATCGAGCACGTACTCGGGATGCGCCGTGAGGCGCTCCTGCAGGTCGAAGCCGGATGCCGCGGTCAGCGCCGCGAGGTCATCCAGGTGCGGCCACGGCCGCTCCGGGTTCACGTGATCGGCGGTGAGCGGCGAGACGCCGCCCCAGTCGTCGATCCCGGCCCGCACGAGCAGGTCGAGCTCGGCCGGATCACTCAGGTTCGGCGGCACCTGGATCCGCATGCGCGGGCCGAGCACGATCCGGGCGACCGCGACCGTGGCGAGATACTCGAGGAACTCGGCATCCGGAGTCGATCGCATCGCGGTGCCCGGCTTCGCGCGGAAGTTCTGGACGATGACCTCCTGCACGTGCCCGTGCTGCGCCTGGAGATCGCGAAGGGCGACGAGCGACTCGGCGCGGTCGCGGACGCTCTCGCCGATCCCGACGAGGATTCCGGTCGTGAACGGGATGCCGGCCGCTCCCGCGTCGGCGATCACCTGCAGGCGCACCGCGGGGTCCTTGTCGGGCGAGCCGTAGTGCGCACCGCCGGGCTCGTCGTAGATGGCCCGGGAGGTGGTCTCGAGCATCATCCCCATCGACGGAGCCGTGGGGCGGAGGTCGTGCAGCTCCGCCGCCGTCATGACGCCCGGGTTCAGGTGGGCGAGCAGGCCCGTCTCCGCGGTGATCAACCGGGCGGCATGGCCGACGTAGTCGAGGGTGGAGGCGAACCCGTGCTCATCGAGCCAGGCGCGGGCCTCGGGCCAGCGATCCTCAGGCCGGTCGCCGAGGGTCAGCAGCGCCTCTTTGCAGCCGCGGTCGCGCCCCGCACGCGCCACGAGCAGGATCTGCTCGTCCGACATGTAGAGCGGGGCCCGCTTCAGCCGGAGCTGCCCTGGGGTGTCGACGAAGACGCAGTAGTGGCACCGATCCCGACACAGGGTCGTGAGGGGCACGAACACCTTGCGGGAGTAGGTGATCGTGCCGGGCCTTCCGGCGGCGGCGAGCCCTTCATCGCGCAGAGCAGCGGCGCGCGCGAGGAGCGCGTCGAGATCGGCCCCTCGGGCGGCGAGCAGACGCTCGGCCTCGCCGACGGTGACGGCGGAATCGACGGAAGTCGTGGAGTGCGGCATGGCGGGTGCCGCGTTCAGAGCGCCGCTGCGAAGGCTTCGTCGTAGATCGCGAGGGCCTGCGCGACTTCGTCGTCGGTGACGACGCACGGCGGCACGACGTGGATGCGGTTCTCGATGACGAAGGGCAAGAGGCCCCGCGCGACGAGCTCGCTCTTGACCTTGCCGATCCCCGCCGCAGGCAGAGGCTCGCGGGTCGCCCGATCGGCGACCAGCTCCACCGCCCAGAAGACGCCCTCGCCGCGCACCTCGCCGATCGCCTCGTGCCGCTCGGCGAGTTCGAGCAGGCCGGGACCGATCGCCTCAGCGCCTACGCGCCGGGCGTTGTCGACGATCCCCTCGTTCTCCATCGCATCGAGCGCGCCGACGATCGACGCCGCCGCGAGCGGATGCCCGCTGTACGTCAGGCCCCCGGGGAAGACCCGCTCGTCGAAGGTCGCCGCGATCGGCTCCGAGATGATCACGCCACCCACCGGCACGTAGCCGGAGTTGACGCCCTTGGCGAAGGTGATGAGATCGGGGACCACGTCGTAGCCCTCGAACGCGAACCAGCGGCCCGTGCGTCCGAAGCCCGCCATCACCTCGTCGAGGATCAGCAGGATGCCGTGCTTGTCGGCGAGCGCGCGCACGCCCGCGAGATAACCGGGCGGCGGGATCAGGATGCCGGCCGTACCAGGGATCGATTCGAGCAGGATGGCCGCGATGGATGCCGCGCCCTCGGACTGGATCACTCGTTCGAGGTGGTGAAGGGCCCGCGCCGACTCCTCTTCGGGGTTCGTCGCCCAGAACTCCGAGCGATACAGGTAGGGGCCGAAGAAGTGCACGTGCCCGCGTGCGAACTCGTTCGGCACACGGCGCCAGTCACCCGTCGCGACGATCGCCGCGCCGGTGTTGCCGTGGTACGAGCGGTACGTGGACAGCACCTTGTCGCGACCGGTGTGCAGCCGCGCCATGCGGATCGCGTTCTCGATCGCATCGGCGCCGCCGTTGGTGAAGAAGACCTTCGAGAAGCCCTCGGGAGCGCGCGCGACGATCCGCTGGGCGGCCTCCCCTCGCGCGAGGTTCGCCGTGGCGGGTCCGATCGTGGCGAGAAGATCCGCCTGCCGGTGGATCGCGTCGATGACCGCCGGATGCTGGTGCCCGATGTTGACGTTGACGAGCTGACTCGAGAAGTCGAGGTAGCGCCGGCCGGTGTGATCCCACACGACGCTGCCCGACCCGCCGGCGATGACGACGGGATTCAGCCCGGCCTGCGCCGACCACGAGTGGAACACGTACTCGCGGTCGAGCTCGGTGGTGAGCTCATCCAGATCGGTGGTCGCGTCGCTCAACGTCATGCCTGCCATTCTTCCCCTCAGACCCGCAGTCGGAGTCCGTTGCCGAGGATTTGGTCGCCGATGATGTGCCGGCCGAGCCCKMGGGCTCGGCCGGCACGCGGCATCCGCTCTACTGACCGCCCTCGGTGAGGGTCACGTCGATCGGCGTGTACTCGCCCGAGACGTCGACGCCCTCATCGGCCAGCTCGCTCAGCGCCTGCTCGATGTACTCGTTGGAGTAGGCGCTGTCGGCGGGCTCTGCGGTGATGAGGTTGAGGCCGTCCTGGTTGACCGCGGCGAGCGCGCCCTTGACGGTCTTGTCCCACGCGCCCTCGTCGATGACACCGAAGTCCGCGCCCGTCCAGATGAGCTTGTTGACCTCGTTCATCTGCCAGAGCTGGTGGACGGGACCGACCGGGAACGCGGCCTCGGCGTTGGATGCGATGTCGTAGACGATCTTCGCCGCGTCCTCAGGGTTGTCCCGGGCGTAGAGCCAGCCCTTCGTGATCGCCTTGAGGAACCGCACGGCGGCGTCGGCGTAGGCGGGGTCGTCGAGGCGCTTCGTGTCGGCCCAGATGGCGTCCTGCAGCATCGCTCCCTCGGTGTCTTCGTACGACACGACGTCGAAGTCCTCCGGCTGGTAGAGCTCCCCGGTGTCGGGGTTCACCACCTCGAGGATCTGCGCCCATTCGTTGTACGTCATCGCCTGCGCGGCGTCGACATCCTTATCGAGGAGGGCGTTCATGCTGAAGTCCTGGGTGGTGATCGACACCGTGGTGGAGTCCAGGTCCTCCGCGGCCATCGCCGCGAAGATCTCCCACTCGTTGCCGAATCCCCACGAGCCGATCTTCTTGCCCTCGAAGTCGGCGACGCTCGAGACGCCGGTGTCCTTCCACGAGACCTGCAGCGTGCCGGACTTCTGGTACACCTGCGCGATGTCGGTCAGCTCCACACCCGATGCCTCGAGCGTTCCGAGCACCTTCGGCACCCAGGCGATCGCGAAGTCCGTGTCGCCCGCCACCAGGGCGTCCTGCGGCACGATGTCGCCACCGGAGGGGATGATCTCGACGTCGTCGAAGCCTTCGTCCTCGAAGTAGCCCTTCTCCTGCGCGATGTAGTACCCCGCGAACTGGGCCTGCGGGAGCCACTGCAGCTGCAGCTTGATGGAGGTGAGCGGCGTGAAGTCGCCGTCATCGGAGCTCGACTCGTCGGGCGAACCCGAACCGGCGCATGCCGCGAGTGCGAGGGAGGCGATGGCGACGGTGGAGGCGGCGGCGAGGCCGCGACGGATGCTGTGACTCATGCTGTTCCTTTCTTGGTGATGGCTGGTGCAGGGGATGCCGGTCACACCGGCGGCCGCCTCGTGACGAGCCGCTCGAGGAGCGAGGTGACGAGGAAGAATGCGAGCCCGATGAGGATGCCGCCGAAGACGTACGCCCACGCGAGGGTGGCGCGCCCGGATTTCGCGTAGGTCGCGATCGCGGTGCCGACGCCGTCGGCGGGACCTCCGAAGTACTCGGCGACGAGGGCCGAGATGACGGCGATGGATGCGGCGATGCGAAGCCCCGTCATCAGGTAGGGCAGGGCCGTGGGGAGGGTCAGCAGACGGAACGTCTGCGAGCCGGTCGCCGCGGACGAGCGGAAGAGGTCGCGATGCACCGGCCGGGACTGCCGGAGACCGCGGAGGGTGTTGATGAACACCGGCACGAAGGCGGCGATCGCGGCGACGGCCTGCCGGCCGAACTGGCTGGATGCGCCGAACATCGTGTTGAGGATCGGCGTCAGCGCGACGATCGGCACCACGGCGACCGCGGCGACGAGCGGTGCCAGCATCCCGTCGATGGGCCTGACGGATGCTGCGAGCCCGGCGAGGACGATCGCGAGCAGCGAGCCGGCGATGAGGCCCACGAGGGCGTTCGTGGCGGTGACCGCCATATCGGCGGCGATGATGTTCCACCGCAGCACGAACTCCTGCAGGATCGCGATGGGGCTCGGGAGCATGCGGGGAGCGGTGCCGAGCACGTCGACCCAGACGATCCAGAGGACGAGTCCGATGATCCCGACCGCCACCGGCGCGGCCCACCTCAGCCAGCTGGGCAGCGGTCGAGGCTCGAGACTCGCGCCGCGCCGGCGCCTCGGGGCAGGTCCAGCCGGCTGCGCGATGCCGGCCGCGTCCGTGACCGTCATCGTTCGTTTGCCCGCTCGACGGGTGCTCCGTGCAGCGCTTCGCGGACGGCGGTGACGCGCTCGAAGAACTCGGGCGACTCTCTCAGGTTCTCGGTGCGCGAGGCGCCGAGGCCCGTCGTCAGGACATCGGTGATGCGGCCGGGGCGCGGGCTCATGACGACCACGCGATCGGAGAGGAAGACGGCTTCGGGGATCGAGTGGGTCACGAAGACGACCGCGGCCCCGGTCTCGCCCGCGATGCGGGAGAGCTCGGACTGCAGGTATTCGCGCGTCATCTCGTCGAGCGCGCCGAACGGCTCGTCCATCAGCAGCAGGCGGGGACGGGATGCCAGGGCCCGCGCGATCGCCACGCGCTGCTGCATGCCGCCCGAGAGCTGGTCGGGATAGCGGTCGGCGAACTCGGTGAGCCCCACCAGCTGCACGAGGTCCTGGACTCGAGCAGCGCGCTCGGCCTTGCCCGAGCCGCCGAGCTCGAGCGGCAGCCCGATGTTGGCGGCGACCGTGCGCCACGGAAGCAGTCCGGACTGCTGGAACGCGATGCCGTAGTCCTGGTCGAGCCGCGCGGTGCGGGCCGGCTTGCCGAAGATCTCGAGGCTCCCCGTCGTGGCCTCGTCGAGATCGGCGATCAGCCGAAGCAGCGTCGACTTGCCGCAGCCCGATGGTCCGATCAGCGACACGAACTCCCCCGCGGCCACCTCGAGCTCGACCCCGGTGAGCGCGACGACGTCGCCCTCTCTGGTCGCGAAGGTCTTCCCGACACCGGAGGCCCTCACCGCTCGCGCGGCCTGGTCTGGAAGGGTCATGCGGTCTCCTCGCCTCGGCGATAGTTCTGAAGAGTCAGCCCGAGCAGCGCGATGGAGCCTGCCGCGACCAGGCCCAGGCCGATCGTTCCGAACGTCGGTCCCCAGGGCGCTGCCGGATCGCTCGACGCCTGTCCTGCGAGCTGGATGAGCATGCGCCCGATGCCACCGCGCATGCCGATGGAGACCTCCGCGACGACGGCGCCCACGACCGCGCTCGCTGCTGCGAGACGCAGCGCCGGCAGAAGATGGGGCACGGCGGCGGGCAGCCGCAGGCGGAACAGCGTCGCCCAGTATCCGGCCGCGTAGGTGCGCATGAGGTCGAGGTGGATGCGGTCGGGCGCACCCAGGCCGCGCAGCATCCCGACCGCCACGGGGAAGAACGCGAGGTACGACGCGATGAGGGCGACCGACAGCCACTGCGGCCACGGCGCGACATCGCGGTCGATCTGGTTGCCGATCGCGTTCACCACGGGCGCGAACGCGATCAGCGGCACCGTCTGGCTGAGGACGATCCAGGGCAGCAGTCCCCACTCGGCGAGGCGCCACCGCTGCATCGCCGCGCCGAGCACCGCGCCGACGGTGACCCCGATGACCCACCCGACCGCGGCGATGCCGAGGGTGACGAAAGCAGCGCCGACAACCGACATCCACAGCGGCGGAGTCTCGCCGCCGCTCGTCGGCGCGAACAGCCGCGCCCCCATGTCCCAGACGTGCGGCATCGCCCGATCGTGCGTCCGGGGCAGGATCATGAAGCCCGAGCCGGCTTCGTCCGATCCGCCGAGCACCACGCCCTCGGCGGGCCCCAAGAACTTGTAGATTTCCCAGAGCGCGATGACGGCCACGACGCCGAGGACGCCCCAGAGGAGGGCGCTCCCGCGTCGGGATGAATGCCGGCGCCGCATCGGGAGCAGCGCCTCGGCCGCAGGTGCGACGGAGGCGATCGCCGCGTTCGGCGCCTCGTGGGGCGGTGACGTCATGACTTGGCCGTGACGTGCTCGGCGATCGCCGGGATCACGCGCTCGCCGTAGACGCGGAGGGTCTCCTCCTTGTTGTCGTGCTGGAGATAGCCGGCGAACTGCGTCACCCCGATCGCTTGCAGCTCCTTGAGCTTGGCGATGTGGTCGTCTGCCGTGCCGAGCACGCAGAAGCGGTCGACGATCTCATCGGGCACGAAGTCCACGTGGTCGTTCTCGGCGCGGCCGTGGGAGTTGTAGTCGTAGCCGGTGCGGCCCGCGATGTAGTCCGTCAGGGCATCCGGCACCGCCCCGTGGTGGCCGTACTTCGTGACGATGTCGGCGACGTGGTTGCCGACCATTCCTCCGAACCAGCGACATTGATCGCGCATGTGGGCCCAGTCGTCGCCGATGTACATCGGGGCCGCGACGCAGAAGGCGATCGAGTCCGGGTCGCGACCCGCGTTCGCCGCGGCATCCCGAACCGTATTGATCATCCATGCCGCGATGTCGAGATCCGCCAGCTGCAGGATGAACCCGTCGCCGACCTCGCCCGCGAGCTTGAGGGCGAGGGGCCCGTACGCGGCGACCCAGACGTCCAGGCTCGAGCCGCGGCTCCACGGAAACCGCAGGGTGGCGCCGTTGTACTCGACGGCGCGCGAGTTGCCGAGCTCGCGGATCACATGGATCGCCTCGCGCACCTCGCCGAGGGTCGCCGGCTTTCCGTTGGTGACGCGCACCGCCGAGTCGCCGCGGCCGATCCCGCAGATCGTGCGGTTGCCGTACATCTCGTTGAGGGTCGCGAAGACGGATGCCGTGACCGTCCAGTCCCGCGTCGAGGGGTTCGTCACGAAGGGGCCGACGGTGATCCGGTTGGTCTGGGCGAGGATCGCCGAATAGATGACGTAGGGCTCTTCCCACAGCAGGTGCGAGTCGAAGGTCCAGACGTGGCTGAAGCCGTGGGCCTCGGCGAGCTTGGCGAGCTGCACGGTGCGGGATGCGGGCGGGTTGGTCTGCAGGACGACGCCGAAGTCCATCAGCTGCTCACAGGGGTCATGTCATGTCCCAGTTCTGTAGGGGTCGTGTCCCACTTTCGACAGGCTGGAGGGTCTCCAGCATGGAGAAAGTGGGACATGGGGGCGTTGAGGGATGCTGTCTCACACCAGGTACTGCGAGAGGCCTCGCTTGACGTAGCGTCCGTCGCCCTTCGTGCCGAGGTACTGCCCGCCGTCGACGATGACCTTGCCCCGCGACAGCACGGTGTCGACGTGCCCGTCGATCTCGAAGCCCTCCCATGCGGAGTGATCCATGTTCATGTGGTGGGTCTTGTTCACGCCGATGGACGTGTGCCCGTTCGGGTCGTAGACGACGATGTCGCCGTCGGCTCCGGGCTGGATGACGCCCTTCCTGCCGTACATGCCGAACATGCGCGCGGGCGTCGTGCTGGTGAGCTCGACCCAGCGCTCGAGCGTGATCTTGCCGGTCACCACACCCTGGTACATGAGGTCGAGGCGATGCTCGATGGATCCGATGCCGTTGGGGATCTTGCGGAAGTCCCCGAGCCCCAGCTCCTTCTGGTCCTTCATGCAGAACGGGCAGTGATCCGTCGAGACCATCTGCAGGTCGTTCGTGCGCAGCGCCTGCCACATGTGGTCCTGATGGCCCTCCTCCCGCGAGCGCAGCGGCGTCGAGCACACCCACTTGGCACCCTCGAACGCGCCCCACTCCTCGCTCGAGGCACCCAGCTGGTCTTCCAGTGAGAGGTAGAGGTACTGCGGGCACGTCTCCCCGAAGACGTTCTGGCCTCGGTCGCGCGCCCACGCGAGCTGCTCGACGGCCTGCTTCGCACTGACGTGCACCACGTACAGCGGCGCGCCGGTGACGTTGGCGAGCATGATCGCCCGGTGCGTCGCCTCCTCCTCCATCTGCCAGGCGCGAGCGATGCCGTGGTAGTACGGGTCGGTCCGCCCCTGCTCGACGAGCTGAGCCGCGAGCACATCGATCGCCGGCCCGTTCTCGGCGTGCATCATGGTCAAAAGCCCCGTCTCACGCGAGACCTGCATCGCCCGGAGGATCTGCGCGTCATCGGAGTAGAAGACGCCTGGGTACGCCATGAAGAGCTTGAAGCTCGTGATGCCCTCGTCGATCAGCGTGGGCATGACGGCGAGGGAGTCCTCGTCGATGCCGCCGATGATCTGGTGGAAGCCGTAGTCGATCGCGCAGTTGCCCGCCGCCAGGTCATGCCACTTCGCCAGGCCGTCGAGCACCTTGGTGCCGTAGGTCTGCACCGCGAAGTCGACGATCGTCGTCGTGCCGCCCCACGCGGCGGCCCGGGTGCCCGTCTCGAACGTGTCGCTCGCGGAGGTCCCGCCGAACGGAAGCTGCATGTGGGTGTGCGCGTCGATCCCGCCGGGGATCACGTACTTGCCGGACGCGTCGATGACCGTGTCGACGGATGCTGCGACATCCGTCCCCAGCAGTGCCGACCCGGGCGACAGCACCGCGACGATCCTCTCGCCGTCGATGAGGACGTCCGCGTCGGTGCGACCGGTCGCCGAGACGACGGTTCCGCCCTTGATGAGTGTGGTTGTCATCGTTCTACCCCTCCTCCGTTGTCGAACGCTGCTGTTTCCTGCGGCCGCTGCATAACTCGACGGCGCCCTCGCAGGAAAGTGCAGCGCTCGCGCATCTTCTGCGCCGGCGACCGCGTCACGGCTTGGCGATCATCGTGTACGAGTCCGGCCGGCGGTCGCGGTAGAACTGCCAGTCGTCGCGCATCTCGCGGACCATGTCCATGTCGAGATCCCGGATCAGCAGCTCCTCGTCGGTGCCGGAACCGCGCTCGCCGACGAAGTTGCCGCGAGGGTCGATCACCTGACTGGTGCCGTAGAAGTCGACCGCCAGCTCGCCGTACTCGTTGTCCTCGCGTCCCACGCGGTTCGGCTGGAGCACGAAGTAGCCGTTCGCGACCGCCGCTGCGGGGCCCTCGACCTCCCAGAGCCGGTTCGAGAGGCCGGGCTTCGTGGCGTTCGGATTGAACACGACGTGCGCGCCGTTCAGGCCCAGCTCGCGCCATCCCTCGGGGAAGTGCCGGTCGTAGCAGATGTACATCCCGATCTTGCCGACGGACGTGTCGAAGACCGGATACCCCAGGTTGCCCGGCCGGAAGTAGAACTTCTCGTAGAAGCGGTCGAGGTGCGGCAGGTGATGCTTGCGGTACTTCCCGAGGATCGTGCCGTCGGCCTCGACGATGACCGCGGTGTTGTAGTACACCCCGGTGATGTCCTCCTCGTAGATCGGAAGGATCATGACGAGGTTCAGCTCTTTGGCGAGTGCCGCGAAGCGCTGCACGATGGGCCCATCCGCGGGCTCCGCGTAACGGTAGTACTTCTTGTCCTCGGTGATGCCGAAGTAGGGGCCGTAGAACAGCTCCTGGAAGCAGATGACCTGCGCCCCCTGGGCCGCAGCATCCCGCGCGAACTGCTCGTGCTTGTCGAGCATGGACGCCTTGTCGCCCGTCCAGGTCGTCTGGGTGATCGCCGCTCGAACAACAGCCATGTGCCGCCTCCATGTCGCGCGCCATCGGCTGGGGCGAAGCGTCACTGCTCGCGCCAGGCTCGGGCGTCCTGCCGGTTCTCTGTATTCCAGGGCATGAAGGTTTCATCCCTGTTTCCTGTCGTGTCCCCATAGTTAAGTCCGCGGCGCCGGCGCGCAAGAGGCATTCAGTCCGAACGCGCGCGCGACGGGGTTTCACGTGCGGAAGCTGCCGGGAGAGAGCATGCCGGTGGCCGCATGACACGCCGCGAAGAAGGAGGGCCCGAGCCGTTGATAGCGTGACGGGATGCCCGAGCACGCCGAACTCTCGATCCGCCCGCTTCGCGGCATCCCGGAGATCTCCGCCGGAGACGATCTCGTCGCACTCATCGCTGCGGCCGCACCCGATCTGGAGGATGGCGACATCCTGGTCGTCACCTCGAAGATCGTCTCGAAGGCCGAAGGTCGTTTCGTGGCGGCTGACGACCGCACCGAGGCCATCGAGGCCGAGACCGTGCGGGTTGTGGCGTCGTCGGCCGACGGCGGCGTGCGCATCGTCGAGAGCCGGCTGGGCATCATCGCGGCGGCAGCGGGCGTCGATGCGAGCAACACTCCCGAGGGGACGGTTCTGCTGCTGCCCCTGGATCCGGATGCCTCGGCCCGCGCCCTCGCGGCGGGCCTCCGCACCGCCACCGGCGCCCGCGTCGGCGTGATCGTCTCGGACACCCTCGGGCGGGCGTGGCGCGACGGCCAGACCGACAGCGCAATCGGCGCCGGCGGGGTGCACGTCTTCGAGGACTATCGCGGCAGCACCGACTCGGCCGGGCGTCCGCTCGTGGTGACGCTGCCGTGCGTCGCCGACGAGCTCGCTGCGGCCGCCGACCTCGTGAAGCGCAAGACCACAGGACTGCCGGTCGCCGTCGTGCGCGGCCGAGCCGATCTCGTCGGCGACCTCGACCTGCCGGGCGCCCGCAGCATCGTGCGCGTCCGCGAGCGCGACCTCTTCCACACCGGATCCCGGGAGGCGTGGGAGGCGGGGTACGCAGCAGGTGCCGCGGCCGCGGGAAGCCTGACGGAGGGCGTGGGACCATAGCGATCCCTCCCGGCCCACGGAACACTGGGCTGATGAGCATGGATCGCATCCTCGAGACGGTCGGATCGTTCGACGGCATCTTCGTGCTCGCCCCCGAGGCCGCCGGCCCGTACCCCGAGATCGCGTGGGGCGACTCCTTCTACTACTACGCCCCCGACGGCGAGGTGCCGGCCAACCAGCAGCCGTTCGCGACGATCATCACGAAGGACTATCCGGGTGACGCGGACTCACGGCTGGGCGACGGCCGCTGGCGCGTGAATATCCACGTGGGCAAGACCCTCTTCACAACCCTCACCGGCGACCGCGTCGAGCCGCTGGACTTCGCCGAGGCGGACGTCATCCTGCCTCACCCGGTCTACGGCTCCCTCGGCTGGGTTTCCGTCGTGAACGCCGGAGAGCGCACGCTCCCGACGGTGCTCGAACTGCTGCAGGGCGCGTATCGGGATGCCCGCACCCGCGCCGAGCGGCGGTCGCCGCATCGCGATTCCTGACCGCCGACGACGGTCGGAAAAAGAATCACGAAAAGATAACGCCGGGGTCTTCCCTTCCGTTACCTCGTCGTTATAGAGTGCTCGTACTGGTAGTTGTTTTGCTGTGGCAGCTACCAGCATGTGATTGCAGGACACTCTTGGTGCAAGGGACAAGGGCCGGTCGGGAGCCTCTCCGACCGGCCCTTACTCTTGCCACGGCTCGGATCAATGCGAGCGAAGCACGCGTTGATGCGAGCCGTGGCAAGGTTGAGTAGCCCGCGAAGCGCGCGTATCGAAACCTCATAAAGCGCAGCTCAATGCGAGCGAAGCACGCGTTGATGCGAGCCGTCGCAAGGTTGAGCAGCCCGCGAAGCGCGCGTATCGAAACCTCCCGAAGCGCAGCTCAATGCGAGCGAAGCACGCGTTGATGCCCGGCGTCCGATCGTGCCTCACTAGGCCCTTGATCTGGCCTTTTTCCGTGCGCCGTTCACACGACCTGTCCAGGTAACGCTGTGGACTCGTCCAGAAACACCACGCAGACTCGAGGATTCGTGCCCGACCCGAAGGGCCACGCCGGCGTTCTGCCGGTGCAGCGAACCCGAAGGACCATCTCCCCGCATGCTTTTGACGCGCCCGCTCCGCCCTGCCCGAATGTCACGCCGCCGCGCCGCCGCCTCCACCACCGCCGCCGTCACGGCCGCCATCGGCGTCGTCGTCCTGTCGGGTCTGACGACCGCGGCTGCCTTCGCCGACGTCGGAGACAACGGATCCATTGCGGCCGCCATCGCGTCCTCGCGCGTGCCGGCGTTCGGAACGGTCGTGCACGCCGAGGCCC
Source organism: Microbacterium sp. P5_B6 (assembly GCF_056400345.1). Classification (NCBI taxonomy): domain Bacteria; kingdom Bacillati; phylum Actinomycetota; class Actinomycetes; order Micrococcales; family Microbacteriaceae; genus Microbacterium; species Microbacterium sp. P5_B6. The sequence continues at coordinate 170,913 of NZ_JBFULL010000004.1, read as the reverse complement.
TGAGCGAGATCACCGCGAACGCCTCTTCAACCCTCGCGGAGGCCCGGAGTGCCGTCGCGGCCGCGAAGGTCGTCACGGCAGAGATCGCGGCATCCGGACTCGACGTCGGCGCCCAGACGAGCGTCGACACGACTGACCTCACCGATCAGATCGAGCAGCTCGACGCCCTCGACATCCTGCCCCTCATGCTGCTCCCCGCGGTCGCAGACACGACTGCGCTCGAGACCGCGGATGTCGTGGCTCAGACCGCGACGCTGCGGGGGCGTCTCGACGCCGCCGTGGCGCAGAAGGCAGCCGAGGAAGCTGCCGCGCAGGCGCAGCGCGAAGCCGAAGCGGCAGCGGCCGCCGCCGCGCAGGCGGCCGCGCAGGCCGCCGCAGCGCAGGCGGCCGCGAACACCCCGGAAGGCGCCAAGGCCACCGCCCGCCAGCTGCTCGGCGAGTATGGCTGGGGCGACGGGCAGTTCTCGTGCCTCGAGTCGCTGTGGACGAAGGAATCGGGCTGGAACTACCAGGCCTACAACCCCAGCGGGGCGACGGGCATCCCGCAGTCGCTCCCCGGGAGCAAGATGGCGAGCGCCGGCACCGATTGGCAGTCCAACGCGACGACGCAGATCCGCTGGGGCCTCGGCTACATCCAGAGCGTCTACGGCAGCCCCTGCAGCGCATGGGGCCACTCCCAGGCGACCAACTGGTACTGAGCCGCGCTACCTGCTGACCGGATCCGCGGCGCCGCGGTCGAGCCAGGCGAGATCGCTGCGCGTGGGAGCTGACTCCCAATCGCCCTCGGCCAGGCAGGCGAATGCGCCGCAGCGCACGGCGAGATCCAGGCAGGCGCCGGCATCCCCGCCGTTGATCCACTCGACGAGCCATCCCGCGGCGAACGCGTCACCTGCGCCCACGGTGTCGACCACCGTCACCGGGATGGCATCCCGACGTGTGACCCCTCCGTCGGCAGACTTCTGCAGCGCCCCGCGCTCGCCGAGCTTGACCACGGCATGCTGGGCGCCGAGAGCGAGCAGCGCATCGAGCTGGATCAGCGGGTCGGTCTCGCCGGTGAGGATTTCGGCTTCATCGTCACCGGCGAAGATGACGTCGGCGCGCTCCGCGAGACCGCGGTAGGCATCCCGTATCGAATCGACATCGTCGACGAGCGTGCCGCGGTGGTTCACATCGAAGGCGACGCGCGTGCCGGCGCTCTTCGCATGATTGATCGCCGTGTGCGCGGCTGCCAGCGGACCTTCACCGAGCGCAGCCGAGATGCCGGTGAGGTAGAGCACCCGCGCATCCGCCACCGCGCCTGGGGTCACGTCTTCACGGCCCAGCCCGCTTCCCGCCATGCCCCGCCGGTAGTAGGTGATGCGGCTCGCGCCGGGATGCGGCCGCTCCTTCAGCATCAGCGCCGTCGGGAGGTCGGGATCACGGGTGGGATGCGCCGACACCCCTTCGGCGCGCAGTTCGCGGACGATGAGATCGCCCACCGCATCACATCCGACCCGCCCGATCCACGATGCCGTGCCGCCCAGCCGCTGGACGCCGATGGCCACATTGCTCTCGGCGCCTCCGAAGGTGAGCCGCAGCCCCGTCCCCAGTGAGAGGCGTCCGGTCTGGTCGCTCACGAGAAGGCCGAGACTCTCGCCGACGGCGACGACGTCATGGGATGCGGCGACGTTGCCGACGCTCACGCGGCCACGGCCTCGCGGGCGAGCTCCGCGACGGCATCGGCTCCCTGCGCCGCGGCCTGCACGATCCAGCTGCCACTCGCCGCGAAGACCGCGGGGTGGGCGAGATGGATGCCGAGGTTCGCGGGGCCGATTCCGCCGGACGGCATGAATCTCACGTCGCGGAAGACCGCCGCGTAGGCCTCGATGAGCGCCAACCCTCCGAAGACACCGGCGGGGAACAGCTTGACTCTGGTCAGCCCCGCGGTGCGCGCAGCCTGGATCTCGGTCGGGGTGAGCACGCCCGGCACGATGGGAAGCCTCGCGTCACGCACATAGCGGACGACCTCGAGGTCGAGGCCCGGCGTCACGACAAAGGACGCACCGGCATCGATCGCCTCCCGCGCCTGCTCGATCGAGAGCACCGTGCCGGCACCTACGAGCAGGTCACCGCGTTCGGCCAATTCGCGCAGCGCGGGCATCCCCCATTCGCCGCGCAGCGCCACCTCCACGACCGGAAGGCCGCCGGCGACGAGTCCGTCGCCGATCGCGCGGACCGTCGACGGATCCGAGACGGACGCGAGGGGGATGACGCGGTGGCTGAACAGCGGGTGGTCGGAGGCGGGCTGCGTCATCGGCCCAGCCATCCGCCGTCGACAGGAAGCACGACACCCGACACGTAGTCCGACGCGCGGCTGGCCAGGAACACGGTGGCCCCGGCGAGGTCGCCCGCCTCTCCCCAACGGCCCGCGGGAATCCGCGCCAGGATCGACTGCGACCTCTCCGGATCGTCGCGGAGCGCTTCGGTGTTGTCCGTGGCGATGTACCCGGGTGCGATCGCGTTCACCGTCACGCCTCCCGCGGTCCACTCGTTGGCGAGCGCCTTGGTGAGGCCCCCGATCGCCGACTTGGCTGCGGCATAGCCGGGCACCGTCACTCCGCCTTGGAAGGTCAGCAGGCTCGCGGTGAAGATGACCTTTCCGCGGCCGCGCTCGAGCATGGAGCGGCCCACGCGCTGGGCGAGCACGAACTGGCTGTTCAGGTTCACGTCGATCACCTCGTCCCACCACTCGAGCGGATGCTGGGCAGCCGGCGACCTGCGGATGGTCCCGGCGTTGTTCACGAGGATGTCGGCGCGGTCGGCGACGAGCTCGGCGAAGGCGACGACAGCATGCCGATCCCGGAAATCCACCTGGTGGCCCTCGAAGGAGCGCCCCGACTCCCGCACCTGTCGGCCGATCGCGCCTCCGTCCGCCTCCTGACTGGCAGAGGCGGCGATGATGTCGGCGCCTGCATCAGCGAGAGCCGCGGCCATGGCGAAGCCGATTCCGCGGCGCGCGCCGGTGACGACGGCGGTCGTCCCCGTCAGATCGAAAAGTTCGTTGGTCATGTCACTCCTCAGTCAGTCCAGATCCGCGAGGGGAAGACGAGGGAAAGATCTCTCGAGTTCCGTGTGGCGAAACTGTGTTCCGTGCACTGTAGGATAGCCCATCAGGAACGGTGAATGCGGGTGTGTGTCATGGAAGCGACCGGTCAGCAGGCGGGCAGTTCGAACGCCAACGCCAAGATCCTGCGCGTGCTCGAAGCGGCACTGCTCAGTGAGCGCTTCACGGACATCGTCGATGAGACGGGGCTCGCGAAGTCGACCGTCCACCGAATCCTCGCCGGACTGATCGACGAGGGATTCGTGGCAGGGGATGCCGAGCGGGGCTACCGGGCCGGGCGCAGATTCATGGCGCTCGCAGGACAGGTGATGTCGCAGGTCGACATCACGCGGCTCGCGGCACCGGTGGTCGATCGACTGGTCGCAGACGTCGACTGCACGGTGCACATCGGAGCGCTTGCGGGCGACGAGATGGTCTACGTCATCCGCACCGACTCGTCCAAGCCGTACCGGATGCGGTCCCGGGTGGGCCTCGCGATCCCGCTCCACCCCACCGGGATGGGCAAGGCGGTGATGGCTTCCTGGGACGATGACCGCATCAGGGACTACGCCGAGCGCACGGGCCTCCCGGCCCGGACTCCGGCGACGATCACGGATCTCAACAGGCTTCGGGAGGTGCTGGCCGACGTCCGTGGGCGGGGATACGCGCTGGACGTGGGTGAGAACGAGCTGGGGACGGTGTGCGTCTCGGCGCCGATCTACGACCACACCGGCACGGCCACCCACGGGCTGTCGATCTCGTCGATCGCACTCGAGCACCCGGACAGGACCATCGAGGAGTTCGCACCGAAGGCCGTCGCGGCAGCCGACGAGATCTCGCGCCTGATGGGCGCGAAGCGCTGAGCCTTCGAAACCCGTGAGCGGCGAGGCGCCGCGATGCACCCGGCCGCACGCGTGCCGGCCGCGCTACGGTTGACCCCGTGAGTGCTCCCATCGATGCCACAGCAACGTCCGCCTGGGCCGAACTCGAGGCCCACCGCTCGTCCTTCGAGCCCGACCTGCGGGGGTGGTTCGCGAGGGATCCCGAGCGGGTCCCCAAGCTGAGCTTCACGCTCGCCGACCTGCACGTCGATCTGTCGAAGAACCTCGTCACTGACGAGGTGCTCGCGAGCCTCGTGCGCCTCGCCGAGCAGACGGGCGTCGCCGACCGCTACGCCGCGATGCTTTCGGGCGAGCACATCAACACGACCGAGGATCGTGCCGTCCTGCACACCGCGCTGCGCAGGCCGCCCGGTGCGACCCACGCACTGTCCGTCGCGGGACAGGATGTCGACGCCGACGTGCAGTCCGTGCTCGGCGCGATGGACGCCTTCGCCGAGCGCGTGCGCTCGGGAGAGTGGCGCGGGATCACCGGCAAGAAGGTCGAGACCGTCGTCAACATCGGCATCGGCGGCTCCGACCTCGGCCCGTACATGATCTTCGAGGCGCTCAAGCCGTACGCGGACGCCGGCATCCAGGCCCGCTTCGTCTCGAACATCGACCCCGCCGACATCTCCCTGAAGACAGCCGGGCTCGACCCCGAGACGACGCTCTTCGTCGTGGCGTCCAAGACCTTCACCACACTCGAGACGCTTACGAACGCCCGTCTCGCACGCGACTGGCTGTGGGCCGGGCTCGAGCAGAGCGGCGCGATCAGCGGCGACGAATCCTCGCGCACCGATGCCGTCGCCCACCACTTCGTCGCCGTCTCGACCGCCCTCGACAAGGTCGCGGCCTTCGGCATCGATCCCGCGAACGCGTTCGGGTTCTGGGACTGGGTCGGCGGCCGGTACTCCGTCGACTCGGCCATAGGCCTCTCGCTCGTCGTCACGCTCGGACCCCAGGCCTTCCGCGACCTGCTCGCCGGCTTCCACGCGGTCGACGAGCACGTCGGCTCGACGCCCCTCGCCGAGAACGTCCCCGTGCTGATGGGCCTGCTCAACGTCTGGTACACCAATTTCCTCGGCGCGCAGACGCACGCCGTCCTCCCGTATGCCCAGCAGCTGCACCGCTTCGCGGCCTACCTGCAGCAGCTCACCATGGAGTCGAACGGCAAGTCGGTGCGCTGGGACGGCACCCCCGTCACGACCGACACCGGCGAGGTGTTCTGGGGAGAGCCGGGCACGAACGGACAGCACGCCTTCTATCAGCTGATCCACCAGGGCACGCGTCTCATCCCGGCCGACTTCATCGCCTTCGTGAACCCCGCGTTCCCGCTGCAGTCCGAAGGGCGCGACGTGCACGGGCTGTTCCTCGCGAACTTCTTGGCGCAGACGAAGGCCCTCGCGTTCGGCAAGACGGCCGAAGAGGTCGAGGCCGAGGGCACCACCGGACCTCTCGTCGCGGCACGCACCTTCGCCGGCAACCGTCCGACGACCTCGATCTTCGCCGAGTCGCTCACCCCGCGAGTCCTCGGTGAGCTCGTCGCGCTGTACGAGCACATCACCTTCACGCAGGGCGTGATCTGGGGCATCAACTCCTTCGACCAGTGGGGCGTCGAACTCGGCAAGCAGCTGGCCCTGCAGATCGCGCCCGCTCTCGAAGGCGACGAGGCCGCCCTGCAGGCTCAGGATGCCTCCACCAAGGCGCTCCTCGAGTACTACACGGCGCACCGCAGCTGACCAGCGCGTGACACAGGAACGGGCCCACCTCCGAAGAGGTGTGCCCGTTCTCGTGCGCTACGGCCGTCAGTGCGCCGGGTTCGTCACGTTCACCGTGAGCGGCCCGTTGGTCGTCTGCGAGGTGACCGTCGCCTTGACGCCCTGCCCCGCGACCGTGACCCCGCCGAGCGGGTTCGTCGCCGAGAAATACGCGTCGGGGTTCGTGTCGTCGAACGTCGCGATGCCCGGGTTCGAGGGCGCGGTGGCCGCCACACTCTGGACCGTCTGGTTCTTGCCCTTGCCGACCAGGATCTCCTTGTGCAGCGCGACGGCGTCCGTCGCCTGCAGGCCGAAGGTCGCGTCGAACGGCTGGCGCCGGTTGCTCGGCCCCGTGCCGTCCTGGTAGGTGAACTTCACCGGACGCGCGTCGACCGGGAGCGCGAGGCCGTGCCCCGGGTGGTCGATCGTGTTGTTGTCCGAGTAGCTCTCATCGACCGCCCACACGAGCAGACCGTCCTGGAACGGGAAGTGCTCCACGTGGTCGGGTGCGGTGTAGGGCTTGTCGAACTGGTACGGACCGACCTGGAGTGTCGAGTCGTACCCGACGTAGGTGCGGTTCTCCAGCAGGTAGTAGCGGTCGCCGACCGCTTCCTCGCTGCCCGTGCTGATCTTGAAGCCGCCGGCCGCCGTCCAGCCATTGGCCCCGCTCTCGACGCTGTCGCTGAGGAGAGTGGTGCCCCCCGACTTCACGACGATGTCATCGATGAACGCTCCGGCGAGATGCACTCCCCCGTCCGACTGGTAGCGGAAGCGGAAGTCGACCTTCCCGTTGCCCGGAACGGTGAACCGCAGGTTGCTCCACTTGCCGTTGGACGAGCCGCTGATCGTGGCGAGCGTGGTCCAGTTGGCCGCGCCGGCGGGCTTGTACTCCGCATAGAGGTAGTCGAACCCGTCCTCGATCTCGTACCAGGCGTTCGCGGTGACGGTCGCCTTCGAGACGCCGGTCAGGTCGAGCGTCCGGGTGAGCGTGGTGTTGAGGTCATCCGCGCTCGACGTCCACCACGCATGCCCGCCGGCAGGCACGGTGTAGTCGGTCTTGATCGGCTGATCCGCGACATCGACGACAACCGCCTGGTCCTGCCCGTCCACCTGCAGCGCGGCAGGACTCAGCGTGAAGTCGCCGCCTTCGCCGGGTGACACGACGGAGTAGTCGAGCCAGCCGAGCTGCAGCTTCTCCCACGGACCCATGTAGCCGGGCGTGGTGCCGATGTCTTCGATGCCGTGGTTAAGCCACGAGCCGCTCGACATGAGGGTCCAGAACGCGGTCGAGTTCTCGCCGCCGTTGGTGTCGTAGAAGTCGGGCAGACCCAGATCGTGGCCGAACTCGTGCGCGAACACGCCCAGGCCGCCGTTCTCGGCCTCGACGGTGTAGTCGCCGATCCAGTAACCCGTGTTGCCGATCTGCGAGCCGCCGAACTTCGCTGCGGCGGGACCGGTCGTGCCGTAGTCGGTGGAGTTCACATACCAGCGGTGCGACCAGATGGCGTCCTCGCCCTGGGCGCCGCCACCAGCGTCCTCGCCCTCTCCGGCGTGGACGGCCTGGAAATGATCGATGTAGCCGTCCGGCTCGTCGAAGTTGCCGTCGCTGTCGAAGTCGTAGCGATCCCAGACGTCGTAGCTCGCCAGCGTCGCCTTGATCTGCTCGGGGGTCGCACCGCTCGCGACCTGCGCGTCGTACCAGGCATTCCCGGTGTCCTCGATGAACTGCCAGGAACCTCCGAAGTCCTCCACCGCGTTGTCGCCATAGGTCGAGGCGTTTCCGGGCACCTTCACCCAGTCGCTCACACCGCCGGCGACGCTGTACGCGCCCGACGACTGCTTCTCATAGAAGTCCTTGAACGACTCGCCGTCGCCGAAGAACAGGTCCTCGTACGCCGCCGTGTTGAAGTCCGGCAGCCAGTGCGTGCTGTTGTTCACCGTGCGTTCGGGCTTGGGGATCTGATTGTGCAGGGGTCCCGGCGCGAGCCCGAGCTTCTTGCTGCCCTGGTCGCCGAACTCGGACAGGATCGTGAACACCTGCGCGGGTCCGGTGACCGTCGCCTCGAAGTACTTGTCGTCAGCGAGTGCGACGACGCCGTCCTCGTCGGGAGCCGCCTGCCCCGACAGGATCAGCTCCTGCGCCGCCTTGCGGCGCTGGTTCTGCCGTTCGGTCAGAGGCCCGGGCCGGTTGTCCTGCCTCTGCGCCGCGGACGGCTGCGAATCATCGGCGGGCGCAGCGACAGCCGCCGGCCCGAAAGCGGCACCGGCGACGACTGTTGCGCCCACCGCAAGGATGGCTCCCAGACCGCGAATGCGTTGTTTCACGCGTTTCTCCTTCGTCATTTTGCACTCGAGATCGTCGAGCGCCCCGCCGAAACGTAACAGCGCACCCCGCTATGACAAAGCAATGTGAGCCATTTCTCACATTCACACAAAAAGAGACGGGATGCCGGTCCCCCCGGCATCCCGTCTCATCGTGGATCTGGGCTACTCCTTCGGCTCGACCGTGATGAGCGACGCGCCAGGCGTCACATCACCCTCGAGCACCGGCGAGACCGTCCCGAAGTCATCGGCGTTCAGCACGATGACCGGCGTGACGAGTGGGTAGCCGGCCTTCTCGATGATGGCCCGGTCGAAGGTGACCAGCGGCGTGCCGAGCTCGACACGATCGCCGTTCTTGACCTTGACGTCGAACCCCTCACCGCCGAGATTCACCGTGTCGATGCCGACGTGGATGAGCACCTCGACTCCGCCGTCGAGCACGATGCCGAAGGCATGACCCGTCGGCTGAGCCGCGGCCACCACACCCGCTCCCGGCGAGTACACGGTGTCACCGGTCGGTTCGATGGCCGCACCCGGGCCCATCACTCCCCCGGCGAACACGGGGTCGGGGACTTCGGACAGCGCCACCACCCTGCCCGCCAGCGGCGACGCGATTTCGAACGAGACGCGCTCGAGCACGGCCGTGGCTGTCGCTGCCGCGACAGTGGCGGGCGCGGCATCCGATGCGTCGATCCGGCGAGGCTCGGCAGCTTCGATCCTCGCCGCCGAGACACCGGTCGCTGCGGCCGCCGCCTCGGCGGCATCCCGGGTCGCCTCGAACTCCGCCTGCTGCTCGGGCGTGCGGAAGTTGGACCCGATGACGAGGAACATCGCGGTGAAGAAGGCGCCGGCGATGGCGATCGCATACAGCCCGATGGGGTTGAACGCCGGGATCGTCAGCAGCGAGGTGAAGACGAACGCGGTCGTGGTGACGCCGTTCGGCAGGTTCAGGACGAGGCTGCCCACGCCGATGATCAGACCGCCGACGAAGCATCCGACGAGCATCCGTGGATAGATCCGCTTGAACCTGAGGTGGATTCCGTAGAGGGAAGGCTCAGAGATGCCACCGAGAAGACCGGCTGCCAGAGCACCGGTGGCCGTCTGCCGCATCTGAAGGTCACGGTGACGGAGCGACAGGACGAGCACACCGGCGGTCGCGCCGAAGCACGCGAAGTTCCAGGCGCCCATGGGTCCCTGAATGAAGTCGTACCCGAGGGTGTTGATGTTCAGAAGCATGACGGCGTTGATGGGCCAGTGCAGGCCGAGCGGCACCATGAACGGGTACGCGAGCGGGATGACGATCGCGAAGATGAACGGCGACCATTGGTTGATCGCCGCCAGCCCCTGCGCCAGGGCGGCACCTGCGTACACGCCGATCGGGCCGATGATGAACGCGGTCAGCGGGATCATGATCAGCATCGCGAAGAACGGCACGAAGATCAGCTGCAGGTTCGCCGAGATGATCTTGCGCAGCAGCTTGTAGAGCGGTCCGAGCACGGCTGCCATGAGCAGCGGCGGGAAGACCTGCGAGCTGTAGTCGAAGATCGTCAGCGGGAAGCCGAAGATCGGGACGATGAACACCGGCGAGCCGAACACGACCTGCTCGGTCGCCTCGCTCTTCAGCGCCGCAAAGCCCGGCAGCATGAGCACCGCCATGATCGCGAAGCCCACCCACGGGTCTGCCCCGATCTTCTTCGAGGCGTTGTAGGCGACCATCAGCGGGAGGAAGACGAAGACCGACTGCCACATCAGGTTGATGAAGGCCCACGAGGGGTCGAGCGTCACACCGGGCGCATTCCAGTCCGGGATCACATTGAGGGTCGCCATGAGCGCCATGAACGTGATGAAGAACGATGCGCCGAGAAGCGCGCCGAGGATCGGCCGGAACGAGTCCGAGAGGAACTCGAAGAACGAGTCGATCCAGGCGACCTTGCCGCGGACGCCCTTCGCGCGCTCCCGCGCCTTGATGGCGTCGGGATCATCGAGATCGGCCTGAGCGGTGGCGACACCCCCGCCCTTCATCTCGGGAAGAGCCTGGATGTCGTTGTACACGTTCTGCACGCCGCCGCCGATCACCACCTGGTACCGGTCGCCGGCCTGGGGCACTGCGCCCATGACGCCGGGGATGGCCTCGACGGCCTTCGTGTCGACTGCTCCCCCGTCGCGGAGCTGGAATCTGAGCCGGGTCGCGCAGTGGGTGAGGCTCTCGATATTGCCGGCACCTCCCACCGCCTTGACGATGTCTGCTGCTGAGTTGGAAGCCATGGGATTCTCCTTCGACCATCCGTGTTTCGCGCTGCCCTGGTGACGGTTCCCCGTAATCCCTACCCGTCGATTCGGACTCTATCGGCGGTGAACCGCGGGCGCGAGAGGGTACCCGCGCAAATCACCCGAGAGGGGTGCCGCCTACACGCCTCCCCCTCCGCCGCCGCCGCCTCCGCCCCCGGAAGAGCCGCCGCCGCCCGAGCCTCCCGACGACGATGAGGCAGAGGTGCTCGTCGAGAGCGTGCCGATTCCGGATGAGAATGCCGAGGCGTCGAAGCCGCTCGATCCGGAGTACCAGACGGGCGTTCCCTGCTCGCCGTAGAGCACGGCGAGCTCTTTCGCCCACTGCTTCTCCTGCCCGAACACGACGGCGTACGGCAGCAGCGCCTCGTACAGCTTCAGCATCTGCCGGCGGTCAGTGGTGTCGATCGGCACCCGTTCGGCGCCCTCGATGGACTGCAGCATCCGGATGCGGTCGGCTTCGGCCCATTCGATGAACTGGAAGAGACCCGTCAGATGGTCACGGGTCTCCGCGCCGAGCGCGGTGAGCGGCTTGTGCGACACGAGGCGGATGGCCAGCAGCTCGGCGAGGATCGCGCCCACCATGACCACGAGGGGAAACCCCGGATAGACCGAGGCATCCAGCGCCGCCAGTCCGAACACGAACACCAGGCCCGCCCCGATCGTGGTGGCCACCACCGGAAGCGCGCGCACCCGCAGCGGCACCTGCCGACGCAGCCCTCGGCGCTCGAGCTCGGTGCCGGCCGCCTTGAGGATCTTCTGCGCGGCGGAGGAGAGCCGGCGGTCGGTCTGGCCGAACTCGTACTCCTCGCCGGGGGCGAGGCCCGGGAAGAGCCCGTCGAGCAGCATCAGCCCATCGCCGTCCGCCCGCGTCGGATCGACGAGCTGGGCTCGCAGGCGGACCTTGCCGAAGAAGCTCCGGGAGCCTTCGATGATCCGGATGCTGCCCACCACCGCCTGCTCGAGGACTTCGGCCGGGATCGCCTTGGAGGTGCGCCCGAGCAGCACGGCGCTCTCGAGTGCGTCGATGGCCGGCGGAGGCGTGTACTCGGCGATGAGTATCGGCCTGCCCGGGGCGTCACGCAGACCACGCCGGCGGACCACCAGAGCCCAGGCGACGGCGGCGAGCAGCAGGAGCGCCGAAAGAGCCTGGAGCCATCCCCAGCTCGATGCGAAGTACGACGGGTCGAACGGGGTGAAGGTCCCCCGCTGGAACCCGACGGCGATGGTCATGTTCTGGTACGGCGGCAGCTCGGCCGTCTCGGCGAAGACCTCGGTCTGCCCATCCGCTGTGGTCGTGATGGTGCACGCGTCGGTCGAGCCCTCGGAGCCCCGGTAGCAGGCGGTCGCCCCTGTCATCGCGTCGACGAGCTGCCCGGACAGGTGGAGGGTCGCGGTGACGCGCCCGAACGGCTGGGCCCATTCGAGCCCGTTGACGTTCCAGTAGAACTCCTCCACGCCGGCGTCATCGAAGAGCGTCACGTTCTCGAGCGTGTAGGTGAACACGTAGGTCTGTGCCCCGTGGACGAACTCGTCTGCGCGCGAGGTCATCGAGAAGACGCCGTCCTCGTGCTTGACTTCGGCCGGTCGCTCCGCACCCTCGGCGTCGGTGATCGAGACGAACTCCGGGTTGAGCGGCGCTCCCAGATAGGTGTCGGGGATGAGTCGGCGCATCCCGAGGTTCTGGTCGAAGTCCGGGAACATCGCCTCGAACCGCTCGACGACCTCGAGCGTGCTCGTGCCGTCTTCGGCGCGGCCGAGGGTGTAGTCCACGTCGAGACTCGCGAAGCCGAAGTCGTCGACTCCGGCCGGCACCCCCACCGCGGCGGCGCGACTGTCGAGGGAGGTGGGCCACCCCCCGCAGGGGGTGAGGACGAGGACGGATGCCGCGACCCCAGCCGCGACCAGACGCCGTACGAGGCTCCGCATGCGCACAGCCTAAGGGTCCGGCATCCGGTCGCCCGGCGGCGGCAGGTTGGTCCTATTCTTTTGGACATGACCGACCGCCGCCTCGCGATCGACGCGTGGGAGAGCCTCTTCCGCGCGCAGCACGAGGTGTTCGGCGACGTCAGCGGCGACTTCGACGCGACGGCGCTGTCTCAGGCGGAGTACGACGTGCTGCTGACCGTCACGCGGGGTCCCGACCAGACGGCGCGGCTGCGCGATGTGACGGCCAACATGCTCATCAGTCAGCCGAGTGTCTCGCGGCTCGTCGACCGCATGGTGTCGCGGGGCCTGTTGTCGAAGTGCGCCGATCCCGAGGACGGCCGGGGCGCGCTGGTGCATGCCACCGAGGAGGGCTGCGCGATCTTCCGCAGGATCGCGTCCTCGCACGGGCGGGCGATCTCGGAGCGGATGTCGGTCCTCAGCGACAGCGAGCTGGCACAGCTGCGCGAGCTCACCGCCAAGCTGCGCAAGCCCCAGCCCGACTGCTGAAGGCCGTCGGCCGCGCCGCCGCGACGCGGTGCTGCCTGGCTACTGGGTGCGCCGGCGAAGCGTCAGCGACGCCAGGATGAGCGCCGCGACGAGGAAGCCGAAGACGACGAGGAGGGGCCCTGCGACGTCCCAGCCCTCATCGCCGGCGGTCACCGCGTTGATCGCGTCGATCGCGTAGCTGAGGGGCAGGACCTTGCTGATCGCATAGAGCGCGTCGGGCATGTCCTCCCTGGGCATGAACAGGCCGCCCAGCAGGATCTGCGGGAAGACGATGAGCGGCATGAACTGCACGGCCTGGAACTCGGTGCGGGCGAAGGCCGACGCCAGCAGCCCGAGCGCCATGCCGAGGACGGCATCCGTGACGGCGACGAGGCCCAGCTGCCAGACCGGTCCGTCGGTCTCGAGCCCGCACACCCAGACCGCGAACGTGACCGTCACGACGGCCTGCAGCATCGCCATGATTCCGAACGCCAGGCCGTAGCCGACGATGAAGTCGCCCTTGCCGAGCGGCGTGGTCATCAGCCTCTCGAGGGTGCCCGACCGGCGCTCGCGGAGGGTCGTGATCGAGGTGATCAGGAACATGATGATGAAGGGGAACAGCGCCAGGATGGGCGGGCCGTAGATGTCGAAGACACCCTCCTGATCGCTGAACAGCCACGCGAACAGGCCGACGAGCAGGCTCGGTGCGATCAGCATGAGGGCGATCGAGCGGCGATCGTGGCTGAGCTGCCGGAGCACCCGACCGCTCGTCGCGAAGGTGCGGAGGCCGTTCATCCCTCCGCCTCCTCACGTGCCTCGCGACGCGTTCTCGGCCGGTGGGGAGGTGCGGCGGATGCCTCGTCCCCCGCGGGCGCGGTGCGTGGCTGACCGCCGGCGACATCGCGTTCGATGAGCGTGAGGAACGCGGCATCCGGATCCGGGGCACCCGTATCCGACAGGAGGCGCGCGGGTGTCGTGTCGGCGATGATCCGCCCGGCGCGCATGAGCACGATGCGATCGCAGCGGAGCGCCTCGTCCATGACGTGGCTGCTCACGACGATCGTCGCCCCGGACTCGGCGAGAGTGCGGAAGATCGCCCAGAGCTCGGAGCGCAGCAGGGGGTCGAGCCCCACCGTCGGCTCGTCGAGTACGAGCAGCTCAGGCGTTCCGAGCATGGCCACGGCGAGCGACACCCGGCTCTCCTGGCCGCCGCTGAGCGAGTCGACGGTCTGCCGGGCCTGGTCGCCGAGGCCGACCTGCTCGATGACCCGGTCGACGTCCGACGGCGGCGCGCCGATGATCCGGGCGAAGTAGCCGAGGTTCTGCTGGATCGTCAGGTCGCCGTAGACGGAGGCCGCCTGCGTGTCGTAGGCGACGCGACGCCGCTGGGTCTGGGTGCCGGCGGGATCGCCGAGCACGGTCACCGTCCCGCCCTTGACTTTCTGCACACCCACGATGGAGCGCATGAGGGTGGTCTTGCCGCAGCCCGACGGACCCATGAGCCCCGTGATCTGGCCGCGCGGGATGTCGAGATCGAGGCCGGTGAACACCTCGGTGCTGCCGCGCCGCACCTGCAGGCCGCGCACTTCGACGGCATTGCCGGTCTGGTCAGTCATGGCGGGCTCGGACAGGGCGTGAAAGCGAGGGATTGATCACGGGACGAATTATCCGCTTGTTGCACCAACGCCGACAGCGGCGCTCGGGCATGGTCCGACATGCACGCGAAGACGGCGACAGCCCCCGGGCCCTGGGGGCTCGGGGGCTGTCATCGTCAGAATCGCGCGCCGACGCGTAGCCGGGGTGACTCCGCGGAGTCACTGCTCGACCGGCTGCGGCTCCTCGCGGTTCTCRTGCGCCATGATCGTCGGCGAGTTCTGGTCGGATGCGACCTCGATCTTGCGCGGCTTGGCCTTCTCGCTGACGGGGATCGTGACGMTGAGCACACCGTTGCTGTAGTTGGCCTTGATGTTCTCGGTGTCGATGCCCTGGCCGAGGTTCAGCTGACGCAGGAAGCTGACGGCCTCGCGCTCGCGGGTGATCCACTTGACGCCGTCGCCCGAGGTGAGCGAGCGCTCGGCGCGGATCGTGAGCAGCTGACCATCCACGTCGATGTCGACGGAGCCGGGGTCGACGCCCGGCATGTCAGCCGTGAGCACGTAGTGGTCGCCATCGCGGTAGAGGTCCATCGGCATGCGGCGGGGTCCGCGGCGCGTGTCGAACAGGCCGGACGCCAGGCGGTCCAGGTCACGGAACGGGTCGTAAGAAGCCATTTTCGTCTCCTTCGTTGCGTGGTTTCCCATTGATCTGAAACTTGAGCCTCAGCGGCTCAAGTACCTCCAGATTAGCACTCGACCCCCGAGAGTGCCAGATGCCCCGTTCGCCCCCAGCGAACAACTCACCAAGAAGCGGCCCGTTCCCACGACCCTCAACCAGCCCATCAGACGCCAAGCACGGTCCCATCCAGCGCCCACCCTGAACGGCCCCCAAACCGAGGCTGGATCCGGTCGTCCCAGACGCCGAGCCGAGGCCCCCGAAAGGCGCGCGGGAGCGCCCACGTCAGCTAGGCGACCTGCGTCCCCCATCCAAAGCGACCAACGCGACGCAACCTGCAAAACCAGCGGAACCATCGTCGATCATGGAAAGAAGTCAACATTCGATGACGTTCACCGCGAGCCCGCCTTCGCTGGTCTCCTTGTACTTGTTCGACATGTCGATGCCCGTCTGGCGCATGGTCTCGACGACGGCGTCGAGCGACACATAGTGCGACCCGTCGCCGCGCAACGCCAGACGCGCTGCGGTCACGGCCGTCGACGCAGCGATCGCGTTGCGCTCGATGCAGGGGATCTGCACGAGCCCGCCGACGGGGTCGCAGGTGAGACCGAGGTGATGCTCCATGGCGATCTCGGCGGCGTTCTCGATCTGGCGATTCGTGCCGCCCATGACCGCGGTGAGGCCCCCGGCCGCCATGGCGCACGCCGAGCCGACCTCGGCCTGACAGCCGCCTTCGGCGCCCGAGATCGACGCGTTCGCCTTGAACAGCGAACCGAGAGCGGTCGCGGTCAGCAGGAAGCGGCGGATGCCGCGCCGCCGGTTCGCGTGGGCGATGAGGTCGTCGTCGACTGCGTCGGTCGAGGCCAGGACGGGCGGCGCCCCGAAACCGAGGAGCGCGCTGCCGACGAGCTCGCCGTACGGTGTCACGGCGTTGCCGGCCCCGAGCCCGGAGTCGGCGAGGAACCGCCACCAGTACATCGCGACCGCGGGGAGGATGCCGGCGGCGCCGTTCGTGGGCGCCGTCACGACGCGTCCGCCCGAAGCGTTCTCCTCGTTCACGGCGAGGGCGAAGGCTCCGAGCCACTCCCCCGGCAGTTCGCGGTGCCCGGCCGACTCGGCCTCCTCGAGCTGCTCTCGGATCGACGCCGCCCGCCGCTTGACGCGCAGCATCCCGGGCAGCTGGCCCTCGGCGGCGAGGCCCGCCTCGATGCATCCCGCCATCGCGTCCCAGATGGCGTCCAGCCCGTCGGCGATCTCCTCCTCGGTGCGCAGCGCCTCCTCATTGATGCGGGCGGCCTCGGCGATGGTGATCCCGCGCTCGTCGCAGGTCGCGAGCAGCTCTTCGGCGTTCTCGAACCGCAGCGGGTACGGGTGCGCCTCGACTCTCGCGGGCTCCCCGTCGCGGCGGATGAACCCGCCGCCGATGGAGTAGTAGGTCTCTTCGCTGAGCGGGGAGCCGTCCACTCCGACGGCGACGAGCGTCATGGCGTTGGGGTGGCCTGGCAGGCGGGTGCGGGGAGCGAAGGCGATGTCGGCCTTGGCGAAGGGGATGCCGTGCGCGC
This sequence comes from Microbacterium sp. P5_B6, assembly GCF_056400345.1. Classification (NCBI taxonomy): domain Bacteria; kingdom Bacillati; phylum Actinomycetota; class Actinomycetes; order Micrococcales; family Microbacteriaceae; genus Microbacterium; species Microbacterium sp. P5_B6. The sequence goes on along the minus strand of NZ_JBFULL010000004.1, from coordinate 154,337 downwards.
CGTCGAGGAGGAGCTCGCGTCCCTCGGGCCAGTCGGTCCACGCCGAGCGGACGGCATCCGGATCAACGGTGTCGGGCGCCTCGCCCCGCAGACCTGCGACGACGGCATCCGGAGTGCCGTGTCCGATGCCCGTCGCCCCGAGCGAGCCGTACAGGGTGCAGGTCACCCGGGCCACGCGGTGGAGCATCCCGGCCGATGACAGGCGTGCGGCGAAATCACGGGCGGCCCGCATGGGACCGACCGTGTGGGAGCTCGAGGGTCCTACACCGATGGAGAACAGCTCGAACGCCGAGACGTAGGCGCTCATGTCTTCAGGCTACGCGTCGCGCGCCAGCCCGGATCAGCGAGGCTGGAACGAGACGAGGCCGACCGTGTTGCCCTCGGAATCCCGGATGAACCCCTGCCATTCCTCATGGCCGGCAGGCCCCAGGGTGCCGGCGTCATCGTGGGCGAAGATGACGTGCGGATGCGCGATGACCTCCACGTCGCCGAGCCGCTCGATCACCTCGTGGATGTTCTCCACCTGCAGGTAGATGAGCGACGAGGGCGCGTTGCGGTCGAGCAGCAGCCGCACGCCGCCGAGGTCGAAGAACAGCAGGCCCGGCGGGTCGAAGAGACCCGTCGGCTCGGATTCCGTCAGTCTCCGATAGAACTCCGCGGCGCGCTGCAGGTCGTCGGCGTGCTGGGCGATCTGAACGAGGAGCATGTTCACTTCTTGCACAACCGGCGCCCGGCTTCAAGGGGGTCGACGGGTGAATGATCGAGCGCCAGAGTCGGGGCATGACATCTCTCGCAGTGATCCTGCTCATCGTCGGAATCGTCCTGCTGCTCCTCGGCCTGTTCGTCGAGGCGGCCAAGTTCCTGCTGTGGATCGGGATCATCATCCTCGTCGTCGCGGTCATCATCTACCTGATGCGCTACATCAGGCGCGGTGCGTGACAGAGCGACGCTGAAAGGGAGTCCCAACCCGGACTTCCTGGACTCACGCTGGCGATAAGAGCGTTTTGGAGGTGATCGATGCTCTTCGCGATCTACGGAGTTCTGCTGATCGGCGGCATGATCGTCGTCGGTCTGTCGTTCTCACTGCCGGCGTTTCAGGCGCTCGTCTTCATCGGAGGCGTGCTCCTGATCGCCGCGGCCGTCGCCGTGCCGATCACTGCGGGAGTCCGGGAGCACCGGAAGTAGGGCGAATCAGAAGTCGAGGGGCCGAGTGACCCCTCGATTTCGTCTGTGCGGAATCGATGACAGTACTCGCGCTACGAGGATGACCCCGGCTGGGGATGCTCGGAGCCGGCTCGGCCGAGGGCGTAGTGTGGCGAGGACCGAAGTCATCGACAGAGCGAGGAACGGCGGATGCAGACACTGCTCCATCTGCTTCCCCTGGCGATCGCGCTCGCATTCAGCACCGTCCCCATCCTCGCGGCGCTCCTCATCCTCCTTTCGGAGAATCGGTCGCGGTCCGCGGTCCCCTTCCTGATCGGGATGCTGGTGGGGATGTTCGCCGTCGTCGCGGTGTTCACGATGGCGGCCCAGCTCGTTCCGACGGCGCGCTTTCCGCGCCGCACGGACGAGGCGGTCGGTCAGCTCGAGATCATCGTCGGCAGCGCGCTGATCCTGCTGGGCATCTTCTCGATCTGGCGGTCACGGCGCAGGACCGCGAAGGCGATTCCGCAGTGGCTGAAGTCGGCCGAGACGCTCGGACCGGTGTCCTCGTTCGGTCTGGCGTTCATCCTCAACCTGCGCCTGAAGAGCCTGCTGCTCGCGAGCGCCGCCGGCCTCGCCCTTCGCGCGRATGTGAATTCGGCGGCGGAGGGCGTGATCTGGCTCGTCGTCTACACCGTGATCGGCGCCTCCACCGTCGCGGTTCCGATCATCGCAACGGTCATATCGCCGGCGAAGACAGAACCACGGCTCATTGCAAGTCGCGAGTGGCTGACTCGCAACGGCGAGCTCCTCACCGGGATCATCCTCGTGATCATCGGCGTCATCGTCATCGTGATCGGCGTCGGGCGACTCTGACCCACTGACCCCCCACATCCCGCTGTCTGATCGCAACTCGTCGGCGGGTGCTTCGCCATGCCCACCGATGCGTGGCTATTCAGTGTTGCTAACTACCGGTACTCAGTGTTACTGTCTACTGGTACTCAGCAAGACAGAGTAGATGGGAGGTGACTGATGGGCAGTCAGATGACGGAGATGCTCAAGGGCACTCTGGAGGGGATCGTGCTCGCGAGCCTGGCGAGTCAGGCCGCTTACGGGTACGAGATCACGGCGCGCTTGAGGGAACAGGGATTCACGGACCTCGTCGAGGGAACGGTCTACGCCCTGCTCGTCCGCATCGAACAGAGGGGCTTCGTGGACGTCGAGAAGGTCCCCTCCGAAAAGGGACCACCGCGCAAGGTGTACTCCCTCAATGCGCAAGGGCGCGAACAGCTCGAAGAGTTCTGGAGGACGTGGAGCTTCCTCGCCGAACGAATTGAACAGCTCCACGAAGGAGAGAAGTGATCATGGCCGCGAAGTGGATCGAGTTCCTCACGGGATCTCTGGACGACAAGAAGGCGTATCGGCAGTACAAGGCCCGCATCGCGGGGCTGCCGGAGCCCTATGGAACAGCGGCGAAGGCTTTCGAGCGCTACTTCATGTACAACGGCGGGATCACCGACGGCGACCCCTCGATGATGATGACGATGCTGAACGACTTCGCCGATCTGTGGGAGCGCGCTGCCGCAGACGGTACGCCGGTCGACGAGATCGTCGGCGACGACCCGGTCGAGTTCGCTGAAGCGTTCGCCGCCGCCTACTCGGGCAAGCGCTGGATAGACAAGGAGCGCGCCCGCCTCGCCGACACCATTCGGGGACTCAAGAAAGAGGGCGAGCAATGACCACCGTCGCAGAGCCCGCGATCCGGGTGCAGGGCGTCGAGAAGTCGTTCAAGGACCTCCACGTGCTGCGCGGCGTCGACTTCGACGTCGCGGAGGGGACCATCTTCGCGCTGCTCGGCTCGAACGGAGCCGGCAAGACGACACTCGTGCGCATCCTGTCGACCCTGCTCAGAGCCGATGCCGGCACCGCGACCGTCAAGGGATTCGACGTCGTCGCCCAGTCGGGGGACGTGCGCGAGTCGATCAGCCTCACCGGCCAATTCGCGGCGATCGACGAGGTGCTCAGCGGACGCGAGAACCTCGTGCTGGTGGCACGGCTCCGGCATCTGAAGAACCCGGGGGCGATCGCCGACGACCTTCTCAGGCGCTTCGCGCTCACCGAGGCCGGCGGCCGCAAGGCTGCAACCTATTCCGGAGGCATGCGGCGCCGGCTCGACATCGCGATGAGCCTGATCGGCAACCCGCCGATCATCTTCCTCGACGAGCCCACGACCGGCCTCGACCCCCAGGCGCGCCTCGAGGTGTGGCAGACGGTCAAGCAGCTCGCGAAGGGCGGGACGACCGTCCTCCTCACCACGCAGTATCTCGACGAGGCCGAGCAGCTCGCCGACCGCATCGCGATACTGCACAAGGGCACCATCATCCAGAACGGCACCCTCGCCGAGCTCAAGCAGCTCCTGCCGCCGGCAAAGGTCGAGTACGTCGAGAAGCAGCCGTCCCTCGAGGACGTCTTCCTCGCGCTCATCGGCGAGCCGGAGGAGACGGATGCCGCTCCCGACGGCGGCGAAGCATCCGTCACCGCACGAAAGGAACTCCGATGACCACGCACGTGATCGGCGACACCGCCGTTCTCACCAGCCGGTCGCTCCGGCACATCCTGCGCAGCCCCGACACGATCATCACCACGGCGGTCACGCCCATCGCGCTGATGCTGCTGTTCACCTATGTGTTCGGCGGCGCCATCGACATCGGCTCGCAGGAGTCGTACATCGACTACATGCTGCCCGGCATCCTGCTCATCACGATCGCCTCGGGCGTCGCGTACACCGCCTATCGGCTCTTCCTCGATATGCAGGGCGGGATCTTCGAGCGCTTCCAGTCGATGCCGATCGCGCGATCCAGCGTGCTGTGGGCGCACGTGTTCACCTCGCTCGCGGCCAACCTCGTCTCGATCGCGATCGTGGTGGCCGTCGGCATCCTGATGGGGTTCCGCACGGGAGCATCGGTTCTGGACTGGCTCGCGGTGACCGGCATCCTGGTGCTGTTCACGCTGGCCCTGACCTGGATCGCGGTCATCGCGGGACTCTCGGCCAAGACCGTCGACGGCGCCAGCGCCTTCAGCTATCCGCTGATCTTCCTGCCGTTCATCAGCTCGGCGTTCGTGCCGACCGAGTCGATGCCGGCACCGGTCGCCTGGTTCGCCGAGAACCAGCCCGTCACCGCGATCGTCGACACGATCCGCGCGCTGTTCGCCGGGCAGCCCGTCGGCGGCGACATCTGGGTCGCCCTCGCCTGGCTCGTCGGCATCCTCGTGGCTGCATACGCCTTCGCGATCCGGATCTACCGGCGCAAGATCAGCTGATCCCACGCATGGCGCGCAGACGCCGTCCGTCCCCKMGGGGACGGACGGCGTCTGCGTGTGAAGTGGGCGCCGACTTACTTGAAAGCGTCCTTGACGTTCTCGCCAGCCTGCTTGATGTTGGCGCTCGACTGGTCGGCCTTGCCCTCGGCTTCCAGGCGCTCGTTGTCGGTCACCTTGCCGGTGGCCTCCTTCGTCTTGCCCTTGAGGTCTTCGGCAGCGTTGCTGATCTTGTCGTCCATACCCATGGTGATGCCTTTCTCTCTGCCGCTGCAGGTTGTGCCCGCTGCGTGCTGTGACAAGCACACGCCAGGCACCACAGCCAGACAAGGGCTTGACGAGGTGGCGGTCTGGGGCTAATCGCGCGTTGCTGAACGCTTGCTGGATGCCGCTCTCACCGAAGTCACAACCGCGCAGTGTTAGCGTCGCGGAAGACCGATCGACCGGAGGATGCTGTGAGCGACGACCCGGCACTGGGGCTCACCCTCGGTGGTGGCGGCGCCTTCGGCGCAGCCCACGTAGGGGTCCTTCAGGTGCTCGACGAGCGAGGCATCCGTCCCGGGATCGTCGCAGGGACGAGCTCCGGCGCTCTCGTCGCCGCGGCGTATGCGGCGGGACTGGGCGCCGCCGACATCGAGAGTGCCGCCCTCGCCTTCCGCTGGCGGGCCATCGCCCGGTGGTCGGTGTCGCCACGGTGGGGTCTCCTCGACACCCGGGCCGTCACCGACGGCGTGCACCGCGTGCTGGGCGAGGACCCTCTCATCGAAGACCTCCCGCGTCGTTTCGCCGCATTCACGACCGATCTTCGTACACGGCGCGGCGTGATCCTCGACAGCGGAAGGYTCAGCGTGGCCCTGCGGTCGACCATCGCGGTGCCGGGCCTCCTTCCGCCTGTGCGCCGTGGGAACCAGCTTCTGGCCGACGGCGGGATGATCGACAACGTTCCCGTCGAGGCGACGCGTTCGATCGGTGCCACGCGCCTCATCGTGGTGCGGCTGCACGCCAAGTGGGAGAACGTGCGCATGATGCGTACCGTGACTCGCACGGCGGATCTCGCCCGCGATCCATCCGTCGTCCTCATCCAGCCAGAGATGGAGCGCATGGCCCAGTGGACCATGACGGACGTGCCGCGCTTGATCGCGGAGGGACGCCGTGCGGCGACGGCGGCGCTGGACGCCGCGAACGTCGGTGCCGCATCCGGCGAGGGGGGCCTCTCATCAGCCTTCGCCCGCTGAACCCTCGCCCCTCCGGGGAGTTCCCGCGCACGGGGAGGGAATCATGTGCGGGGGCCGATGGCAATACCCTGCCGCCGGACGCCTCTCCTTCGTACGCTGGGGGGATGACGGATCAGGCTACGAGGGTGAGAACCGAGCTCACGATCAATGACACGCCGTTCCTCATGGCCCAAGGCCAGGACGTGGATGACCTCAAGCACCGGATCGAGGCTGCATCGCAGACCGGTGGGCGATTCGTCGACTTCATCGTCGTGGGCGATCGCACCCACAGCGTGCTCATCACCGCCACCACTCGCGTTGTCGTCACTGTCGATATCGTGCCGTTCGAGGTGCTCGAGGCCGATGAACGGGACACGTACGACGCCAACTTCGACTTCGACGGCTTCCCCACGCGCGGCCGGGATATCCCACCCGGCTGGTGACCTCGCTACCCTGGGTCGATGCGCTTCGGAACCTTCATCCCCCAAGGCTGGCGATTCGACCTCGTCGGCATCGATCCCACCGAGCACTGGGCGGTGATGAACGGCCTGGCCCAGCGGGCAGATGCAGGGCCGTGGGAATCGCTGTGGGTGTATGACCACTTCCACACGACGCCGGTTCCGAGCGAGGAGGCGACGCACGAGGCCTGGACTCTGATGGCCGCGTTCGCCGCATCGACCAGCCGCATCCGTCTCGGACAGATGTGCACGTGCATGGGATACCGCAACCCGGCGTACCTGGCGAAGGTGGCCGCGACGGTCGACATCGTGTCGGGCGGACGCACCGAGATGGGGATCGGCGGCGGCTGGTACGAGCACGAATGGAAGGCGTACGGCTACGGCTTCCCCGAGGTGCCCCAGCGGCTGGCCATGCTGCGCGAGGGCGTCGAGATCATGCGCCAGGCCTGGACGACCGGCAGTGCGACGCTCGACGGGAAGCACTACCAGGTCGACGGGGCGATCGTCCGCCCGCTGCCGCTTCAGGCAGGCGGCATCCCTCTGTGGGTGGCGGGTGCCGGCGAGAAGGTCACGTTGAAGATCGCCGCGAAATACGCGTCATACACCAACTTCGCCGGATCGCTCGAAGAGATCGACCACAAGAGCGATGTGCTGCGCGGGCACTGCGATGCCATCGGGCGGGACTTCGACACGATCACGCGCTCGTCGAACTTCAACACGATCGTCGGTTCCACCGAGGCCGAAGCCCGCGACCGTCTCGCCGAGGTCAAAGCACGTCTGGTGCCGCACCTCGGCCAGGACCGAGCAGATCACATGGAGCAGGACTACCTCTCCTCTCCCGCTTTCGGGTCGACGGAGCAGGTCGCCGAGCGGCTGGCGGAGCGGGAACGGCACGGCATCGGCTACGCGATCCACTACTTCCCCGAGGCTGCGTACGATCTCTCAGGCTTCGAGCTGTTCGAGCGCGAGGTCATCGGCGCGCTCGCGTAGGCTGCGATTTCGGGCCTGGGGCGGACGCCGGAGCTTCGGGGTCACAGAGCCGCGGGAAGCAGCCGCGGGACGAGCAGCGACACGCGCGCGGCGATCTGGTTGAACGCCGCCTCGAATGCGGCGTCGGTGCCCGCCCGGACCGGGTCGGGCACCGACCAGTGCGCCGAGCCGCCCGGAAACTCCTCGTGTGCGCGATCGCAGACTGTGATGACGAAGTCGGTGGATTCGATCACCCCGTCCACCTGCTGAGGTGCCGCACCGCCGAGCGTGAACCCATGCCGACTCGCGACGTCCACGGCGCCCGGAGCGACACGGTCTGCGGGGTGCGTGCCGGCGCTGACTGCCGGAATCTCGCTCGCGTCGTTCCACAGAACCTGTGCGAGCTGGGAGCGGGCCGTGTTCGCCGAGCAGACGAAGACAACCCGGCGCGCGTACGCTGCGGCAGTCGGGACGAGATCGGCGAGGCCATCCGGCGTCAACGTTACGTAGGTGCGGCGCCCGTCTCCCTCCGAACGTCCTCGCCGAATGATTCCTTCGTGCTCGAGCACATTCAAGTGATGCGCGAGGAGGTTGGACGAGACGTCGAGCTGATCGCGCATCTCGGTCGGCGACAGATCGCCCAGCCCGAGCAGATCCACGATGCGCAGGCGCACCGGATCCGCGAGCGCGGCGTGCTTCCTCGCCCGCGCCTGCAGACTTCGGTCACTGTTCATTGACTCAATCTTGACTGAGCTATATTCGGATGGTCAAGATGAGGAAGCCATGAATCGCACGATCCCCCTTCGCCGCGCGGGTGCCGAGCTGCTGGGCACCGGTCTGCTCGTGACCGTCGTGGTGGGCTCGGGGATCGCGGCGCAGCGGCTCAGCACCGACACGGGTCTGCAGCTCCTCGAGAACTCGATCGCCACTGCGCTCGGACTCGGCGTGCTGATCCTGCTGCTCGGACCTGTCTCGGGCGCGCACTTCAACCCGGTGGTCTCGCTCGCGGACATGATCTTGGGCCGCCGTTCGCGGAGTGGCCTCACCGTTTCCCTCCTCGCCGCCTACGTGGCAGCCCAGGTCATCGGCGCGATCGGAGGCGCCCTGCTGGCCAACGCGATGTTCGAAGTGCCTTCGGCCGTCTCAAGCACCGAGCGCGCCACCCCCGGCACCGTGCTGGGCGAGGTGGTGGCGACAGCAGGACTCGTCATGCTCATCATCGGCTTGGCTCGCGCCGGTCGAAGCGCGCCCGTCGTCGCGGCTGCCATCGGCAGCTACATCGGCGCCGCGTACTGGTTCACCAGTTCCACCGCGTTCGCGAACCCGGCCGTGACGGTCGGCCGGATCTTCACCGACACGTTCGCCGGCATCGCACCMACCTCCGTCCTGCCGTTCCTCGCGGCCCAGCTCGTCGGAGCAGCGATCKGGGTAGGACTGGCGACGCTGCTCTTCCGGCATCCCGAGCGAACGGCCGACAATCTCGTCGTCGCGCATCCCCTCACAGAAGGCGAGAAGGATTTCTCATGACCTCGACACCCACGGTGCTGTTCGTCTGCGTGCACAACGCGGGCCGGTCCCAGATGGCCGCCGGCTATCTGCAGCATCTCGCCGGCGATCGGATCGACGTGCGCTCCGCCGGTTCGGAGCCGAAAGACCAGATCAATCCCGTCGCGGTCGAGGTGATGCGTGAAGAAGGCATCGACATCACCGACAACACCCCCCAGCTGCTCACGGTGGACGCCGTGCGGGAGGCCGACGTCGTGATCACCATGGGCTGCGGCGACGCCTGCCCGATCTTCCCCGGCAAGCGATACGAAGACTGGGAGCTCGACGATCCGGCCGGGCAGGGGGTCGACATCGTCCGCCCCATCCGCGACGACATCCGCGCGCGGGTCGAGGCGCTCATCGAGTCGCTGGGCTGAGAGCTGCCTCGGCGGAGTGCGAGGCAGCCCGAGTTGCTGCTGTGGGCCGTCGCCGGATAGCCATTGCTCGTCCTACTCGACGATTCCGGCTTCCCGCACGTCGATTATTTCGCCCTCATCCATCCAGTTCACCCCATCGAATCTGCCGGGGGTTCCCGCATCTCCTGGACATTGCTTCGGCACACGCCCTATGGTCAGCACCATCAACTGAATAACAATCTGGGGGCCAGAACGCGATGAGCACCGATCTAGATCCGAGAACGAAATGGAGTCCGTCTTGGCAGCTCGGATTCCTCGTCTTTCTCCTCTGCGCCAATATTGCGGCTCTCCTTGCCATTCCTTGGCTGTTCTCGATCCTCAAAGCGGCGAAAGCCTTTAGTCCCGAAATAGTCGTTTCTGTCGTCGTTATCGCGGGCGCGGCGCTGCTGGTGCTCGGCCTCGCCACCACAGCCGTCATCTTCAGGCACCTCCGGTTGGCGAACAAGACCGAGCCAATGGGGCTCCCCTCTGGCAGCATTCGCGCATTGATCGCGTTGATGCTGATCCTCATCTTCACCTTCGTCTCGGTTTTTCTCATCACCAATGTTGATACGGCAACGGGGCCGATCGACTGCCTTACGCTTGATGACGCAAATGCGATCCCGATTGAGCAGGTCCAGTCTCGTCTCGTATCGAAAGCAGACTGCGGCAACGAAGACCCGTATTTCGTTGTAGTCAAGAAGGACTCGACGTTCTCAGAGCAATTGTCGCAACAGCTCATGACGACCCTGGGAACTCTCGTCGTGGCGATTGCATCCTTCTACTTCGGCTCCCAAGCGGTGATGAACGGACGGCGAAAGAGTCGGAAAACGGTCACCCCGAAGCGGTCCACCGCCCCGGACGAGTCGAAAACGTCCAACACCGCGAAATCGGCAGGCGAGTCGACGAATTCAGTCGTATCGAATACGTCCGAAGAAGTGAAATCGTCGGACCAGCGGACGAATCCAGTCGAATCGACGCGCGCGCCGGAAACGCCACCGGCTAGCGGGGATCGTGCTGTGGTCAACGGTGTGAATGACACCAGCGAGGCGCCCGCCAAGGTCGCACCGGGAAACGTCGTCGTGGGCGAAGATCAATCGAGCGTCGACGGACGGTTATCCTCCGACGATCCTCCCCCGGCATCCGTTGGGCCCGGTCGTTAGGGGATTGCGGAGCGGGAACCCGATCTCATAACTGCACCGCGCACGATCGGCGCTACTGAACAGAATCGTCGCCGCTCATCCACCCAACCCGAGGGCCCGATCCTGGCGTCAGAAAACACGAAAACCCGCGGAGATCCGCGGGTTTTCGATAGTCACTGTCTCAACACAGTGTGCGCCCGAAGAGACTCGAACTCCCAACCTTCTGATCCGTAGTCAGATGCTCTATCCATTGAGCTACGGGCGCATGTTCCCCCACACGAGACGGCGCGGAGGAACTTCATGAGTTTACCCCACGGCTTGCGCAACCGCGAATCGAGGCGGGAAGCGCCGGCGCCGGGAGGTCAGGCGTCTTCCTTCTCGCCCTGACGAAGCCGGCGGCGGTGCGCGCCGAGGCGCGGCAGGTCGACCAGCCGCAGCGCCTGCATGCGCGCCTCGCGCATCGTCTCGTAGTCGGGGTCGTTCTCCGCTCGCATGCCCTCGACGCGCAGCCGGCGCTGAAGGTTCGACTCGACGTCGCCCCACGCGGCATCCCGTGCCTGCTCGACCAACTCGCGGACCGCATCGGGGTCGGCGGCCCGGCGGCGGAGCTCCTTCGCGACACCCTCGTACTGGCGCTGGCGACGCCTGAGGTTGCGGGTGTCGCGATCGCGGTAGTCGTGGGTGCCGTTGGAGTCGCTGTACTTGCCCCATGCGGCCCGCCGCTGGCGTCGTACCAGGTTCGCCGCATCCTTCTGCTCGTCGGCGAGCGCGACCAGTGTCTGGTGCCCGAAATGCGCGAGGCGGTCGAGGTCGTACGAGGCATCGTTCGCGATGGCCTCGACGAGGATGTGGTTGCGCACCGCGAGGCGGGCCGCGGCGGAGGCGATCGACAAGCCTTCCTCGATCGCGTCAGCGGTTCTCCCCATGCCGACGCACCTCCTTCCCCACGAGATTACAGGGGCCCGGTGGTCATCACCTCGCCGCGATTGGGTGAGAATCGAAGGCGGCGTGCAACGCCGCGGAAGGACGATGATGACCAGGATGCAACGGCTCGACGTGCGAGGACGCACCAGCGTCATCACGGGGGCGGCGAGCGGCATGGGCGCCGAAGTCGCCCGGGAGCTGGATCGGCGCGGTGCGCGACTCGCGCTGCTCGACCGCAACGCGGAAGGACTCGCGGCGCTCGTGTCCACGCTCACCGGAACCGGGCACACCACCCACGCCGTGGACCTGACCGATGACACCGCTGTCGAAGGCGTCGCGGCGGAGGTCGCAGCATCCCACCCCCACGTTCAGACCCTCATCACGTGTGCCGGCTCTTCGATGCTGGGCGACATCGACCAGCTCACCATGGAGGAGATGCGCTGGCTGATGGACGTCAATCTCTGGGGCACCGTCAACATCACCCAGGCGCTGCTTCCGGCGCTTCGCCGCCAGCCGGCCGCGCACATCACGCACCTGGTGTCGATCTACGGGCTCGCCGCGCCCGCAGGGCGCATCCCCTACGCGATGAGCAAGTATGCCGTGCGGGGCTTCACCGAGTCACTGCGGCACGAGCTCGAGGGCTCGGCCGTCAGCGTCGGCGCCGTCTACCCGGCCGGGGTCAAGACGGGCATCATTCTGCATGGCCGGTACGCGGCGGCCCTCGATCCCGCGATCGCCCAGCGGGCCGCGAATGCGCAGGCGAAGATGTACCACACGGAACCTGCCGACGCGGCGCGGCGCATCGTCGATGCGACCGTGAAGCGCTCAGCGCGCACGATGGTCGGGCGCGAGGCGCGCCTGGTCGACGTGCTGGCGCGCATCACGCCGAACGGGTACTGGGCGTTCATGCGGCGGCCGCTGCGGGACGCGATCGACACCCGCACCCCGGTTGCATAGCCGAGCCGGCATCCCCGCCCCCGCTCAACGCCGCCCGGGCTGCCTGGTCCCGCGTCGATAGAGCGCTCTCTCCCCGAGCGAGCATGTTGCCGACGTCGACAAGCAGCTCTCTGGTCGACAGAGTGCTCTGTCGCCCCCTGCGGCTGCGCGAGGAGACGCGGGCAGGTGTGCGGCTGGTTCAGCCCGCGAGCCCCGCCACGACCGCCTGCACGCGACGCGCGCGCGTCTCGGCCGCCTTCGCGGATTCCACGCTCGTGACATGGGCCTTGCGCTGGCTGGGTGAGAGAGCATCGAAGCTCTCGCGGATCCCCGCCTCGGCGAGCGCCGCCGCCAGATCCTCGGGCAGCTCGACGGTGCGCGGCGCTGTATCGAGCGTCACGTCGACGGTGATCGGATCGCCGCCCCGGATGCCGGTGGCAGCGCGCTTGTCGGAGCTGAAGGGGATGAGCGACTTCCCGCCCATGACTCCGACCGTGCTCCGGTACTCGAAGCCGTTGACGCTCACCTCGACCGCCGGGCGCTTGCCGCCGCCGAGCGCCTCGATCACCTCGGGCGGCACCTCGATGCCGGTGTTGTTGCCCATCTGACTCATCGTCGTCTCGAATCGCACGAGGTCGAGTCTGGCACCACTAGCAATGGTCTGGCCGCGATGCAAGGCCTCGTCGTATCGACCGGCGGCGTCGTAGCGTCGATTCACGGCCCGCATACGGGCACGACTCGCCTCGAAAGGAGCACCCCATGGGATTCGGTGAAGACATCAAGGACACCGCTGACACTGCTGGTCGCAAGATCCAGGATGCGTGGGAAGACACCGCGGACCGCGTCGGCGACAAGATCGACGAGGCGCAGGCGGACGCGAACGTCAAGAAGGCCGAGGCCGAGCGCGACTCGGTCGAGCACAAGAACGAAGTCAAGGAAGCGCTGCGCGGCGACAACCGCTGAAGACGCGCCGCGACCGCTGCGCGCTGCCCGGTCGCGGCGTTTGACAGTCGGAGGGCCCCGGAATCATTCCGGGGCCCTCCGCCCTTGTTCGAGGGGCCTGTCCCCTGGGCTGCCAAACCGATCGGCAGGGCGCTCCGAAGAACCCTTCAGACGCGGCACAGGGCCGCGCCGGAAGGAGAGGCATCCATGCGCTCGTCACCCAATCGCCTCGTCGCGACGATCTTCGGGGCCGTCTACATCGTCGTCGGCCTGCTCGGCTTCGCCGTCACCGCGGGAATCCCGTTCATGTCGACCGACGGCGGCCTGCTGCTCGGGATCTTCGAGGTCAACCCGCTGCACAACATCGCCCACCTGCTGATCGGCGGGGCACTGCTGGCCGGCGGACTCGTCTCGAGCCGCGCCGCGAAGACCGTCAACATCATCGTCGGCGCGACCTATCTGCTGCTCGGCATCGTCGGGTTCTTCCTCGTGGGCACCGCGCTCAACATCCTGGCGCTGAACACCGCCGACCACTTCCTGCACCTGGCCAGTGCCATCGTGCTGGTCGGCGTGGGGCTCGCGGCGGACCGCAGCCCTCAGCTGGCGCACCGAGCCGCCTGATAGAGGCCGACGAGATGCAGCAGCCACAGGCCGCCCTGACGGCGCCGCTCTCGCCGGGCGTCGTCGGCCGCCGCGGGGATGCCTCGCAGTCAGCGTGGCCTGCGGTCGCCGCGTGGGGGGCCGCGCTCATCCTGCTCGCGCTCGGCGCCGGAGCGATCACGGCAGCCGACGGGTCGGGACCCTCGGACGCGTCGGCAGTCGGGGCCTCGGCCGCCGCAGCCTCAGCCGCAGGGTCCTGGGCCGTCGGGCTGCCGCTGATCGCGCTCGGCGCGGCGGGCCTCGTCTGGGGTGGCCTGACGCTGGCGCGCGGTCGCCTGGTCGCTCCCCGAGCGGCTGTCGCGGGCACGCTGGTCGGGCTCGTCGCCGGCGGTGCCGCACTCGGCGTCGACCCGGTTCGCACCAGCGTCGCCGCCTTCGGTGCCGTCACCGTGCTGCTCGTCGCGGTCGCGCTCGGCTGCGGGCGCGCGCTGCGGTCGACGGAGCGGGGACCGGATGCCGCGCCCCGGCGCCGGCTGGCTGGCTTGCTGGTCGCGGCCGTGGTGGTGGCGGGAATCGTGACTCCGGCCCTGGGCGCGACCGAGGCGGGGAGATCGGCCGGCCACTCCGGTCACGGGATCGTCCTCGAGGGTGGCCACTCCCACTGACTGCCGCGGGCCTACAGCGCGGCGATCCTCCACGAGGCCGAGGACTCGGCCCCGGGCTCCAGGACGAGCAGGCCGGTGTCGTAGTCGTACGATCCGGCATTGAAGGCGTCGGGGGCGCACGTCATCGGCTCGACCGCGAGGCCCGCACGGTGGCCCGGCTGCGCGGGACCGCCCGGCAGGTCTGCGGTGTGGATCTGCACCCAGGGGCAGGAGGCATCCCACGACATCTCTACCCCCGTGCCGGCGGGATCCGTCAGTCGCACCGTGGCGATCCCCTCGCCGTCCCGGATGAGACCCGTATAGGCGTGGTCGATCTCGGCCGCGCCGATGGTGCGCGCCTCCCGGTAGTCGAAGCGAGCGGCGTCGTCTGCGTCAGCGGGGCGAAGCCCGGTCGGGATGAGCCGGTCATCCGTGACCAGGAGAACCTCGGCTGCGGGCAGCTCGAACGTCCACTCGTCCAGCGCGCCGGCGCCGGCAAGGAGATACGGGTGCGGAGCGGTGCCCCACGGCGCCTGCTGCGCGCTGGTGTTGCGAGCGGTCACCGTCTGCACGAGGCCCTCGGCGCTCAGCTGATAGGTCGTGGTGACCTCGACGCGCCACGGGTAGCCCGCCTGCGGTTCGATGGTGGCCGCGAGGGTGACCCGGTCGGAGCCGCCACCCGTCTTCTGGAAGTCGAGCCACGACGCGAGGCCGTGGAGGGCGTGTCCGCGCTTCGGCTCGGTCAGCGCGAGCTCGTACTCCTCACCCCCGAACGAGTACCTGCCGTCCACGACCCGGTTCGGCCACGGCGCGAGCGTTGCTCCCCGATAGGCCCGCCGCAGCTCGTCAGCCTCGAAGGGCACGACCAGATCCCGGCCCTCGTGGCGCAGCTTCCTCAGCGATGCGCCGACGCTGGCGATCACCGCCTCGTACTGGTCGCAGCGGAGGGTGTGCTGGATGCCGGAGACAGGTGTGCGCACGGTGATGGATGTCCTCTTCGTCGAAGTCGTTCGTTGCCCCAGGCCACAAAAGGCCAAGTGTAGGGTCGCCGAGGGGTGCGCGTCGACCCCTCGGCGAACCGTGTCAGCTCCCGCTCACAGCCCCTGGGCCAGCCGGTAGTACGCCTGGTTCCATCGCAGTTCGCGCTGGAAGTCGCGCACGGTCGTGGACTCGTCGATGACGACGAGTTCGGTCTTGGCGATCTCGGCGAAGTCGCGGAACACCTCGATGCCTACGGCCGTCGTCATGACCGTGTGGTGCGCCGCGCCTGCGGCCAGCCAGCATCCCGCGCTCGTGGCGAAGTCGGGTGCGGGCTTCCAGATGGCACGGCCCACGGGGAGCTTGGGCAGGTCGGGTGCCTCGACGTTCTCGACGACGTTGGCGACCAGGCGGAACCGGTCGCGCATGTCGCTCAGCGCGACGACGAGCGCGGGCCCCGGGTCGGCGGTGAAGACCAGGCGCACCGGGTCCTCCTTGCCGCCGATGCCGAGGGCGTGGACCTCGAGGCGGGGCTTGGCGGTCGTGAGCGACGGCGAGACCTCGAGCATGTGTGCGCCGAGGATGCGCTCGTTGCCGGGCACGAGGTCGTACGTGTAGTCCTCCATGAGGCTCGCGCCACCCGGAAGCCCCACCCCCATGACGTTGGCGACGCGCACCAGGATCGCGGTCTTCCAGTCGCCCTCAGCGCCGAAGCCGTAACCCTCGGCCATGAGCCGCTGGACGGCGAGGCCCGGCAGCTGCTTCAGCGCGCCGAGGTCCTCGAACGACGTGGTGAACGCGCCGAAGCCACCCTCCTCGAGGAAGGAGCGCAGGCCGAGCTCGATCGCGGCGCCGTCTCGCAGCGACTGGTGGCGGTCGCCGCCGGGAAGGAGCTCGTCGGCGACGTCGTAATCGGCGACGTAGACATCGACGAGGGCGTCGATGTCGGCATCCGTCGCCTGCGAGACCGCCTCTGCCAGCTCGTTGACGCCCCACGTGTTGACTTGGACGCCGAAGCGCAGCTCGGCCTCGGTCTTGTCGCCCTCGGTCACAGCGACGTAGCGCATGTTGTCGCCGAAGCGGGCGAGCTTGAGCGTGCGTGAAGCGGTCCAGCCGGCGGCGGCGCGCTGCCAGTCCTCGACCTGCTGGCGCACGACGGGGTTGGACACATGTCCGACGACGGTCTTGCGCGCGACGCCGAGACGGGTCTGGATGTACCCGAACTCACGGTCGCCGTGCGCGGCCTGGTTGAGGTTCATGAAGTCGAAGTCGATGTCGGCCCACGGCAGCTCGACGTTCGCCTGGGTGTGCAGGTGCAGCAGCGGCTTCTGCAGGGCATCGAGCCCTGCGATCCACATCTTGGCGGGGCTGAAGGTGTGCATCCAGGCGATCACGCCGATCACGTCATCGCGCGCGTTCACCTCGAGGGCGAGGCGGCGGATGCTGTCGGAATCCTTGAGGACGGGCTTCCAGACGACCCTGACGGGGAGGCCGGCGAGCCCCTCGGCGACGGCCTGCGACTGCTCGGCGACCTGGCGGAGCGTCTCTTCGCCGTAGAGGTTCTGGCTGCCGGTGACGAACCAGACCTCGTAGCCGTCGAGAGAGGTGGAAAGGGGTGTGCGGGTCATTTCTGTTCCTTCAGAAGGTTTGGGGCGAAGCAGACGTGTCCCGATTTGTGTCGCCTGGGGTGGCTGCAAGCGGGAGGAAGTGGGACATGGTCGGGTGCGGGAGGCGCGGCTCAGGCGGCTCAGAGGGCGGAGACGGCGGATGCCTCGACGGCGAGGCCCGCCCGGTAGCGGTCGAGATAGGCCGAGAAGCCGGCCACATCGGCGGGGTGCGGGTCGACGGTGTCGATGGCGGCGCCGGCGAAGACGCGGTCGCGGAGGTACTCGTCGAGAGGGATCCCGGATGCCGAGACGTAGGCCGCGAGCACCGCGATGCCCCACGCCCCGCCTTCGGATGCCGTCTCGCCGACCGCGACCGGTGCGCCGAGCGCTCCGGCCAGGAACCGCTGTGCGACGCCGGCCGTCCGGAAGATGCCTCCGTGGGCGAACATCGCATCCAGGGCCACGCCTTCGGCCTCGAGCACCTGCATGCCGAGCGCGAGCGTGCCGAACACGCCGTACAGCTGCGCCCGCATGAAGTTCGCGAGCGTCAGTCGGCTGTCCGGGGTCCGGACGAACAGCGGCCGTCCTTCGTCCAGCCCCGCGATGGGCTCGCCGGCCAGGTGGTTGTAGGCGACGAGGCCACCGGCATCCGCTTCGCCGTCGAGCGCCTCGGTGAAGAGAGTCTCGAAGACCGCGTCGCTGTCGACCGGCGTGCCGGATGCCGACGCGAAGCGGCCGAACAGCCCGGCCCAGGCGGCGAGCTCGCTGGCGCCGTTGTTGCAGTGCACCATCGCGACGGGGTCGCCCGCGGGGGTCGTCACGAGGTCGAGCTCGTGGTGCACCTGCGCGAGCGGGCGCTCGAGCACCACCATCGCGAAGATGCTCGTGCCCGCGCTGACGTTGCCGGTGCGCGGTGCGACCGAGTTGGTCGCGACCATGCCGGTGCCGGCGTCGCCCTCGGGCGGGCAGAACGGGATGCCGGGGCGCAGCGCTCCGGACGGGTCGAGGAGCGCCGCGCCCGCTGCCGTCAGCTCTCCAGCGGGGGCGCCGGCGGTGAGGACCTCGGGGAGGAGATCGGCCAGGCCCGCGCCGAGCGCCGAGCCGGCGACGCGGGTGTCGTAGGTCGCGACCAGACCGGCGTCGTAGCCGCCCGTGGAGGAGTCGATCGGGAACATGCCCGAGGCGTCGCCGACGCCGAGCACGTCGCGCCCGGTGAGGGCGCGGTGCACGTAGCCGGCGAGGGTCGTGAACGAGGCGACGCGCGCGACGTGGGGCTCATCGTCGAGGATCGCCTGATGCAGGTGCGCGATCGACCACCGCAGCGGGATGTTCACGCCGAACAGCTCGCTGAGTTCGGCCGACGCGGGGCCCGTCGTGGTGTTGCGCCACGTGCGGAACGGCACGAGCAGCTCGCCGGCCTCGTCGAAGGCGAGGTAGCCGTGCATCATCGCCGAGACGCCGATCGCGCCGAAGGTGTCGGGGGCGACGCCGTGCCGGCGGACGGAGTCGGCGATGAGATCGGCATACGCGGTCTGCAGCCCCGACCACACGGCCTCGAGGGAGTAGGTCCAGACGCGGCCCTCGAACTGGTTCTCCCACTCGTGGCTGCCGACGGCGAGGACTGTCGTCGGGTCGTCGGCGGCGATGAGGCACGCCTTGATGCGCGTGGAGCCGAGCTCGATGCCKAGGGCGGTGCGTCCCTCGAGGATCGCCGCGGCCGCGGCGGCGGCATCCGTGGCGTCGACGTTCATCCCCCCGGTCATCGCCGCTCGTCCCCGCTCTGCCCGTAGACGTTCTGATAGCGGTCGTAGAGGCGGTCGATGGACTCCTGCGGGATCGGGATCAGGGGTCCGGCCTCGCGGGCGTA
Organism: Microbacterium sp. P5_B6; assembly: GCF_056400345.1. Classification (NCBI taxonomy): domain Bacteria; kingdom Bacillati; phylum Actinomycetota; class Actinomycetes; order Micrococcales; family Microbacteriaceae; genus Microbacterium; species Microbacterium sp. P5_B6. The sequence continues at coordinate 135,655 of NZ_JBFULL010000004.1, read as the reverse complement.
GTGGACGGTGCGCGCGACGTCCTCGACCATGACGGCCGCCTTGACGGCGTCCTTCGCCGACGTCCCGATGGTGAATGGGCCGTGGTTCTGCATCAGCACGGCCCGCGAGCGGTGGCCGGAGAGCGTCTCGACGATCCCCCGGCCGATCGAGTCGTCGCCGATGATCGCGAAGGGCCCGATGGGGATCGGGCCGCCGAACTCGTCGGCCATCGCCGTGATGACGCACGGGATTTCCTCGCCGCGCGCGGCCCAGGCCACCGCGAAGGTCGAGTGGGTGTGCACGACCCCGCCGACGTCGGGCATGTTGCGGTACACGTACGCGTGGGCCGCCGTGTCGCTCGAGGGAGCGCGCTCGCTGCCCGCGGTGCCCGGGACGGCATTGCCATCCAGGTCGCACAGGATCATGTTCTCGGGGGCGAGGTCGTCGTACGAGACGCCCGACGGCTTGATGACGAAGAGGTCGGCTCCGGGCACCCGGCCCGAGACGTTGCCGCCGGTCCAGACGATGAGTCCGTACCGGACGAGTTCGCTGTGCAGCGCCGCGACATCGGCGCGCACCGCCGCGATCGCGGCCTCGATCTCGGGACTGAAGGGGGCTGCCGGCGGCGTCGCCGGGTCAGTCAGGGTCACGGGTTCCTCCATCGGGGCTCGTGTGCGGGGAGGGCGGGATGCCGCATCCTCCGCAGGGCGATGTTACCGGTAACATCGCATTCGCGCCAGTCTGCTCCCGACGACTGGGCGGAGGGGAGGATCACCGCGATTCCGGCAGCTCGGCCAATTCGCGCCACAGCTCAGCGGGAATCTCGACCTCGAGGTTCGCGACGAGCTCGTCGACGCGGTCGGGCGACGAGACGCCGACCAGGGTCGACGACACCCGGGGGTCGCGCGTCGAGAACTGAAGGGCGACGGCGGCAAGCGGAACCCCGTGCCGCGCGCACAGCTCACGCAGTCGCGCGGTGCGCGCGATGACCTCGTCGCTCGGCATCCCGTACTGATACCGAGGCTCGGCGGTCGGCGGCTTCGCCAGCATGCCGCTGGCGTACGGCGCGGCATTCACGTACGCGAGCCCGGCGGCGAGCGCGTGGTCGATGAGCGGGCTCGCCGACCGGTCGAGGAGCGTGAAGCGGTTGTGATTGAGCAGGATGTCGAAGGCGCCGGTGTCGACATAGCGCCGCATCTCGTCGAGATCGCCGCCGGCGACCCCGATGCGGTCGACGAGACCGCGCTTCTTGAGCTCGACCATCGCATCGACCGCGCCGCCCCGTGCGATGTCGGCGAAGTCGAAGAACTCCGGGTCGTGCAGGTAGAAGATCGGCACGCGCTCGAGGCCGAGGCGCTGCATGCTCTCGCCGAATGAGGCGAGTACGCGCTCGCCCGTGAAGTCCTTGGCCCCCGGGACAGGATCCGCCTTGGTCGCGATGACGAACCCCTCCGGCAGGCCGCCCCTCCGCCGGATCGCCTCGCCGATGCGCCGCTCGCTCTCACCCCGCCCGTAGTTGTTGGACGTGTCGAGGAAGCCGATCGGCGACTCGAACGTGCGCAGCACCGTGGCGATCGCCCGATCCTCGTCGACGTCGTATCCGTAGGTCTGCGGCATCCCGCCGAGCGGGCTCGCACCGACGCAGAGTTCGGTCACGAGCGGGCCACCGGGGGTCAGTTCTGTACGGTCCATCACGATCCTCTCTTCTTCGCTTCATTCCTGACTCGTGCACAGCGCGGCCGCCTTCGGTGCGCTTCCCTCACTGCTGGGCCGTGCAGGATCATGATCCGTCGCGCCCGGCGGTCGAGGAGCGGATGACGAGGGCGGGCGCAGCGGGGCGAGCCGGCTCCGCGAGCCCGAGAACCTCCGCGATGCACCAGCGGGCCTCGCCCGTGAGGTCGAGATGGACCGTCGTCAGCGCGGGACGGTAGAAGGCTGCATCCGGGTTGTCGTCGAAGCCGGCGATGCTGACCTCCCGGGGAACGTCCAGATCCTGCTCGCGAAGCCCCGCGATGAGTCCCAGCGCCATCTGGTCGTTGGCCGCGACGACCGCAGTCGGCCCCTGCGGGCTCCGGATCGCCTGCGCGACGGCGGGAGCGAGCGCCGCCGCCGTCGCGGCGGTCCAATCACCCTCCCAGCGACCCGCCGAGAGAAGGCCGTGCTCAGCCGCCGCGCGGGTGAATCCCCTCTCGCGCGCGCCCGCCTCCAGCCAGTCGGCGGGACCCGCCAGGAGTGCGATGCGCCGGTGCCCGAGCTGCGCGAGGTGGGCGACGACCAGGCCCACCCCGTCCGCCTGCATCTGGGCGCCCGGCCCGCCGTGGAATGCGCCGAGCGGCACCCCCAGCGGCCGTGCAGCGAGGGTCTCGAGCGTCTTGGCATGCGGGGCGAGCACGACGATCCCGTCGACTCCCTGCGCGAGGAGCCGCTCGGCGGCGTCGTGCACCGACGCCTCGTCGGCGGCATCGGCGTACGCCGTCGCCACCCACCGGCCGACCTCCCGCGCCGCCGCCTCCAGCGCCGCGATGCCGACCGACGGCCCGTAGAGGGTCGCATCCGAAGCCAGGACGCCCAGGGTGCGCGTCGTGCGGGTGCCGAGTGCCCGGGCCGCATTGTTGACCCGGTATTCGAGCGCCTCCATCGCCTCGAGCACGCGGCGGCGCGTCTCGGGACGGATGCTGGGGTGATCGTTGATGACCCGCGAGACCGTCTGCGACGAGACGCCGGCCCGCAGGGCGACGTCACGCACGCCGACGCGCCCCGTCCGCGCCCCGGCTTCGCTCATGCGCTCCACCGTAGTGGCGGGTCCGGAGACCAGGGCCCGCCGGCATGCGACGCTGGAAGCATGCGGCCGGCCGAGGGGAACACCGACAGGGCATCGACTCCGCGCGGGATCGACGCCCTCCGGGCACGGCTGCTGACGGCGATCTCGGGCGACCCGGACGGAGCGCCCGCGTGGGTGCGGGCACTCGCCGACGGCGACGACGAGGGCTACTTCCTCGAGGACGGCCCGGCCTGGATCGTCCACGGCGGCAGTGCGACCTTCGTGGCCGGCATCCGGGCACTCCTCCTCCAGGCGCTTCATCCCGGGCCGATGGCAGGGGTGCACGACTGGTCGCGCTACCGCGAGGACCCGCTGGGCCGGCTGTCGGGCACCGTGCGGTGGATCCTCTGCCTGACCTACGGGTCGCGTGCCCAGGCGGATGCCGAGACGGCCCGGGTGGCACGCTTCCACTCCCGCGTCACGGGCGAGTACGTGGACGGGCACGGCATCGAGCGCAGCTACTCGGCGGACGACGCCGCGCTCTCGGACTGGGTGCACCTGGCGTTCACCGATGCATTCCTCACCGCGCATACGACGTGGGGCGGCCGCATTCCCGGCGGGCCCGACGCCTACGTCTCGGAGTGGGCCCTCGCCGGCCGCCTTATGCGGGTGGCGGATCCGCCGACGACGGTCGCCGAGCTGCACGAGCGCATGGACGGCTACCTCGAGCGGGGTGAGCTGCGCGGCGACGAGCGCGCGCGGGCCGTCGTGGAGTTCCTGCGGCGACCGCCGTTCACCGGGCAGATGGGGATCGCATACCGGATGCTGTTCGCCTCGGCGGTGGCGACCATCCCCCGTCGCTATCGCACCCTTCTCGGCATCCGGCGCACTCCCCTGCCGGTGATCACCGCTACACGGGTCGTGCTGGCTGTCGCCGATCGCGCACTGAACTCCGGCGGGCCGCGCGCCAGCGATCGCGCGCGGGAGCGGCTGCGCCGTCTTGAGGCAGGCACTGCCTGAGTCGCCCGCATCAAGCGCGCCGGTGCCGAAATGTGATCGCTCACGTTTGCGAGCGGTAGTGCCCATGCGCTGAATCGTTACAAGCCTCTCGCCGACCGCGTGTTACCCAATTGTTATCGCTCACATTGTGGTGTAGCGCGGAATGTTAGGGCTAACATTCCCAGCAGGCCGCCTCATGAGAGGTCGGCCATCCCCCACATCCGGCACTGATGCCGGACCAAGACGAGGAGGTTTTGGGCATGAAGAAGAAGCAGCTTCTCGCCGGATTCGCGATTCTGGGCACCCTGGCCCTGGCGGCTACCGGCTGCGCCAGCAACGGTTCGAACGCAGGCTCGGGCGGCGGCAGCGGTGACGACGACGGAACCGTCACCGTCGGCTTCGCCCAGACAGGGTCGGAGTCCGGCTGGCGCTCGGCCAACACCGAGTCGATGAAGGCGGCGTTCTCGGAGGAGAACGGCTTCGACCTGGTCTTCAACGCCGCCGACAACGATCCTGCCGCGCAGATCGCGGCCGTCCGCGACTTCATCAACCAGGGCGTCGACGCGATCGTCATCGCCCCGATCGTCGAGGACGGCTGGGACGACGTCCTCCAGGAGGCATCGGATGCCGGCATCCCGGTCGTCCTCGAAGACCGCACGGTGACCTCGGCGGACGACCTCTATGAGAGTTGGGTCGGCCTGGACTTCAAGAAGGAAGGCGTCACGGCGGGCGAGTGGGCGGCCGAGAACTTCGGCGACACCCCCACCAAGATGGTGGTGCTCGAAGGCACGACCGGTTCCGCGCCGGCCAACGACCGGGCCGAGGGCTTCGACTCCGCGATCAAGGGCACGAGCATCGAGAAGATCGACTCTCAGACGGGCGACTTCACGCGCGACGGCGGCAAGACGGTCATGGAGGGCTTCATCCAGAAGTACGGCCTCGACGGCATCGACCTGCTCTACGCGCACAACGACGACATGGCGCTCGGTGCCATCGAGGCGATCGAAGCGGCGGGCGGCGTCCCCGGAGAAGACATCAAGATCATCTCCATCGACGCGGTCAAGGACGGCATGCAGGCGCTCGTCGACGGGAAGATCAACTTCATCGTCGAGTGCAACCCGCTGCTGGGCGAACTGGCATCGGGTCTCGTCACGGACGTGCTGGACGGCAAGTCCGTCGAGAAGCAGAACTACGTGAAGGACGAGAGCTTCACGCAGGAGCAGGCTGCGGCTGTCATCGACGACCGCGCCTACTGAGCTCACCGGGCGGCACCGCCGCGACACGCCGCCGGGAGGTCGAGTGATCGGCCTCCCGGCCGGCGTGGCGACAATGAACACAGAAAGGGTCACGACACATGCCCGCGGACACCGAGGTCCCCCCCGTCGTCGACATGAGCAGCATTACCATCCGCTTTCCCGGAGTACTCGCCCTCGACGGCGTGGACTTCCGGCTCTACCCCGGAGAAGTGCACTCGCTCATGGGCGAGAACGGCGCCGGCAAGTCGACTCTCATCAAGGCGCTCACGGGCGTCTACAGGGTCGACGCGGGTGAGATCACCGTCGCCGGCCGCCGGCAGGTGCTCACCTCGACCGCCGATGCACAGGATGCCGGGATCTCCACGGTGTACCAGGAGGTCAATCTCAGCGCGAACCTCTCGGTCGGCGAGAACGTGATGCTCGGCCACGAGCCGCGCAAGGCCCGCGGGATCGACTGGCGAGCGGCGCACGCGGAGGCGGCTCGGCACCTCGAGAGCCTGGGACTGTCGATCGACACCCGATCGACACTGTCCACCCATTCGATCGCTGTGCAGCAGCTCGTCGCCATCAGCCGCGCCATGGTTCTCGACGCCAAGGTGCTCGTGCTCGACGAGCCGACCTCGAGCCTCGACCGGGGCGAGGTGGAGCGACTCTTCGCCGTCATCCGCGACCTGCGGGCGAAGGGCGTCGCGATCCTCTTCGTCAGCCACTTCCTCAATCAGGTGTACGAGATCTCCGACCGCATCACGGTTCTCCGCAACGGGCGGCTGATCGGCGAGTATCTCGCCGCCGACCTCCCCCGCGCCGAGCTCGTCGCCAAGATGATCGGCCGCGAGCTCGACGAGCTGGCCGCGCTGTCGTCGGTCGCCGAGCGGGAGATCGATCGCACGTCCACTCCGGTCCTGCGTGCGAGCGGCATCGGCCGGCGCGGCGGCCTCGAGCCGGTCGACGTCGAGGTCTTCCCGGGCGAGGTCGTGGGAATCGCCGGCCTCCTCGGCTCAGGGAGGACGGAGCTCGTCCGGCTGCTGTACGGGGCGGACCGCGCCGACACCGGACTCATCGAGGTGAACGGCGAGGCGGCGCGGATGACATCGCCCCGGCAGGCCATCGATCGCCGCATCGCGTTCTCGTCGGAGGACCGCCGGGGCGAGGGCATCATCGGCGACCTGACCGTGGCCGAGAACATCGTGCTCGGGATGCAGGCCCGCCGCGGCGCCATGCGCAGGATTCCGCGGKCCGAAGCGGACGCCGTCGTCGCGGAGTACATCGAGGCTCTCGGCGTGCGGCCTGCCGATCCGTCGATGCTCGCCGGCAATCTCTCGGGGGGCAATCAGCAGAAGGTGCTGCTCGGTCGATGGCTGGCCACCGCCCCAGAACTGCTCATTCTCGACGAGCCCACGCGCGGCATCGATGTCGGCGCGAAGGCGGACATCCAGCGCAAGGTGGCTGAGCTGAGCGCCAAGGGACTGTCCGTCATCTTCATCTCGTCCGAGCTCGAAGAGGTGCTCCGCATCGCGCAGCGCGTCGTCGTCATGCGCGATCGCAGGAAGATCGGCGAAGTGTCGCCGCAGGAGACCGACCTCACGGGGCTCGTCGAGTACATCGCCAACAAGACCGAGGAGACCGCCGCATGAAACGGATCGCGAGGCACCGCCTGTTCTGGCCCGTCGTGGCCCTGATCTCCCTCATCCTGATCAACACCATCGCCCGCCCCCAGTTCATCGGAGTGACCGTCAGGGACGGCGAGCTCTACGGGGCGCTCATCGACATCCTCCGCAACAGCGCTCCGCTCATGCTCGTCGCGCTCGGAATGACGATCGTCATCGCGACCCGGGGCATCGATCTCTCTGTCGGCGCCGTCATGGCGGTCTCGGGTGCTGTCGCACTCACGATCATCGACGACTCGCCCGACCCGGGAGGCCTGGGAACGGTGACGGTCGCCGTCGTCACGGCGCTGGCCGTCGCGCTCGTCCTCGGGGCATGGAACGRATTCCTCGTCGCGATCGGCGGGATACAGCCGATCATCGCGACGCTGGTGCTGATGCTCGCCGGCCGGGGCGTCGCCCTCCTCATCACCGAGGGGTTCATCACCACGGTCAACAGCGCGCCCTACTCCTTCATCTCCACYGGCTACCTCGTCGGCCTTCCCGTCGCCTCCCTCATCGCCGCGGTCGCGATCACGACCCTCGCGGTGCTCGAGCGACGGACGGCGCTCGGCGTCCTGACCGAGGCCGTCGGGATCAACCCCGCGGCCAGCCGGCTGGCCGGCGTACGGGCACGGGGCATCGTCTTCAGCGCGTACGTCACCACGGGGCTCCTCGCCGGAGTCGCCGGCATCCTCTACAGCTCGAATATCCGAGCCGCTGACGCGAATGCGACGGGGCTGTTCATCGAGCTCTACGCGATCCTGGCCGTCGTCCTCGGAGGCACTTCGCTCGCGGGCGGAAAGTTCACCATCGCCGGCACCGTGATCGGCGTGCTGATCATCCAGACGCTCGAATCGACGATCCTCTTCCTGGGCGTGCCTTCGGCGCAGAGCCCGGTCTTCTTCGCGATCGTCGTCATCGTGGTGGTCGTGGTCCAATCCCCCCAGCTGCACGCCTGGGCGAGATCCATCGCCAGGTCCCGACAGCGCGCGAGAGCAGCAGCGCCCCAGAAGGTGGAGGTGGCATCGTGACCACGGCCCAAGCATCCCTGCAGAGCAGCTCGACGGTGTCGACGCGCTACGCCACCTTCATGATCCGGCATGCCTCCCTCGTGCCGACATTCGCCGCCGTCCTGATCCTCCTGGTGCTGCTGGTCGGCGCCCAGGTGCAGTTCGAGAACTTCCTGACCCCCCGCAACCTCTCGGCACTGCTGCTCGACAACGCGTACCTCGTCGTGCTCGCGGTGGGCCTGACGCTTGTCATCATCACCGGCGGCATCGACCTCTCGGTGGGGTCGGTCATGGCCTTCACCGGCATCCTGTGCGCAAGTCTGCTCTCTCAGGGTCTGCCGGCGGTCGTCGTCGTCCCGATCATGCTGCTCGGCGGAGCCGCGATCGGCCTGCTCATCGGGGTGCTGGTGCAGTACTTCAACGTCCAGCCGTTCATCGCCTCGCTCGCGGGACTGTTCCTCGCACGGGGACTGGCCTTCGTGGTGAGCCTCTCGTCGATCCGGGTCGAGGACCCGGCGATCCTCTGGCTTCAGCGCACGCGGTTCACGGTCGGAGAGTGGTACATCACGCCCACCGGCATCATCGCCCTGCTCGTCGTCGCGCTCGGAGCGGTCGTCATGCAGTGGACCCGCTTCGGCCGGACCATCTACGCGCTCGGCGGGGGCGAGCAGTCCGCCCGCCTCATGGGACTGAAGGTCGCCCGCACCAAGATCGTCGTCTACGTCATCAGCGGCGTGTGCGGCGGCCTCGCGGGACTGCTGCTGACCGCCTATTCGGGTGCCGGCTACCCGCGCAACGGAATCGGCACCGAACTCGACGCGATCGCGGCCGTCGTCATCGGCGGGACGCTGCTGACCGGAGGCACGGGATACGTCCTCGGCTCGCTCGTCGGGGTGCTCGTCTACGGCACGATCAAGAAGATCATCTCGTTCATGGGCGCGGAGCAGTCCTGGATGCAGATCATCATCGGCGGCCTGCTGCTCCTGTTCATCGTGGTCCAGCGGGTGATCGTCGCCCGTTCGCAGCGACGCACGTGAGCGGGCGACGATCGGCCCCGCCTGCGCGGGGCGCGGGGGTCCGTGTCGAGATAATGGCGTGATGGACACGGCGCCGCTCCTGCAGCTCACCGCGGCGACGGTGCGCTTCGGAGCGGATGCCGCCATCGAGGGCGTCGACTTCCGGCTCTTCCCCGGCGAGGTGCACTCGCTCATGGGCGAGAACGGCGCAGGGAAGTCCACGCTGATCAAGGCGATCACCGGAGCGATCCCGCTCGACGAGGGGACGCTGACGCTCGACGGCCGGCCCGTGCGCTTCTCGTCGCCGCACGATGCCCAGCGCGCGGGCATCAGCACGGTCTACCAGGAGATCGACCTGCTGCCGAACGTGTCGGTCGCCGAGAACATCTGGCTGGGCCGGGAGCCGCGCAGGCACGGGCGCATCGACTGGAAGGAGATGCGCTCCCGGGCGCGGGAGCTGCTCGCCGATCTCGGCATCGACATCGATCCCGCATCGATCCTGGGCACGCATTCGCTCGCCGTGCAGCAGCTGGTCGCCATCGCCCGTGCCATCTCGACCGATGTGCGCGTGCTGGTGCTCGACGAGCCCACGTCCAGCCTCGACCTCGACGAGGTCGCCGAGCTCTTCCGGGTGATCCGCGACCTTAAGCAGCGCGGGGTCGCGATCCTCTTCGTCTCGCACTTCCTCGACCAGGTCTACGAGCTCTGCGACCGGGTCACGGTGCTGCGGGACGGCAAGTTCGTGGGCGAATACCTCACGCGGGAGCTGCTGCGGATCGACCTGGTGCAGGCGATGCTCGGTCGAAGTGCCGCGGCGCTGCAGACACGGCCAAGACCTGAGGCCGAACCGGCTGAGGACCGCACCCCCTATCTGAGCGCTCGGGGGGTGACCGCCCGCCGGGCAATCACGGATGCCGACATCGACCTCTACGAGGGCGACGTGCTCGGCGTCGCCGGACTCCTCGGCTCAGGACGCACCGAGGCCGCTCGGGCGATCTCGGGGATCGACCGCCTGGAGGCGGGGATCATCCGGATCGCCGGCTCCCCCACCTCGTTGTCGGGGCCGCGTTCGGCCATGTCGCTCGGGGTGGTCTACTCGTCGGAGAACCGCCGCGCCGAAGGCATCATCGCCGACCTCAGCGTGCTCGACAACATCACCCTCGCGCTGCAGGCCGACCGCGGCGTCTTCCGCCGCATCCCGCCCGCCCGGCGGCGCGAGCTGGCCGCGAGCTGGGTCGAGGCCCTGGGCATCCGGCCGCCGGACCTCGATCGCCCCGCGGGCACGCTGTCGGGCGGCAACCAGCAGAAGGTGCTGCTCGCGCGCCTGCTCGCGCTCTCTCCGCGAGTGCTCATCCTCGATGAGCCGACTCGCGGCATCGACGTCGGCGCGAAGGTCGAGATCCAGAACCTGGTGGCCGAGATGGCGTCGAACGGACTCTCGGTGATGTTCATCTCGGCGGAGCTGGAAGAGGTGCTGCGGGTCGGCGATCGCGTCGCGATCCTCCGCGACGGCCGCATCGTCGAGACGCTCCCCTCCGACCAGCTGACCGTGGACTCGCTCCTCGCACTGGTGGCGCGTCCCGAGGATTCCGATGGCTGAACCGCGCACCGGCGCCGACGACGGCGGCACGCCGCGGCCGTCGAACATCTTCGACGTCGCCCGGCTCGCCGGGGTCTCGCACCAGACCGTCTCGCGCGTGCTCAACGACCTCCCGAACGTCCGGCCGGCCACGCGCGCACGTGTCGAGCAGGCGATCGCGCAGCTGCGGTACAGCCCCTCCCCTGCCGCGCGTGCGCTCGTGACGCGGCGCACCCGCACCATCGGCCTCGTGACCCCGGGCGTCTCGGACTACGGGCCCACCTCGATCGCCATGCACTTCACGTTCGCGGCGCGCGCCGCGCGGTACAACGTCGAGACGATCAGCTCGCTCGATTCGGATGCCGCCGGCCTGCGCGAAGTCGTCGAGAGCCTCCTGCGCCAGCGGGTCGACGCCATCGTGCTGGTCGTCGTCGATGTGGGGGTGCTCGAGGCGGTGCGGGGGCTGGACCTCAGCATCCCGGTCGTCGCCGCCTCGTCGACCTCACGGCGGAGCCCGCTGATCGTGTCGATCGACCAATACCGCGGGGCTCGCTCGGCCGTTCGCCACCTGGCCGAGCTCGGGCATCAGCGCATCCTCCATCTGGCAGGTCCGCGGGAGGCTCCGGATGCCGTCGAGCGCGTGCGCGGGTGGCGCGACGAGCTCGCCGCGCACCGCCTCGAGGTCATCGAGCCCGAGCACGGCGACTGGAGCGCTGCGAGCGGCCATCGCCTGGGCTCGACGCTCGACATCGCGCCCGGGTCGGCCATCTTCGTCGCCAACGACCACATGTCGATCGGCGTGCTGTCGGCGCTGCGCGAGCGGGGTCTGCGCGTGCCCGAGGACGTCAGCGTGGTGGGGTTCGACGATGTGCCGGAAGCGGGATACCTCTACCCGCCGCTGACGACGGTGCGACAGGACTTCGCCGCGCTGGGCGAGCTCATCATGCAGAAGGTGCTGATCGCCGTCGAAGAGCCCGACAGCGCCACCGAGGACACCCCGCTGCCCACGCACCTCATCGTCCGGAAGTCCACGAGCGCACCCCGCTGAGCCTCGTCGAACGGCCTGCATGTCGTCTCCGCATGAAAAACTGGTGAGATGCGCATCGCCCTCACCGGATCATCCGGAAAGCTCGGCACGGTCGTCCTCCGCGAGCTCCGGGCGGCCGGTCACGACGTCGTCGGGCTGGACGTCGTCGGCACCCGCGGCCCCGGGTTCCTTCAGGTCGATCTCACCGATTACGGTCAGGTCGTCGACGCTCTGAAGGGGGTGCACGGGGAGTCGGGCGGGTTCGACGCGGTCGTGCATCTCGCGGCGATCCCGGCCCCCGGCATCCGGAGCGACATCGCGACCTTCCGCAACAACATGCTGACCACGTTCGACGTGTTCTGGGCCGCAGTGGGGCTCGGCATCCGTCGCATCGTGTACGCGTCCAGCGAGACGGTGCTGGGCCTTCCCTTCGACGTCGCGCCGCCCTATATCCCGGTCGATGAGGAGTACCCCGCACGTCCGGAGTCGGCCTATTCGCTCGTCAAGCACCTCGAGGAGCAGCTCGCGATCGAGCTCGTGCGGTGGCACCCCGACCTCGCGATCACGGCCCTTCGCTTCTCGAACGTCATGGTGCCCGAGGACTACGCCCAGTTCCCGTCGTTCGACGCCGACGCCCGCCGGCGCAAGTGGAACCTGTGGGGCTACATCGACGCGCGTGACGGCGCCCAGGCTGTCGAGAAGGCTCTGGATGCCGCTCCCGGCTTCGACCGGTTCATCATCGCCGCGGCCGACACCGTCATGACGCGCCCCAACGCCGAGCTCGTCGCCGAGGTGTTCCCGGGCGTGCCGCTGAAGGGCGACCTCGGCGTCAACGACACCCTGCTCTCGATCGACCGCGCGCGGCGCGTGCTGGGGTTCGACCCGCAGCACAGTTGGCGCGATCACGTCTGAGGCTCTGCCGGAGCATGGCCGAAGACCCCCGGGAAGCCGCAGAGCGCTACCGCTTCGAGAAGTGGCAGCGCGAGCAGGGGCTCGAGCCCGAGAAGGACTCGGAGCCCGGCGACGGGCCGCAGCATGTCCCCACGTCCGCCGAGCGCGCCGCGTTCGTCGAGGTGTCGATCCAGCAGGCGATGCGCCGCGGGGAGTTCGATCAGCTCCCCGGCGCGGGCAAGCCGCTCGAGGGCCTCGGTGAGAGCCACGACCCGGACTGGTGGATCCGTCGCAAGATCGAGCGGGAGCAGCTGCGCGGCCTCGGTCCGCCCGCGCTCATGCTGCGCGTCGAGCACGCTGAGTTCGAGGACCGCCTCGATGCGCTCACGCGCGAGGACGAGGTGCGCGAGTACATCGAGGACTTCAACCGCCGTATCATCGAGGCGCGACGCCAGCTTCTGGGCGGCCCGCCGGTCGTGACCCCGACCCGGGATGCCGACGCCGAGGTGCGGGCATGGCACGAGCGGCGCACCGCGAGATCACGCGCGGACGCCGAGGCGAGGGCTGCGGAGGCGGAGACAGCTCGCCGCCGGCGCCTGCTGCGGTGGCGCCGGCGGGATTAGGCGAGCGCCTCGACCAGCCAGGCGCGGGCGCCCGCAAGCAGCTCCTGCGCGGGAGGCGTCGTGTACGCCCACGCTTCGAAGCCGTGGGCGGTGTCGTCGAGGGTCACGACCGTCACGGGCACGCCCGCGGACGCGAGCGCCTCGGCGTAGGCGCGATCCTCTGCGGCGAAGAGCTCGATCTCGGACCAGTAGATCCAGGCGGGCGGGAGGCCCGAGAGGTCGGTGCGCCGTGCGGGAGCGGCGTAGGACGCGACGCCGTCGCGCCCCGGCTCGTGACCGAGATACGACCGCCAGCCGACAAGGTTGGAGCGGTTGTTCCACACCAGGTGCCGGCGCGCGTCGAGTCTGCGGTCGGCGGCGGTGCGGTCGTCGAGCATGGGGCAGAAGAGCAGCTGCGCCGCGACCGGAACGCCCTCGTCGTGCAGCCGCTGGACGAGGGCCGCCGCGAGCCCGGCGCCGGCACTCTGGCCGCCGATCGCGATCCTGTCGGTGTCGATGGCCAGTTCGGCGGCGTGCAGTCGCAGCCAGGACCACGCGCCGTGCACGTCATCGTGCGCAGCGGGGAACGGATGCCGGGGCGCCAGGCGGTAGTCGGCCGAGACGACGACGGCGCCCGTCTCGCGCGCGGTCTCGCCGCACATCCGGTCTTCCACCCGCGCCGAGCCCAGGACCAGACCGCCACCGTGGATCCAGAGGAGTGCCGCGCCGCTCGGATTCTCCGGCACGAAGACCCGCAGACGCGCATCCCCTTCCCGCACCGTGCGGCGCTCGACGCCTTCGACCTTCGCCCCCGGCGCGAGGCCGGACGCCGTGGCCATGAACCAGCGCACGAACGGCTTCTCGAGGTTGATCTCGGGCAGCGCCGTGAATGCCGGCACGATCTCGGGGTCGAGTTCCTCGACCGTCATCGGCGACGTCATGGCATGGCCATCCAGCGCGAGAGGATCGCGTCGGCGATCTGATCGGGGGGCTCGGCGATGTCGAGCACCAGGCCGGTCTCGTCCGGGTCGAGCGGCTCGAGGGTCGCCAGCTGCGAATCGAGCAGCGTGGTCGGCATGAAGTGCTGAGAGCGCGAGCCCATCCGCTCGGCGAGGAGCTCTCGCGAGCCCACGAGGTGCGCGAACAGCACGGACCCTCCCCGCGCGCGGATGATGTCGCGGTACGACCGCTTCAGCGCGGAGCACGCGACGACGACGGGGACATCGGGATGCTGTGCCAGCACGTCGCCGACGGCGGCGAGCCACGGCATCCGGTCCTCGTCCGTCAGCGGGATGCCCGCGGCCATCTTCTCGACGTTCGACGCGGGATGCAGATCATCCGCATCGACGAAGGAGGCCCCTGCGCGCAGAGCGACGGCGGCGCCGATCGTCGACTTGCCGCAGCCCGAGACTCCCATGACCACCAGCGACATCCGGCTCCTCTCGACCCCGTCCACGGTATCCCAGTCCTCACCCGACCCAGGGCGAGCGGGACGGAGATGCGCCCAGGCGGGGCGCCGACTCCCGGCATTAGGCATCCCGCCGCCGCCTCGCCCTCCGCCGACGAGGGCGAGTAGCCTTCGTCCAGCGCCGCGATCCCCGAACGGCGCCCGCCAGTGAGGAGCCGCCATGCGCACGAAACCCTCGGACGGGGTCGTCCTGGTCGCCGTGATCGCGTGGATCTCGGGCATCCTCCAGCTGTTCTCGGGCGCGGTCATGCTGTTCAGCGGTGGTTCGCCGGTGACGGGCTGGCTGCACATCGTCATCGGCGTCGTGACCTTCCCGGTGTGCCTGGGGCTGTTCCGCGCCCGGACGAGCGCGCGGATCATCGTGACCCTGGTGTTCCTGCTCGAGGTCGGGGCGGGGGTCGCCGCGTTCCTCGACCTCAAAGCGCTCGCCTACACGGCCATCACCTCGGCGGTGCTGGCGATCTTCGGCCTCGTGCTGCTCTACACCCCCGCCGCGAACGCCTCGTTCCGGGCCGCGACGGCGGCGCGGAAGGCCGCCGCCGCGGCCGCGTAAGGCTGCCGCGCGGGTCACGGCTGAGGGCAGCGGCGGCCTCCGGGCGGCACGCGGTCTGCAAAGGTGGGGTCATGTCGATAAAGGTCGCGCTCGAGCATTACACCGCGTACGAGTTCGCTCGTCCGGTCACGGTGCAGCCGCATGTCATCCGGCTGCGGCCCGCTCCGCACTCGCGCACCCCGATCGAGGCGTACTCGCTGGAGATCAGCCCCAAAGAGCACTTCATCAACTGGCAGCAGGATCCGTTCGGCAACTGGCTGGCGCGGATCGTCTTCCCCGAGAAGGTCAGCCGCCTCGAGATCACCGTCGGGCTCGTCGCCGACATGATGGTCGTCAATCCGCTCGACTTCTTCATCGAGTCCTACGCCGAGCGATTCCCGTTCCGCTACCAGCCGGCCCTCGCCGCCGACCTCGCGCCCTACCTCCGGCCGGTGGGCGAGAGCGATCGCGTCGACGGGTGGATGACGGATCTCCCGTCGCTCCCGGACGACGGGGTGCCGACCGTGAAGTTCCTCGCCGACCTCAATCGGGCGGTGTACCGGGATGTCGCGTACAGCCTGCGCATGGAGGCCGGCGTCCAGACCCCCGACCACACCCTCGAGTCGGGCATCGGATCCTGCCGCGACAGCGCGTGGCTGCTCGTGAGCATCCTGCGCCGGTACGGGCTCGCCGCACGCTTCGTGTCGGGGTACCTCGTGCAGCTCGCACCCGACCGCGCGGCACTGGACGGGCCGGCGGGTCCGACCGAGGACTTCACCGACCTGCACGCCTGGGCCGAGGTGTTCGTCCCCGGCGCCGGCTGGATCGGACTCGACCCCACGAGCGCCCTCTTCGCCGGTGAAGGCCACATCCCGCTGAGCGCGACACCGCACCCGAGCAGCGCGGCGCCCATCTCGGGGTCGACCGAGCCGGTCGAGGTGAGCTTCACGTTCCGCAACGAGGTGCGGCGCGTCCACGAGGACCCGCGCACCACGCGGCCCTACTCCCCGCAGCAGTGGGCGCGGATCGACGCGCTCGGCGAGGCCGTCGACGAGCGGCTCGACGCGAACGACGTGCGCCTGACGATGGGCGGCGAGCCCACCTTCGTGTCGCTCGACGATGCGCGCAGCCCCCAGTGGCACGTCGCCGCTGACGGGCCGGAGAAGCGTGAGCTCGCGAGCGCCCTCGCCCATCGGCTGCGGGACGTGTACGCGAAGGGCGGTGCCGTGCACCGCGGACAGGGCAAGTGGTACCCGGGCGAAGCCGTCCCCCGCTGGGCCATCGCCCTCCAGTGGCGCACGGACGGCGAGCCGCTGTGGACCGACTCCGCGCTCTTCGCCGATCCCTGGGGCCCGGACGCCGATCCCGGCGCCCCGGCGGCCGCCCAACGCCTCGCGGCGCGCATCACCGAGCTTCTCGGCCTCCCCGGCGCGCAGCTGCTGGCCGCCTTCGAGGACCCCCTCGCCGAGCTGACCGCCGAGCTCCGGCGTCCCGAGGGAGCGCGGCCGGACGCCGACGAGTTCGACCGCTCGCACGTCGAGCAGGTCGAGACGGCCGCCGTCGCGGCCGCCGGCTGGGTGCTGCCACTCACCACGCACGGCGACTGGACGAGCCCGGCCTGGCGCTTCCGGCGAGGACGCCTCGTGCTGCTGCACGGCTCCAGCCCTCTGGGGCTCCGGCTGCCGCTGGACTCGGTCTCGTGGCACGACCCGGAGTGGACCGGCGAGCCGTCGTACCTCGAGGCCGCGCCGCCGCTGGCTCCCGGCATCCCGTCCGTCACGATCGTCGATCCGGAGGGCGCCCAGACGACCGCCCTCACGATCGAGGCACGGGACGGCGTGGTGCACGTCTTCCTGCCGCCGACCCAGGAGCTCGACGCCTACGCCGACCTGCTGCACGTCATCGAGCGGGCGGCGACGGATGCTGCCTGCCCGGTGGTGCTGGAGGGCTACGGGCCCCCGCCGGACGCCCGACTGCGCCAGCTCATCGTGACGCCCGACCCTGGAGTGGTCGAGGTGAACCTGCAGCCGACGTCCACGTGGGCCGAGCAGCGCGACCTCACACTGTCGCTCTATGAGACCGCACGGCAGGTGCGCCTCACGACCGAGAAGTTCGACGTCGACGGAACACACACCGGCACCGGCGGCGGCAACCACATCACCCTCGGCGGTGCGCACCCGATCGAGTCGCCGCTGCTGCGCCGGCCCGATCTCCTGCCGAGCCTGCTGACCTACTGGCAGCGGCATCCGTCGCTCTCGTATCTCTTCTCCGGGCGGTTCGTGGGCCCGACGAGCCAGGCCCCCCGCTTCGACGAGGGACGCCCCGAGGCCGTCTACGAGATGGAGATCGCGCTCGCCGAGATCCGGCGGCTGACCGACGAGGCCAACGGCGGCAACCTGCTCCCGTGGGTCGTCGACCGGTCGCTGCGGCACCTGCTGACCGACCTCACGGGCAACACGCACCGGGCGGAGTTCTGCGTCGACAAGCTCTACAGCCCCGACAGCAGCCGCGGGCGGCTGGGGCTGCTGGAGCTGCGCGGCTTCGAGATGCCGCCGCATCCCGAGCTCGCGCTCGTCCAGGCGCTGCTCGTGCGGAGTCTCGTCGCGATGTTCTGGGAGAAGCCGCTGACGGCGCCCCTGATCCGCTGGGGCACGGGGCTGCACGAGGACTTCCTGCTGCCGGAGGGGGCGATCCGCGACATCGGCGAGGTCATCGCGGACCTCCGCGCGCACGGCATCGCGTTCGAGGAGACCTGGCTCGACGCGTTCACGGAGTTCCGCTTCCCGCGGATCGGGATGACGCGCGTCGCGACGGGAGCGGGTGCCGGCGTCGAGCTCGAGCTCCGGCACGCGATCGAGCCGTGGCACGTCCTCGGCGAGGAGGCGGGCAGGTCGGGCACCGCCCGCTACGTCGACTCTTCGCTTCAGCGGCTGCAGGTCAAGGTCCGCGGGATCGACCTCGAGCGCCATCTCGTGACCTGCAACCAGGTGCCCGTGCCGCTCGCGCCGACCGGTCACCTCGGCGAGTACTACGCGGGCGTCCGGTACCGCGCCTGGCAGCCCTGGTCGGCGCTGCACCCGATGATCCCGATCCACGCACCGCTCACGTTCGACGTGATCGACACGGATGCCGCGAGCAGCCTCGGCGGTGCGACCTATCACGTCGTGCACCCCGGCGGACGGGCGTACGAGCATCCGCCGATCAATGCCAACGAGGCCGAAGCCCGGCGAGCCCGGCGATTCGAGCCGCACGGTCACACATCGGGTACCGTCGATGTGGCCGCGCTGCGGGAGAAGGCCCGGCGTGCGGCCACCTCCGACTATCCCCGCACACTCGACCTGCGGAGGGTCCCCCACTCGTGACCGTGCTGCGTGACTACGCGACGACCCTGGCTCAGCCGACGCTGTCCTTCGGCGGCGTCGAGCCTCGCTACGACGAGGTCGTGGCCCCGGACGGCTCGCTTCGTCCCGCGTGGAAGGGCATGGCCGAGGCCGCCCTGGGGCTCACGCCCGAAGAGCTCAAGCGCGTCGGCGGCGAGATCTCGCGCTTCCTGGCCGACCGCGGCGTCACCTACGTCGCGCGCGGATCGGGCGCCCAGCCGTGGCAGCTCGACCCGATGCCGCTGGTCATGGACGCGGTCAGCTGGTCCCGGCTCGAGATCGGGCTCGCGCAGCGGGCGGAGCTGCTGAACGCTCTGCTCGTCGACCTGTACGGCGAGCAGTCGCTCCTGCGCGACGGCACCCTTCCGTCCGCCATCGTGTTCGGGCACTCAGGGTATGCGCGCCCGCTGGCACGGGCGAGCGCCCACGACCTCCAGCCGCTGCTGCTGTCGGCGGCCGACCTCGGTCGCGACGCCGAAGGCGAGTGGCGCGTGCTCGCGGATCGCGTGCAGGCGCCGTCCGGTCTCGGGTACGCGATGGAGAACCGGCGGGTGATGGCGCAGGTCATGCCCGACCTGTACCAGGAGAACGACCTGCATCGCATGGAGCCGTACTTCGCGGCCCTGCGATCCGCCCTCCTCAACTCCGCGCCCGAGGGCGTGACCGAGCCGCGCGTGGTCGTGCTCTCGCCCGGCACGCACTCCGAGACGGCGTTCGACCAGGCGTTCCTGGCGAGCACGCTGGGCTTCCCGCTGGTGCAGGCGAGCGACTTGACGCTGCGGGGCGGCTCGATCTGGATCAAGCCGCCGGGATGGCCCAAGACCGGCCCCGGCGAGCGCGTCGATGTGATCCTGCGGCGAGTGGATGCCGATTGGTGCGATCCCCTCGAGATGCGCGGCAACTCGCGGCTCGGCGTCGGCGGCCTTTCCGAGGCGGTGCGCCGCGGACGCGTCCGCGTCGTCAACGGGCTCGGGGCCGGTGTGCTGGAGAACCCCGCCCTTCTGCCGTACATGGCCGACATCTGCCAGCGTCTCCTCGGAGAGCAGCTGCGGCTTCCGGCCGTGCCGACGTGGTGGTGCGGCGACCCCGAGGGCCGCGACGCTGTGCTCGACAGGCTCGGGGAGACTCCGGACGGCTTCATCGTGCGCCGCATCGACGAGCCGCGCAGCGCCTCTGCGGCCCTCTCGCCCGACGAGCTGCGGGCCCGGATCCTCGCTGCACCGCACCGCTACGTCGGCCAGGACCGCCTGCCGCTGTCGCAGGCGCCGGTGTGGTCGAGCGAGGGACGAGCGGATGCCCACCCGGTCGTCATGCGCGCCTTCACCGTCCGCTACCGCTCGGCGTTCCGCCCGCTGGTGGGAGGACTCGCGACGGTGATGGTGCCCGGGCGCACGCCCATCACGAAGGACATCTGGGTCGTCAAGGGAGCCCCCGAGGATCCGGATCAGGGCTTGGTCGACGTCGCGCCCCTGGATTTCCAGCCGAGCATCCCCGCCCTCGCGCCGCGCTCGCTCGAGGACATGTACTGGGCGGGTCGATACGCGGAGCGCGCCGAGGACCTCCTGCGACTCCTGCTGACCGCCGACGCGCATATCGAGGAGCTCGCAGCGCCCATCGAATCCGAGCACGCCGTGGCGGCTCGTGTCCTGATCGGCGCCCTGCGTCGCCTCGCCGGCCGCCGCTCGGAAGACCCCGAGGCCGAGTTCCGGTCGCTGCTGCTCGACTCGTCGCGCCCCGGATCGGCCGCCTATGCTCTCGAGCGCCTGCGTGATGCGCTCGAGGGCGTCCGCGATCAGCTGTCGAACGACACCTGGCGCGTCTTCTCGCACACCGATCGCGCGAAGAAGGCCCTCCAGGGTTCGGAGCGCTCGCACCGGATCACGGAGTCCGCCGGACGCATGCTGACCGCCGTGCTGTCGCTCCAGGGCGTCACCGCGAGCATGATCCGCGACCCCGGCTGGCACATGATCGAGGCGGGTCGCGGCATCGAGCGCGCGATGCAGGTCTGCCTGCTGCTCGGCGCCACCACCACCGAGCGACGGGGCATCGCCGCCGATCGCGACGTGCTGGAGGGTGTGCTCGTCGCCGCCGAGAGCTCGGTCACGTTCCGTCGCCGGTACCGGGGCAACGTGCGCACGAGCGGCGTGCTCGAACTCCTGCTGACCGACCGCGACAACCCGAGGTCGCTCGCCTTCGCCCTGCGGGAACTGCGCGGACACCTCGCGGCGATGCCCGCGTCGACCGGGTCCACCCGCCCGGAGCGGCTGCTCGAGCACCTCGAGACCGCCCTCGACAACATCGACCTGGCCGCTCTGGCGACGCCGTCCGGCCCCCGCCGGCCGCGGCTGCAGCGCTTCTTCGACACCACCCGCGGGCAGCTCGAGCAGCTGTCCGATGCGATCGCCGACGTGCACTTCGCGAGCGGCCCGCCGCCCCAGATGCTGTCGACGCTGTCGCTCATCGAGCTCCCGGGGACGAGTGCACCATGAAATACGTCGTCTCGCACCGCACCACGTACACCTACACCGCACCCGTCCGCGACAGCCGGGGGCTCTACCATCTGTCGCCCCGCTCGCTGCCGTGGCAGGAGATCGGCGCGCACACCGTCACGGTCGAGCCGCTGCCGATCGACCTGCACCGAGACACCGACTGCTACGGCAACGCCGTCACGTACTTCCAGGTCACCGATCCGCACCGCGAGCTCGTCATCGATTCCCAGACGGACGTCACCGTTGTGGAGCCCCGCTACGACGAGGACGCCCTCGCCGTGCCGTGGGAGAGCGCGCGACCGCTTCTGCACTCAGATGCTCCGGATGCCTGGGCCGCCGTCGAGTTCGCCCTCGAGTCCCCGCGCGCAGCGCATTCAGCCGGCGTCGCGGACTATGCCGCGGCATCCCTCACCCGCGGGCGCCCGATCGGCGAGGCGGCGACCGATCTCATGCACCGCATCTACGCCGACTTCGACTACGACAGCACCGCGACGACCGTCACCAGCACCGTCGACGACGTCCTGCGAAAGCGCGCGGGAGTGTGCCAGGACTTCTCGCACTTCGCGCTGGCGTGCCTGCGCAGCCACGGCATCGCCGCCCGCTACGTGAGCGGCTACCTCGCCACGCAGCCCCCTCCGGGCAAGGAGCGCATCGTGGGCGCGGACGCGTCGCACGCCTGGCTCTCGGTGTGGATGCCGGGCTCGAGCGACTGGCTCGCGATCGACCCGACGAACAACCAGTGGGCCAACGAGCGGTACGTGACGGTCGCATGGGGCCGGGACTACGGCGACGTCTCCCCGGTCAAGGGCGTGATCTTCACGAAGTCGAAGAAGTCGACGCTCCGGGTGAACGTCGACGTCTCCCCCGTCGGCTGACCACGGCGCCGGCATCGTCCCGGCGTCGCCGAGGCAGGGGATGTCGCCGAGGCGGGGCGACGTGCCGCCCTGTCTCGGCGAGACACCCTGTGTGGATGCGGGGCGGGGCTTGTGGCGGCGGGGTTCCCAGCGCGTGGCGCCCTCGCCGAGGCAGGGGATGTCGCCGAGGCAGGGCGACGTGCCGCCCTGTCTCGGCGAGACACCCTGCCTCGGCGCGACCCGTGGGCGAGCGCCGGTGCCCGGCGCGCGGCGCACGGCGGCCCGGGCGTCACGTGGCGGCGCACGGCGCCGGCGTCAGGTGGTGCGCGCCGCCGCCGCGTCGAGCGCGAAGCGCGGGAGTCCCAGCATCCCCTCGACCGCCCGATGGGGAGCCGATCCGCGCGAGCGATCAGCGTTCCACCGCACGAGGGCGTGGGCGTTGAGGCCGTCGATCATGCCCAGGAGCTGCCATGCGGTGTCGGCGGCGTCCTCCGCCTCGAACTCGCCGCGCGCCGCACCGTCCTCGACGACCTGCTGGACGAGAGCCTGCCACGCGTCCATCTGCTCGCGCACGGCGGCCGCAAGCGACTCGTTGCGCCGGCCCATGGCCCACGCCTCGACCCACACGACCGTGACGTCGTCGCGGGTGCCGTCGAGGAGCGTCTCGAGCAGGAGCGCCATGCGCTCGGTGGGAGTGGCGCGACCGGCGAGCACCCGGCGCACATCGTCGAGCTCGACGGCGACGATGGTGCGGAAAGTCGACGCGACCAGGGCATCCATGCTGGGCTGGTAGTGGGCCACGAGGGCCGGCGCGACCCCGACCCGCTGGGCGATCGAGCGCAGCGTGACGGCCGACAGACCCTCGTGGAGGGCCAGGTCGCAGGCAGCCTGGCCGATCTCATCGGCCCGCTCCGCCGGGGACTTGCGCGCCGCGGTCTTGCGTGGAGTGCTTGACATCGCCACCTCCTCGTGGTTATCGTCGCCCAGGCTTATTGATCACTTGATCAACAGTAGCCCGCCATCCCTCATCCTGTCGAGAGAGTCCCATGCGCAACGAAGCCATCGCGACATCCGCCCCCGCAGACGTCCCCACCGAGTCGCCGTTCCAGGCGCCCTCGGGCACCGGGCACATCCCCGAACCCGCCGCAGATCGCAACGGGCATCTTGCCGAACCCGCCGCAGATCGCGCCGGCCACATCGAGACCCACGGCGCGGACTACATCCCGCCCGCCGAGCGTCACGGGCACCCGCGCGAGCTGTTCTGGGTCTGGATGTCGGCCAACGTCATCTACCTGTACTTCGTCATCGGCGGCGTGCTCATGCTGCTCGGACTTCCGCTGTGGGAGGCCCTCGCCATCACGATCGCCGGCAACCTCTGGTGGGCGGTCGTCGGATGGCTCGCGATCAGCGGCCCGGCATCCGGAACCCCCAGCGTCGCGATCATGCGCGCCATGTTCGGCGTCCGCGGCAGCCGGATCTTCGGCGCGGGCCTCGGCGTCGTGATCGGCGTGTTCTACGAGATCATCAACATCGCCTTCGCGACGCTCGCCGCCATCGCCATGGTCCAGTGGTTCGGGATCACCCTCCCCGCCGGAGCCGAATGGGCCGTGCTCGTCGTGATCGGCGTGCTCAGCTTCGCGATCAGCATCTACGGGCACGCCACGATCCTGAAGCTCGCGCCGTGGTTCTCGGCCGCCCTCGCCGTCATGTTCATCGTGCTGGGCGGCTTCGTCTTCGGAGCCGCAGACTTCACCTACGCCCCGGCCCCGCTCGCACCCTCCGAGCACATCGCGATGATCCTCCTCGGCTTCGCGATCGTCGCCTCGAGCCCCCTGTCGTGGGGCACGGGAGCCGATTACGCCCGGTATCTCCCGAGCGACGTGTCGAAGGGCCGCGTAGCGCTCTGGACGGCCCTCGGCGGCTTCGTTCCGGCGGTGGTCATCGGCACGCTGGGCGTCGTCGCCGGCACCGCGATCGACATGACCGACCCGCAGCTCACCATCGCCGAGATCGTGCCGGCGTGGTTCATGCCCGTGTTCCTGGGCATGATCGTGCTGTCGAGCATCACCAACAACGTGCTGGTGGCGTACTCGACAGGCCTGTACGCGCTGGGGCTCGGCATCCGGATCTCCCGTGTCGCGACGATCGTCGTCACGGGCGCCGCCTCCACGGCTGCGGCCGCGTGGCTGCTGTTCGTCGCACCGAGCTTCCTCGACACGCTGAACTCGTCGCTGGAGCTCGCGGTGACCGTGCTCGGCCCGCTCGTCGCGGTCTATGCGGTCGACATCCTGCTGCGGCGCAACAGCTACGACGGCGAGGCGCTGGCCGCCGAACGCCGGGATGGACCCTTCTGGTACCGCACCGGCTTTTACTGGCCGGGCATCATCGCGATGACGGGCGCCACGACCACGGCGGTGCTGATGGCGAATACGACGCTGTACGTCGGACCGCTCGCGCTCGCGCTCGGCGGTGCCGACCTCTCGGCCATCGTCGGGCCGGTGCTCGCCGGCATCCTGTACGCCGTGCTCTGGCTGACCTCCTCGCCGTACCGCGACCGGGCGGCCCGACCGGCGCGGTCGTGGAACGAGGCGCGTCCGGCGGCGCGGGGCGAGCTCGAGGAGGTCGTCGCATGAGCTGGCGGATGCCCGCGGAGACCGCTCCGCACGAGCGCACCTGGATGGCGTTCCCGCGCGAGGGGATCACGCTCGGCGACAGCGCGGCCGAGCGCGAGGAGGGGTATGCCGCGTGGACCGCGGTCGCCCACGCCGTGGCCGAGTTCGAGCCGGTCACCATGGTCGTCGATCCGTCCGAGACCGAACGGGCGCGACGGATGCTGGGGGCAGGCATCGACATCGTCGAAGCGCCGCTCGACGAATTCTGGATGAGGGATGTCGGACCCACGTTCGTCGTCGACGACGAGCGGCCCGCTGCCCTCGGCGCGGTGGACTGGACCTTCAACGGCTGGGGTGCGCCGGACTGGGCGGAGTGGCGCCTCTCGGCGGAGCTCGGACGCGTGGCCGGCGGGGTGGCGGGGGCCGAAGTCATCAGCTCACTGCTGGTCAACGAGGGTGGCGGCATCCATGTCGACGGCGAAGGCACCGTGCTGCTGACCGAGACCGTGCAGCTGGATCCTCGACGCAACCCGTTCGCAGACAAGGCGCGCGTCGAGGCTGAACTCGCCCGCACCATCGGGGCCACCGCCTTCATATGGCTGCCGCGCGGCCTCACCCGCGACTACGACGACTTCGGCACGAACGGCCACGTCGACATCGTCGCGACCATCCCCTCGCCCGGGCGGCTGCTGCTGCACGCGCAGACGGACCCCGACCACCCGGATTTCGGCGTCTCGCGCGAGCTGCGCGCGCACCTCGAGCAGAAGACGGATGCCCGGGGCACCCGCTTCGAGATCGTCGACCTCCCTGCGCCCGAGACGCTGAAAGACCACGAGGGCTTCGTCGACTGGAGCTACGTGAACCACACCGTCGTCAACGGGGGCGTGATCGCCTGCGGCTTCGGCGAGGAGCGGGCCGATGCCGCGGCACGGGAAATCCTCGCTGACGCGTATCCGGGGCGTCGCGTCGTGACCGTGGACGCCCGGCCGATCTTCGCTCGGGGCGGCGGCATCCACTGCATCACGCAGCAGCAGCCGAAGGTGGCGTCGTGACTGCCTCCGGTCGGCCCGTCCTCCACTCGAATCCACCGATCTCGCCCGAAACCACAGACTTTGTGCGCGCGAACCGGGTGGATTCGCCGACATCGTGTGGATTCGAGTTCGAAGTGCAGGGAGGCGCAGCGTGATCGACGTCGTCGAGGCATCCATCGCCGACCTCCGCCGGGCGCTCGAAACCGGCGAGATCACGGCTGTCGAGCTCGTCGAGGCGTACCTCGCCCGGATCGACGTCTACGACGCTCCGAGCACGGAGACCGCGCTGAATGCCATCGTCGTGCCCAATTCGGCGGCGCTCGACGAGGCGGCCGCCTCCGATGGGCGACGGGCGCGGGGCGAGTCGCTCGGCCCTCTCGACGGCATCCCGTACACCGCGAAGGACAGCTACCTCGTGCGCGGCCTGACCGCCGCCGCCGGAAGCCCGGCTTTCGCCGACCTCGTCGCCCAGCGCGACGCCTTCACGATCGAGCGGCTGCGTGCGGCCGGAGCGATCTGCCTGGGCCTGACGAACATGCCGCCGATGGCCAACGGCGGGATGCAGCGCGGCGTGTACGGACGCGCGGAGAGCCCGTACAACGCCGACTGGCTCACCGCGCCGTTCGGCTCGGGCTCGTCGAACGGGTCGGGAACGGCCACCGCGGCGAGCTTCGCCGCGTTCGGCCTCGGCGAGGAGACCTGGTCGAGCGGCCGCGGCCCGGCCTCGAACAACGCGCTCTGCGCCTACACGCCCTCGCGCGGCGTCATCTCGGTGCGCGGCAACTGGCCGCTCGTGCCGACGATGGACGTCGTCGTGCCGCACACGCGCACCATGGCCGACCTCCTCGACGTGCTCGACGTCATCGTCGCCGACGACCCCGAGACGCGCGGCGACTTCTGGCGCGCGCAGCCCTGGGTGCCGCTGCCCGCCGCGTCGGCCCAGCGACCGGTGTCGTACCCGGCACTCGCCGGGGAGGCCGCACCCGCCGCTCTCGCGGGCCGGCGGTTCGGCATCCCGCGCATGTACATCAACGCGGATGCCGAGGCCGGTACCGGAACGGGCATCGGCGGCCCGACCGGCGAGCGCATCGAGACGCGCCCCTCGGTCATCGCGCTCTGGGAGGCGGCACGCCGCGACCTCGAGGCCGGGGGTGCCACCGTCATCGAGGTCGACTTCCCTGCGGTGTCGAACTACGAGGGCGACCGGGCGGGAGCGCCGACCATCGGGACGCGCGGGCTCGTGACGCCCGAGTATCTGCGCCGCGAGATCGTCGACCTCTCGGCCTGGGGCTGGGACGACTTCCTCGCCGCCAACGGCGACCCCGCGCTCTCGACGCTCGCCGACGTCGACGGCGCCCGGATCTTCCCTCGCCCGGAGGGGCAGCTCGTCGACCGCTACACGGGCGTCGACGACGACATCGCCGAGTACCCGGACTGGGTCAGAGCGCACCCCGACGCGACGCCGTGGACCGACATGCCTGAACTCGAGGCGGGCCTCCACGGCCTCGAGGAGACGCGCCGCCTCGACCTCGAGGAGTGGATGGACGAGCTCGGCCTGGACGCCGTGGTCTTCCCCGCCGTCGCCGACGTCGCCGCGGCCGACATGGACCGCAACGACGCCTCGGCCGAACGCGGCTGGCGGAACGGGGTGTGGGTCGCGAACGGCAATCTGGCGATCCGGCATCTCGGCATCCCGACCGTCACGGTGCCGATGGGGACGATGGCCGACATCGGGATGCCGGTGGGCCTGACCTTCGCCGGGCGCGGGTACGACGACACGAACCTGCTGCGGCTCGCGGCCGCGTTCGAGGCGACCGGAGCCCGCCGGACCGAGCCACCCCGCACCCCGCGGCTGCCCTGAGTGTCGTAGCGTCGATCTGTGCCGTCACTGGAGTTCTCCGCCGCCCTCGATCGCCCGGACCTTCTCGCCGGCCGTGTGCAGGCAGCACTCGAGCGCCTGGACCCGGCGCTCGCGGCCGAAGTGCGCGTGTCGTCCATCGACCCGTCGCTGGCCGACACTGCAGCGTTCTGCCAGGCGTACGGTGTCGCCACGGACGAGAGCGCGAACTGCATCGTGGTGGCGGGCACCCGGGGTGAGACGACGACCTACGCCGCGTGCCTCGTGCTGGCAACCACGCGCGCCGACGTGAACGGCGTCGTGCGCCGGCTCCTCGCCGCCCGACGGGCGAGCTTCGCCCCCATGGACGACGCCGTCGCACACACAGCGATGGAGTACGGCGGCATCACGCCGATCGGCCTGCCGGAGGACTGGGCCATCCTCGTCGACGCGAGGGTCGCGGAGCTGCCCGCGGCGATCGTGGGGGCCGGCATCCGGGGCGCCAAGCTGTCGGTGCCGGGGCGCGTGCTCGCGGCGCTGCCGGGCGTCCAGGTCATCGAGGGCCTCGCACGCTGACCCCGCGCGCGCACAACCGCGAGTCTTCTGCACGACCCGCCGGGAAGGCGCGGCGCGCAGACTCAGGCGTGCACAACCGCGGGGGTTCTGCATGACACGCCGGGGGGCGCCCGGCGCGCCGCGCACCATCCCCGCCGTTGTGTACGGCGGGGATGTGCCGAGGCCATGGCGCGACCTCCGACCCACCCGGCTCCGCGCCCCGAGCGCGGTCAGGCCAGAGTGTCGAGGATCGAGGTCAGCAGCTCGAACGTCGTGAGGGGGCTGATGATCGCGAAGCGCAGCACCGGCTCGCCGGCGTGCGAGCTCGGCACGACGAAGGCGTGCTGGTCGTCGAGGAGGCGATCCGACCACGCCTGGTAGTCCGCCAGGGTCCATCCCTCGCGGCGGAAGACCACGACCGACAGCTGCGGATCGCGCACCAGCGACAGCCCGTCGCGCGACTCGATCTCGTCGGCGATGCGCCGGGCGAGCGTGATGCCGAACTCGATCGCCGCGCGGTACTCGTCGGTGCCGTACGTCGCCAGCGAGTACCAGAGCGGCAGGCCCCGAGCCCGGCGCGTCAGCTGCACCGCCAGATCGGACGGATTCCAGTCCGCCGCGTCGATGGTGTCGAGGTACTCGGCCTTCTGCGTGTGCGCGAGGAGCGCCACCGACGGGTCGCGATAGATCAGCGCGCAGGCGTCGAACGGCGCGAAGAGCCACTTGTGCGGATCGACGATGACGGAGTCGGCGAGCTCGACGCCCGCGAAGGCCGGGCGCGCGCTCTCGACGAGCATGGCCGCGAGGCCGTAGGCGCCGTCGATGTGCAGCCACACTCCGCGCTCACGCGTCACCGCCGCGATCGAGGCGACGTCGTCGACGATTCCGAAGTTCGTCGTACCACCCGTCGCGACGACGGCGAAGACGGCGTCGCCGTGCTCGTCGAGGACCGCGGCCACGGAGTCTCCGTGCAGCCGGCCCCCGGCATCCGGAGCAGCCTTCGCGATCTCGATGTCCATGACGAGCGCGGCGGACGCGATCGAGGAGTGGGCCTCGGCGCTGCACACGACCACCCAGCGGGCGGGGTCAGGACGGCCGGCCTCGCGGTTGCGGCGTCTGGCCGCATCGCGCGCCGCGACGAGAGCCGACAGATTGCCGATCGTGCCGCCCTGGACGAACACGCCGCCCGCACCCTTCGGCATCCCGAACTCGGCGGCGAGCCAGTGCAGCACCTCGTTCTCGGCGAAGATCGCGCCCGAGCCCTCCATCCACGATCCGCCGTAGATCGCGGAGGCCGAGACGATCAGGTCGAACGCGATCGCCGCCTTCGTGGGAGCCGAGGGGATGAACGAGAGGTATCCGGGGTGGTCGGTCGACACGCAGGCGGGCGCGAGGACGTTCTCGAACAGCGCCGTCGCGCGGCGGGCACCGATGCCGTCGCGGGTGATCGAGCCGGAGGCGAGCCGCGCGAGGTCCCGCGGGTTGAGCGGCTTGTCGAGCGGGATGTCCTCGTACAGCGCGCGGCGGCGCGCGTAGTCGAGCACGACGTCGACCGTCGCGCGCGTCTCATCGGTGAGAGCGTGCATCCGGTCGGGTGAAGGGGCGTCGGTCACTGGGGCCTCCCGTGGGTCGTGTCCCATTCTGGAGCCCCGCCCGCCCGCCGGGGGCTCGCGAACCCATGTGCTGTTGCCGAACCCATGCATTGTTCCTCATGGGTTCGCGAAGAACTCATGGGTTCGCGAGTCCCGGGGTCAGCGCGGAGAGCGCAGGCCGACGGTCGGCCCCGCTCGCGGAGCCCCGGGGGTCGACCCCGCTCGCGGAGCCCCGGGCCTCAGCGCCGCTCGCGCAGCCCGACCCGCTCGAGGTGCGCGTTGACGAAGCGGCCATCCGGGTCCAGGCGCTCGAATACCGCCCGGGCATCTGCGAGACGAGGATGCACGCGCGCCATATCGTCGGCGGTGAACCCGTGCACCTTGCCCCAATGCGGGCGCGCGGCGAACGGCCGCAGCGCCTGCTCGATGGCCGGAAGGAGCGCGGCGACCTCCTCGGGGTGATCGAACCAGGTGAAGTGGATGATCACGATGTCCTGCTGGTACGCGCCGCTCAGCCACAGGTCGTCGCGCGCCGCGGTGCGGATCTCGCTCCACACCAGATGGGGACGGATGCTGTCACCCAGCGCTCGCACCGCCTCCAGCGCCGCGGCACCGTGCTCGCGCGGCACGAAGTACTCGGTCTGGATCTCTTCACCCAGGGACGGCTCGCTGTCGAGCCGGAAGTGCGGGAGCCGCAGCATCCAGGGCCCGGGCACGCCGCCGACCTCGGTGACGTTGTCGCCGAGGCCGAGCGGCGACTCCAGGCCGAGCACGCGCCGCCCATCGAGGAGCGTGTCGCCGACCGGGTCGTCGTCGGCGTCGAGGCGGGTCTTCACCCACACCGCCTCGATTGTCTCGGGGTCCCAGCGGGTGAAGAGCGAGACGCTGTAGCCGGCTCCGGTGAGCGCCGAGAGGTCGGCGAGCGCGGCATCCCACGTCACTCCCGCGTAGATGTCCTGGCGAACCCGGTAGGACGGGTGGATGTCGAGGGTCAGCGCGACGATGACGCCGAACGCGCCGACTCCGACCGCGAGCGCATCGAAGTCGGCATCGCCGCGGAGCACCTCGTGCACGTCGCCGTCGGCGCCGACATACCGGATGCCGCGCACGGCGGTCGTAAGCACTCCGTTGGCGTCGCCGGAGCCGTGGGTGGCGGTGGCTGTGGCGCCGCCCACGGAGATGTGCGGGAGGGAGCCCAGATTGTGCAGCGCCCACCCGCGCTCGTCCAGGGCGCGCGCGACGATGCCGTACCGCGTGCCGGCGGCCACGGTCACGGTACGCGCCTCCTCATCGAGATCGAACTCATCGGCGAGCCCCGAGACGTCGATGAGCGTGCCCGCGGTGTCGGGCAGGTCGGTGAACGAGTGCCGCGTCCCGAGAGCGTGGATACGGCCGCCCTCTCGGACGATCGTCTGCACCTCGTCGACGGTCGAGGCCGTCACGATGCGGGGTGCGCGGTATTCGTACGTTCCTGCCCAATTGCGGGGCATGCGGTCTCCTCAAGGGGTCGGGCGCGGGGGCTCAGCCGGCGGCTTCGGCCGCCAGCCGGGCGGAGGCTGTGGCCATGTGGACCGCCATGGCGGAGGCGGCCGCATCCTCATCTCCCCGCTCGATGGCGCGGAAGACCGCGTCATGCTCATCGATGGCGGTGACCGCGGACGCTTCGTCCTGCACGGCACGATCCGCGTAGACCTGCAGGAGCGATCGCACCACGTGGAGCTGGTCGACGACCGTCGCGTTTCCCGCGCCGCGGGCCAGCGCATCGTGGAAGTCGAGGTCGGCCTTCGCGAAGGCCTTGAGCGAGCCGACATTCGCACGCATGCGCTCAAGGGTCGACCGCAGCTCATCAAGATCGGATGCCCCGATCCGGGAGGCCGCGAGGCGGGCGACGAAGATCTCGAGGCCTGAGCGCAGTTCGAGCAGATCCGCGGTGTGGTGCTCGCCGATGAGCAGCCCCCAGCGCAGCGTCTGCGGGAGCAGCTCACTGGCCGCTCCCCTGAGGTAGGTCCCCGAGCCCGGCCGCACCTGGACGATGCCGAGGATCTCGAGTGCGGCGAGCGCCTCTCGCACCGCCGAGCGTCCCACGCCCAACGTGGCAGTGAGATGGCGCTCGGGAGGCAGCCGCGTGCCCGGGGCGATCGAGCCGCTCGTGAACAGGTCGAGCAGTCGCCGGGCGACCTCGGACACCGGCGTGCCCGCGGGGAGCGTGCCGAGTGCGGCCGAGATCTCGGCCGATCGGTCGCCGGGGTAGGCAGGCATGCTCTCAACCTATCGCTCTCCGGGGGTTTTGGACATTGCAATTGGTCAACCGGTTTGCCATACTCGACCGAACGCACATGCCCGTCGATCGATTCGGAGTCACCGTGGATCTCACTCAGGGGGCGCGTCGATGACGCGCCTGTGGAACGAGCCTGCCGCCTTTGCGGACGAGATGATCGACGGCTTCGTCGCGGCGAACGGCCGCTGCGTGCGGCGTGTGCAGGGCGGGGTCGCCCGCAGCACGGTGTCGCCGGGAGGTCAGGTCGCGGTCGTGATCGGCGGCGGCTCGGGGCACTACCCCGCATTCGGCGGCCTCGTCGGCCAGGGCCTCGCCCACGGCGCGGCGATGGGTAACCTGTTCGCCTCGCCCTCGACCCAGCAGGTCGTGGCGGTGGCGAAGGCGGCCGACAACGGCGGCGGCGTGTTCTTCAGCTATGGCAACTACGCGGGGGACGTCCTCAACTTCGACGCGGCGCAGGACCGGCTGCGCGCCGAGGGCATTCCCTGCGAGACCGTCACGGTCACCGACGACATCGTCAGCGCCGAGCCCGGCGAGAAGCACCGGCGGCGCGGGATCGCGGGCGACCTCACGGTCTTCCGCGCGGTCGCGGCCGCGGCGGAGGCCGGGTACGACCTCGCCGGCGTCGCGCGGGTCGGTCGGCTCGCGAACGAGCGCACCCGATCCTTCGGAGTCGCCTTCACAGGCTGCACGCTGCCCGGCGCCGAGCGAGCGCTCTTCTCTGTGGCGGAGGGTCGCATGGCGATCGGCTTGGGCATCCACGGCGAGCCGGGCATCGATGAGACCGACATCCCCACGGCCGACGGTCTCGCAGAGCTGCTTGTGTCGCGACTTCTCGACGACGCCGAACGGCCTGCGGACATCGACTCGCCGCAGGGCGCGAGGGTCGTGCCGGTGCTCAACGGACTGGGATCCCTCAAGTACGAAGAGCTCTTCGTCGTGTACCGGCGGATATCGCAGCTGCTTTCGGAGGCGGGCATCGAGGTCGTCGATCCGCACGTCGGCGAGTACTGCACGAGCTTCGACATGGCGGGCGTCTCGCTCACCCTGTTCTGGCTCGACGACGAGCTCGCCGAGCTGTGGGAGACCCCGGTGGACACTCCGGCCTATCGCCGCGGCGCCGTACACGCGGCGACGAGACGGGATGCCGCTGCCGAGGCCGACGACGTGCTCGAGGTGATCCCGCCCGCCGACGACGACTCGCGCGCCGCGGCATCGACCGTGGTCGCGGTCCTCGAGACCGTCGTCGCCGTCATCGACGCAAACGCCGAGGATCTCGGCCGCCTCGATTCCATCGCCGGCGACGGCGACCACGGCATCGGCATGCAGCGCGGCTCGCACGCCGCGCTCGACGCGGGACGTGCGGCCCTCGATGCCGGCGCCGGCGCCGGGACGGTGCTCGCCCGCGCTGCCGACGGCTGGTCCGACAAGGCGGGTGGCACCTCGGGCGCACTCTGGGGCGTCATCCTGTCGTCGATCGCCGCCGCACTCGGCGACGAGGGCCGGCCCTCGGCATCCGTCGTCGCTTCTGGAGTCGACGCGGGCAGCGCCGGCGTGATGGCGTACGGCAGAGCCGAGGTGGGCGACAAGACGATGGTCGACGCCCTCGTGCCGTTCAGCGTCGCCCTGACCCGCGAGGTCGGGGCAGGCGCGAGGCTGGCAGGCGCCTGGCACGCGGCAGCCGCCGAG
This sequence comes from Microbacterium sp. P5_B6, assembly GCF_056400345.1. Taxonomy (NCBI): domain Bacteria; kingdom Bacillati; phylum Actinomycetota; class Actinomycetes; order Micrococcales; family Microbacteriaceae; genus Microbacterium; species Microbacterium sp. P5_B6. The sequence continues at coordinate 102,571 of NZ_JBFULL010000004.1, read as the reverse complement.
GCCACCCGGGCGGCCGCCGCGACCGCCGCGCTGCTCCCCCGCATGGGTCGCGCCCGCACGCACGGCCAGAACAGCGTCGGCACCCCCGACCCCGGCGCCCACTCGCTCGCCCTCATCGCGACCGCGGTGGCGGAGCTTCTCGCGACGGAAAGGAACTGACATGGCAGATCCCCTGCGCATCGTCGTCGGCTGCGACGACGCCGGCTTCGACTACAAGGAGATCCTCAAGAAGGATCTGGAGCAGAACGAGGGTGTCGCATCCGTCGTCGATGTCGGCGTGACCGCTGACGGGCACACGGCCTATCCGCGCGTCGCAATCGAGGCGGCCGAGCGCATCGCGAAGGGCGAGGCGGATCGCGCCCTTCTCATCTGCGGCACCGGGATGGGCGTCGCAATCGCGGCGAACAAGGTCGCGGGCATCCGCGCGGTCACTGCGCACGACAGCTTCTCGGTCGAGCGCAGCGTGCTCTCGAACGACGCGCAGGTGCTCACGATGGGCCAGCGTGTCGTGGGCATCGAGCTCGCCCGCCGGCTCGTACGCGAGTGGCTCACGTACCGCTTCGACCCGACGTCGGCGTCGGCCGAGAAGGTCGCGGTCATCGACGAGTACGAGACCACCGGATCCTGCTGATGCCCAGAGCCGTCGTCGGAGTCAGCCTGAAGGCCTATTTCGGCCATCGTCAGGCGATCGAGTGGTGCGAGCGCGTGGCTGAGCGCGGGCGGAGCCACCCCGCGGTGGCTTCGGGCGACGTCATGCTGTTCGTCATCCCGACCTACCTCGGAGTGCTGCCGGCGCTCGACGCGTTCGCGGGCACTCCCGTGCTCGTGGGAGCCCAGGACGTCTCGGCCTACGAGCCCGGCGCGTACACGGGCGAAGTGACAGCCGCGGAGCTCGCCGAGGCGGGCGTGCGGGTCGCCGAGGTCGGCCACGCCGAGCGGCGACGCCTGTTGGGGGACACCGACGACGTGGTGAGGGCGAAGACCGCCGCCGCGCTGGCCTACGGCATCACGCCCGTGCTGTGCGTGGGCGAGCACGACCGCGAGGAGGCGACGGATGCCGCGGCCGCCACGGTCGCGCAGCTTCGGCGTCACCTCGCCGGCGCTCCCGCCGGCCCCGTCATCGTCGCCTACGAGCCCGTCTGGGCGATCGGCGCGCCGGCTCCTGGACCGGTGGAGCACATCGTCACGGTGACCCGCGCGCTGCGCGCGGCGGTCGACGCGCTGCCCGAGCGAGCCGGAAGCGCCGTGATCTACGGCGGATCAGCGGGCCCTGGCCTGCTCACCGAGCTTGCCGATGCGGTGGACGGCCTGTTCCTCGGCCGCTTCGCGCACGACGTCGACAACCTCATGGCCGTGCTCGACGAGGCCGCCGATCACGCCGTGCGATCGGGGCACGCCGCATGATCGGCCTCGGCACGTATGCGTTCTTCTGGCAGCACTCGGAGCGGGTGCCCGAGCCCCTCACGCTCCACGGCGCGCTCGAAGCGACCCGCGAGCTCGGCGTCGACCTGTTCCAGATCTGCGACTACGGCCCGCTCGACGCCATGAGCGATCCCGAGATCGCGCACTCAGCCGCCGCCGCCCGCGACCTCGGCCTCACCATTCAGCTCGGCACCAAGGGCATCGAGCCCGCGCACCTCACGCGCTACCTCGACCTCGCGGCCGCCTTCGACGCGCGACTCGTCCGCAGCATGCTCTACGGCCCGGACTCGCGGCCGACGCTCGGCGAGGCATCCGCCTGGCTCCGCGAAGCCCTTCCCGCCTACGAAGCCGCCGGCGTCACGCTCGCCCTCGAGACGTACGAGCAGGTGGCGACCGCCGACCTCGTCGGACTCGTCGAGTCGTTCGGCAGCCCGCAGCTCGGGATCTGCCTCGACCCCGCCAACGTCGTCGCGCGCCTCGAGCTCCCCCGAGACTGCGTCGAGCGGAGCGCCGATCTCACCGTGAACATCCACGTGAAGGACTTCGCGTTCGCCCGCCAACCCGGCTGGGTGGGCTTCACCTACAGCGGGGAGGCGATGGGGGCGGGTCTGCACGACTACGGGCACCTGCTCGAGACCGTGCGCCCCCGCGAGCGAGGCATCGACGAGATCGTCGAGCACTGGCTGCCCTGGCGGGGCGACCTCGAGACCACCATCCGCATCGAGCGGGAATGGACCCGCGCCACCATCGACTACCTGAGGAGCACATCATGACCATCACGACCGAGACGTACAGGATCGCCGTCATCGGCGCGGGCGGGAAGATGGGGATGCGCGTCTCCGACAACCTCGCGCGCACCGATCACACCGTCGCCTACGTCGAGAACTCCCCCGCCGGACAGCAGCGCACGATCGACGCGGGACGCGAGCTGACCGACGCCTCTGTCGCTGTTGCGGATGCCGACATCGTCGTCCTCGCCGTTCCCGACCTCGCACTCGGCCCCGTGACCGCCGACCTCGTGCCGCAGGTGAAGGCCGGCGCAATCGTGCTGACGCTCGACCCTGCGGCCGCCTACGCCGGACTTCTCACAACCCGCGATGACGTCATCCAGGCCGTGGCGCACCCGTGCCACCCGTCGATCTTCCTGCAGCGCCAGACGCCGGAGGAGTGGGCCGACACGTTCGGCGGGATCGCCGCCCCGCAGGACGCCATCGCGGCGGTCGAGTCCGACGACCCCGCCAAGAAGGCCGTCGTCGAGGCGACCGTCCGCGCGATCTACGCACCGGTCATCGACGTGCACTGGGTCACGATCAAGCAGCTCGCCCAGCTCGAGCCGACCCTCGTCGAGACCGTCGCGTGCATGATCGGCGCTCTCCTGAACGAGGCACTCCACGAGACCGTCCACACGATGGGCGTCCCCGAGGGGGCGGCGCGCAGCATCCTGTACGGCCACACGCAGGTCGCGCTCGCCAACGGCCTGCGCGGCGACAACCCCTTCAGCGACGCCTGCCTGATCGCAATGGACTACGGACGCGAGAGCATCATCAAGGAAGACTGGAAGAAGATCTTCCGCGACGACGAGCTCGACCGCAACCTCGCCCGGATGCTGCACCTCGACCACATCGAGCGCTGAGAGACACCATGAGCAGACTTGAAGGAAAGACGGCCCTCGTCACCGGCGCGGGCACGGGCATCGGCCTCGCCGTGGCGGAACGGTTCGCCCGCGAAGGCGCGCGCGTCGTCATCGCGGATCGCGATGCGGATGCCGCAGCCCGCGCGGCGGCTGGGATCGGCGAGCGCGCACGCGCCGCCGTGATGGACATCTCCGATGAGAAGGCCGTCGAGGCCGCGTTCGCCGACCTGGAGGCCACCGGCTGGGCACCCGATGTCGTGGTGGCCAACGCCGGCGTGCAGCTCTTCGGGCACGATGCCGCCGCCGCCGACCTCGACCTGGAGGTGTGGCGCCGCACGATCGACATCAACCTGACGGGCACGTTCCTGACGGTGAAGCACGCCGTGCGATCGATGCTGCAGCACGGCGGGGGGTCGATCATCCTGACCGGCAGCCCGACGGGCCTGAACGGCGAAGGAAGGGACTTCACGGCGTACAGCGCCTCGAAGGCCGGCATCCACGGGCTCGCGCGCACCGTGGCCGCGGCATATGCCGATCGCGGCATCCGGGTGAACACGGTGGTCCCGGCGTACACCGAGACCACTCTCGTCACGACCATCACGTCCGACCCCGAGGCTCGGGCAGCGATCATCGGCCGCATCCCGCTCGGCCGCGCCGGTGCACCCGACGACGTCTCGGGGATCATGGTGTACCTCGCGAGCGATGACGGCGCCTTCGCGACGGGGTCGCTGTTCGCGGTCGACGGCGGGATGACGACGCTCTGACATGACGGACGCCTGGCACGGTTCGCACGCCCCGTCCCGCTTCTGGCGGGGCGGGCTCTGGGCGCTCGAGCTGCGCGACGACGAGCTCGCCGACCTCACCTACGACGGTCGGCCCGTGCTCCGGAGCGTCCGGGCCGTGGTGCGCGATCGCGACTGGAACACGGCGGCCTGGGTGATCGAGCGCGTGACCGAGACGGCGTCCACGCTCGAGATCCTCGCCCACACCGCGGGCTTCGACGCGGAGCTGCGCGGGACCGTCCTGGTCGACGCCGCCGATGACGTCCTCGTCGTGAGCTTCGACGCCGAGTCGGCCACCGCATTCGAGACCAATCGCACAGGGCTCGTCGTGCTGCACCCGCCCCGCCTCGCCGGCAGCCCGCTGGCGATCGCGCACAGCGACGGGTCGACCGAGCGCACGTCGTATCCCATCGACATCAGCCCGCATCAGCCCGCCCTCGACATCGCCGGCCTCTCGTGGCACGACGACGGCCTCGACCTCGACGTGCGCTTCGCCGGCGACACGTTCGAGATGGAAGATCAGCGCAACTGGACGGATGCCTCGTACAAGACGTACTCCCGGCCGCTGGCGCTGCCCTTTCCCTACCCGCTCGCCGCCGGCGAGCACGTGGGGCAGTCGATCTCCGTGCGGGCGACGGCCACGGCGCCGCCCGCGCACCGCGACGACCTCGACCGGATCCTGCTGACGGAGGCCGGCAGCCCGTTCCCGGCGATCGCGGTGGGCGCCTCGACCGGTGCCGACCCCGAGCCCGTCCACGCCCCCGTCACCGAGAGCCTGCTCGTCGAACTCGATCTCGCCGCTCCCAGCCGGCACGCCGCACTCGATCGGGCCGCGGCATCCGGTCGTCCGCTCGATGTGCGGCTCGTGCTCGACCCCGCGCATCCCGAAGCACTCGACGAGCTCGTCGGGCGGCTGGCCGCACTGCCGGTTCTGCGCCTCGCCGCCTTCGACCGGGTGACGCATGTGACCGATGCCGCTGCCGCCGCCGCCGTCCGTGCGGCACTCGCGATGGCCGGGCTCGACCTTCCGGTGATCGGGGGTGCGCGCTCGCACTTCACCGAGCTGAACCGCGAGCGCGACCGGATCCCCCGCGACCTCGACGGCATCGTCTTCAGCGTCACTCCCCTGTTCCACAGCGCGACGACGGAGCAGCTCGTCGAGTCGATCGGGATGCAGCGGCTCGTCGCCGAGCAGGCCGTCCGGCTCGCGGGCGCGGCGCGGGTGCACGTCGGTCCGGTGACCCTTCGTCCCCGGTTCAACAACGTGGCAACGGTCCCGCCGCCGGTTCCCGACGACGCAGATCTCACCCACGGGTACGGCGCACACCTCGGCGACGCGGATGATGAGCGGCAGGATGCTGTCGAGCTCGCCGCCTGGACGATCGCGAGCGCCGCGGCCCTCGCCGTCCCGGGCGTCGCTTCCGTCGCCTACTTCGAGGAGTGGGGGCCCCGCGGAGTGCTCGACGACGCCGGCGCCGAACGCCCGGTCGCCGACGCGGTGCGCGCCCTCGTCGCCCTCTCGGGGCTCCCGCTCCTGCGTGGCGCCAGTCCCGACGGGCTGCTCTGGGCCGTCGGCGCCGACTCACCCGAGGGTCCAATCATCCTCGTCGCGAACCTCGACGTCGTGGCACGCGAAGTGACAGTGGCGGTGGGAGAAGCCGAGCAGACGGTCGCCGTGCCGGCGGAGGGCTGGCGCCCGCTCACGTTCTGACGGGCAGCGCAGGCGTCATCCGCGGCAGGGACACTCGCCCCCTGCAGCGCCGAACGCCCCGCCGGAGTCAGCCGGCCGACCGCGCGTGGGCCACCATCCGGTCGAACGCGGCATCCTGATCCGCGTCGATCTGCTGCAGCTCGGGGTGCGCGTCGTGGTGCTCGACGGCCTCCCGGGCACCCTCGTCGTAGCGGATCGTGGTTCCGAAGCCGGGCGCGAGAGCCTTGATCTTGCTGTTGTCGAAGAGCGCGGTGTGCGACTTGTCGCCGAGGAGGCCGGGGCCCGACTCGGGGCGGAATGCCGCGATCGTCTCGGAGGCGATGTGGACCAGCTCGGGCTCGTCCACACCGGCGGCGGCGGCGAGCCACGAGTAGATCTGGTTCCAGCTCGGCGCGTGGTCGCCGGTGATCGTGTAGGCCTCGCCGATCGCGTCGGGATGGCCGAGCAGCGCGGTGAAGCCCACCGCGAAGTCCTTCGCGTGCGTCAGCGTCCAGAGCGTGGTGCCGTCGCCGTGCACCACGACGGGCTTGCCGGCTCGCATCCGGGCGATGTCGGTCCAGTGGCCCATGGTCGGCAGCAGACCCTTGTCGTAGGTGTGCGACGGGCGCACGATCGTCACGGGGAAGCCCGCGTCGCGATAGGCATCCATCAGCAAGTCCTCGCCGGCGATCTTGTCGCGCGAGTACTGCCAGAACGGATTGCGCAGCGGCGTCGACTCCGTGACCGGCACGCGCCGCGGGGGCTTGTCGTAGGCCGAGGCCGAGCTGATGAAGATGTACTGGCCGGTGCGCCCCTGGAACAGGTCGACGTCGGAGGCGACGTGGTCGGGCGTGAAGGCGAGGAACTGCGCGACGACGTCGAACTCGACATCCCCGATCGCAGCGCGCAGCGCCTCGGGATCGCGCGCATCGCCGACCAGCTCTCGCACCCCGTCGGGGAGCGCACGGCGCCCGGATCCCCGGTTGAGGACCGTGACGTCGTGGCCTCTCCCCAGGGCGTCGGTGACGCACGATGCGCTGATGGTTCCGGTTCCGCCGATGAAGAGCACTCGCTGAGCTGACATGCCAAGTATTCTTCCCTCTCATGGCGACTCTGAGGCGGATCCTGTCGTGGTGGGGCCAGGACTACGCCTACGCGGCGTACTGGCAGGTGCGCGGAACGCTGCGCCCCGGCCGCCGCGAGAGCTTCGAATCCGGCACCGGACGCCCGGTGGTCGTGGTGCCCGGCGTGTGGGAGCCGTGGGGGTTCCTCGGCCCCGTGATCGAGGCGCTGCATGACGCCGGGCATCCGGTTCATGTCGTTCCGGCACTGGGCCGCAACAGCCGGCCGGTGGCGGATGCTGCCCGCACCGTCGCGGGTTTCCTCGAGGAAGAGGACCTCCGTGACGTCGTCATCGTCGCCCACAGCAAGGGCGGTCTGATCGGCAAATACGTCATGAGCGAGTTCGACCCCGGCGACCGGATCACCTCGATGGTCGCGATCTGCACGCCGTTCGCCGGCTCCGAGTACGCGCGCTACATGGCGATGCGCACGCTCCGCGCGTTCTCGCCGAAGGATCCGACGACCGTGATGCTGCAGGCGAACCTCGAGACGAATGCCCGCATCACGACGATCGCCGGCGTGTTCGATCCGCACATCCCCACGATCGTCGGACTCGAGGGCGCCACGAACATCACGATCCAGGACGGCGGGCACTTCCGGCTGCTCGACCGGCCCGAGGTGATCGACATCGTGCTCGAGGTCGCCGGGCGATCGGCGTCGAAGCAGGAGGACATCGTCGACGACGCGGTTGCGGAGGAGAGCGACGACGCCTCCGTCCGCCCCGCGACAGCGGCCATCGACACGCCGCTGCCGCCGGATGCCGAGGTGTCGCGCGGGGGAACCCCCGAGACGCCTACCGTCCCGTGAACTGGGGCGGGCGCTTCTGCTGGAAGGCCGCGAAGCCCTCGCGGTAGTCGTCGCTGTCGCAGAGCGCCGCCTGGGCCGCGTTCTCGATGTCGAGGGCGTCCCAGAGCCCGAGCCGCTCGTCCCGCAGGCGCTGGACGAGCTCTTTGCTGGCGAGGAATGCTCGCGTCGCTCCCTGGGCTGCGCGTTCGGCGGCTGCGGTGGTCGCCGCGATCAGGTCGTCGGCCGGCAGCACCTGCGAGAACAGCCCGGACTGCACGGCCTCGGCGCCCGACATGAGGCGGCCGGTGTAGATCAGGTCGAGGGTCTTGTGCGCGCCGAGCCGCTCGAAGAACAGCGCATGCCCGCCCGAGTCGAGCGTCGCCCCGAGCGCGGCGAAGGGCGAGCCGATCTTCGCCGAGTCGGCGACGTAGACCACGTCGGTGGCGATCAAGAGGCCGAGCCCCACTCCGAGGCACGCGCCGTGCGCCGCGGCGAACGTGGGCGCCGGGAACGACGCCATGCGCCGCAGGAGCGGGGTGACGAGGCCGCCGAGGTAGCCCAGCACGTCGTCGTCGGCGGGATCGACCTCCGAGATGTCGCGCCCGGCGCAGAACGCGCGCCCTTCGCCCCGGAGGACGAGGGCGCGGACCCCGGATGCCTCTGCCTCGGCGTAGGCGACACCCAACTCGCGGATCGCCTCCTCGTCGAGGGCGTTGAGCTTGGCCGGGTTGTTCAGGACGACGTGGGCGACGGCATCCGTCACAGTCAGGTCGATCATGCCCGCTCACGCACCGACGTCTCGAGGGAGGTCATGAGGAGAGTATGCCCCCGCTCTCAGCCGGCCGCCTCCCAGACGTCGCGGGCCCGCAGAGTACGGACCGTGGTGACGGGCTGTGTCGCGAGCACGACCTTTCCGCGCGAGTGGAGCCGCTTGAGGTCGGTGTAGGCGTCGGACACATCGGCGAGCGGATAGAGACCCGACACGAGCAGCCGGAAGGCGCCCTTCTCGGCCAGATCCGCGACTCCCTGCAGCAGGGCGGTGCCGGTGCCGACCGACGCGGGGTCGTCCGCGAGCAGGCGCAGCTCCGTATCGCGGCGGTCCTCGCTGGAGCGGTAGCGCACGGCGGGGACGCCGAGGTCCTCTGCCAGCGCGCGTCCGTCCTGCCCGAAGTTGTCGATCAGCGCCGTGATCGGCCTGCCGTCCGCCGCCTTCCTGATCCGGTCGGCCACACCCGGTCCGTAGACGACGGGCTTGATGCCCAGCTGGCGCAGGTAGTCGAAGTTGCGCTCCCCGCAGGTCCCGATGACGAGGGCGCCCCGGAAGCGCGCGATCTGCGCCTCGATGCTTCCGACACCGCCTGCGGCGGCCGAGATCACGATCGCGTCGCCCGAGCCGATGCGCAGCTGATCGAGAGTGTCCAGGGCGGTCGCGCCCGCCAGGTAGAGCCCGCCGGCCACTTCCCATGGGATGCTGCGGGGCTTGTGCACGAGAGCCGCGGCGGGCACGGTCACCGCCGACGCATGAGCGCCTGAGCGCACGTGCCCGATCACGTCGGCACCGCGCCGGAAGCCCTGCACGCCCTCGCCGACCGCTGCGACGATCCCGGCGAAGTCACTTCCCGAACCTCGCGGGAAGGGATCTTCGGCGAACGCCTCCTCGGCGCCGCCGCGGATGAAGCCGTCGATGTGACTGATGCCGGACGTGACGACGTCCACGAGCACCTCGCCCGGCCCCGGCGGCGCCTGAGGTCGCGTGCGGACCTGCAGCACGTCCACGTCACCGGTCGAGTCGTACTCGACGACGACGGCATCCCCGCTTCTCTTCGCCATGATCCACCTCACTGTGCCCTCGACAGGCGCCGATGCCCGCACAGGGTTATTCCGGGCTCGGCGCCGGTTTGGATGCACCTTGTTCGGGCAGTGGTGCGCTCGCCGGGGCGACCTTGCTGCGCGTTCCCGAGGAGATCTGCAGAACAGAGGAGGATTCGGGCTGATTCCATCCTCGGGACTGCGGATCTCCTCGCTTGCGCGCGGTCAGACGTTCGGTCGCCAGGAGGCGCTTGCTGCGCGTTCCCGAGGAGATCTGCAGAACAGAGGAGGATTCGGGCTGATTCCATCCTCTGTACTGCGGATCTCCTCGCTTTCGCGCGGTCAGACGTTCGCTCGCCAGGAGGCGCTTGCTGCGCGTTCCCGAGGAGATCTGCAGAACAGAGGAGGATTCGGGCTGATTCCATCCTCGGGACTGCGGATCTCCTCGTTTGCGCGCGGTCAGACGTCGTAGTCGACGACGACCCGGGCGGTCTTCGGATGCGACTGACACGTGAGCACGTAGCCGCGCTCGAGTTCGTCGGGTTCGAGCGCGTAGTTCTCCGTCATCGCGACGGAGCCTTCGACGAGCCGCGCGCGGCACGTGCCGCAGACGCCCCCCGCGCACGCGAAGGGCACGTCGGGACGCACGCGCAGCGCCGCGTTGAGGATGGACTCGTGCGCGTCGACGGGACTCTCCACGCTCGTGGACTGGCCGTCGAGCGAGAACTCCAGGCGGTAGACCTGCTCGCCCTCGCGGACGACGACGGGGCGGCCGGTCGAGGGGGTCGCGCCGCCGGGCTCTCCCGTCGTGAAGAGCTCGTAGCGGATGTGCGCGGGGTCGACGCCGACGTCTTCAAGAGTGTCGCGGCACAGCTGCACGAGATCGAAGGGTCCGCAGAGGAACCACTCGTCGACGGTCTCGGGAAAGACGAGGGCGTCCAGGATGCTGCGCAGCCGCTCCTCGTCGATCCGGCCTGACAGCAGCGGCGCCGTGCGCTGCTCGCGCGAGAGCACGTGATGCAGCGCCAGCCGCGTCGGGTAGCGGTCCTTCAGCTCGGAGAGCTCCTCCACGAACATCACGTCGGTCGTCGAGCGGTTCGTGTACACGAGGGTGAACCGCGACGTCTCGGAGCGCGCGAGCACCGTGGCCGCCAGCGCCATGACGGGCGTGATGCCGGATCCCGCCGCGATCGCGGCGATATGCCGTCCGTCGAGATCGGCGAGCGTCGAGGTGAAGCTCCCCTGCGGGCTCATGACGTCGAGCGCATCGCCGGGTCGCAGCTCGCTCTGAGCCCACGTCGAGAAGCGTCCGCCCAGGTCGCGCTTGATCGCGACGCTGATCGTCTGAGGCCCGTCTCCTCCCCCGCCCGAGTCGATGGCGCGACAGAGCGAATACGAGCGGCGCACCTCCTGGCCGTCGAGGACGGTGCGCAGGGCCACGTGCTGTCCGGCCAGGTAGTCGTACTCGCCGCGCAGCTGCTCGGGGATCGCGAACGTCACCTCCACCGCGTCATCCGTCAGGGCGCGCACCGCCGCGACGCGCAGGGTGTGGAAGCGTGCGCGGTGCCGCGATCCCTGGGGACCACCGACGGCGCTCGCGAGGAAGCTCTCGGCGATGCGGGCGCTCTCGGCCCCGCCGGCCCCGCCCATCAGTTCAGACGCCATCAGTGCGCCTTGAAGTGGTCGAAGGGTTCGAGGCACGCCCGGCACTCGTAGAGCGCCTTGCAGGACGTCGAGCCGAACCGCGACACTTCGCGCGTGTCGAGCGAGCCGCACTGCGGACACCGGATGCTGAGCCGCACCGGAATCGGACCTCGCACGGCAGCCCGACCCGACGGAGGCGCGATGCCGAACGCTTCGAGCTTGCGCTTGCCCTCGTCGCTCATCCAGTCAGTCGTCCACGCCGGCGCGAGCGTCAGCCGCACCTCGACCTCGGCGAACCCCGCGGCGGAGAGGGCGAGGATGACGTCGTCGCGGATCACGTCGACCGCGGGGCATCCCGAATAGGTCGGCGTGATCATGACGGTCACACGCTCTCCGTCGACGTCGACACCGCGCAGGATGCCGAGATCCGCGATCGTGAGGACAGGGACCTCGGGATCGGCGACGGATGCCGCGATGGAATGCGCGAGGGCTGTGCGGTCTGTCGTGATCACCATGTCGCCCCCGGATGCTGTCGCGCGAGCACCTGCATCTCGGCGAGGAGGAAGCCGAGTGTCGCGGCGTGACTGCCGTGCCGGCCTCCCCCGGACGACACGAAGCTCGCGGGCAGCTCGATCTCGGCCTCCTCGAACACTGCGGCGATCACGGCGTCGAAGCCCGCGCGCAGCGCGGACGGGAGCACCGCGATGCCGGCGGCGGCGAGCGCGTCCATGAGCTGCTCGTCGCGGAAGAGCTCGTCGACATAGGGCCACACATCGGCGACGGCCCGCAGCATCCGTCGTCGGGATTCCTCGGTGCCGCCCCCAAGCCGGAGGGTCCACTGCACGGCGTGGTCGCGGTGGTACTCGACCTCTTTGACCGCTTTCGCCGCAACCGCCGCCAGCGTCGGGTCTGCCGAGCCCTGCAGCGCGGAGTACAGCTCGAACCAGTAGACGGATGCCGCCAGCTGGCGTGCGATCGTCTGCGCGAAGTCCCCGTTCGGCTGCTCGAACAGCCAGGCGCTGCGGAACTGGGGCTCGTCGCGCCAGTAGGCGAGGTCATCCTCGGTGCGGCCGTCCCACGAGCCGCTGTAGCGGAGCAGCGAGCGGGCGTGGCCGAGCAGGTCGAGGGCGATGTTGCCGAGCGCGACGTCCTCCTCGAGCTCGGGGGCCCGCGCGATCCAGGCGCCGAGCTGCTGGGCGAGGATCAGCGCGTCGTCGCCGAGCCAGAGGGCGTACTCGGCGACCTCGGCCGAGGCGGGGCGCGAGCCGAGGTCGGCGAGCTCGGACGAGAGCGCGAGCTCGTCGACGGTGACGCTGCCGTGCGGGTCGGTCACGGCCGACTCGCCGTGCGGGTCGGGTGCGCTGAAGCGGGTGGTCACAGGTGCGGCACCCCCTGCGAGGCGGTGTAGTACGTCGCGTGGCGATAGTTCTTGCCCGCGGGGCTCTCGAAGAAGGCGCCCTTGGCGTCGGGGTCGCTCGTCGTGATCGCATCCGCCGGCACGACCCACACCGAGGTGCCCTCCCCTCTGCGGGTGTACAGGTCGCGGGCGTTGCGGAGTGCGAAGTCGGCGTCAGGCGCGTGGAGCGAACCGGCGTGCACGTGGCTGAGCCCGCGGTTCGCGCGCACGAACACCTCCCAGAGGGGCCAGGTCTCGCGCTCCGAGGCGCCGGGACTGGTCATGACGCCACCGCCTCGCGCGCGGAGGCGGCGTCGGCGTCCGGGGCAGCGCCCGCGCCGGCGCCGGCGGCCGCCGATTCTCGGTCGGCCTGCTTCCGCGCGTACGCGGCAGCGGCCTCGCGGACCCAGGCACCGTCCTCGTGGGCCGTGCGACGGTTGCGGAGGCGCTCGGCGTTCATCGGTCCCCGGCCGGAGAGCACCTCCGTGAACTCGGTCCAGTCGATCTCGCTCATGTCCCACCGGGCCGTCTCGTCGTTCCAGCGGAGGTCCGGGTCGGGAAGGGTCACCCCGAGCACCTCGGCCTGGGGCACCAGCATCCCGATGAACCGCTGACGAAGCTCGTCGTTCGAGAAGCGCTTGATCTTCCAGGCCATCGACTGGGCCGAGTTGGGCGAGGCGTCATCGGGCGGACCGAACATCATGAGCGAGGGCCAGTACCACCGGTCGACAGCATCCTGCGCCATCTGGCGCTGAGCAGGGGTGCCCTGCATGAGCGTCAGCAGGATCTCGAAGCCCTGCCGCTGGTGGAACGACTCCTCTTTGCAGACGCGCACCATCGCGCGGCCGTACGGACCGTAGGACGCCCGGCACAACGGCACCTGGTTGCAGATGGCCGCCCCGTCGACGAGCCAGCCGATTGCGCCCATGTCCGCCCACGTCGGAGTCGGGTAGTTGAAGATCGACGAGTACTTGGCCTTGCCGTCGATCAGCTGCTGGGTCATCTCGTCGCGGGTGATCCCGAGGGTCTGCGCCGCGGAGTAGAGGTAAAGGCCGTGGCCGGCCTCGTCCTGCACCTTGGCCATGAGGATCGCCTTGCGCTTGAGGCTCGGCGCCCGGGTGATCCAGTTGCCCTCCGGCTGCATCCCGATGATCTCCGAGTGCGCGTGCTGCGAGATCTGCCGGATCAGCGTCTTGCGGTACGCCTCGGGCATCCAGTCGCGGGGCTCGATGCGCTGCTCGGCCTCGATGAGCGCGTCGAACGTCCGCTGCTCCTCGGCGACGTCGGCCTCGAGCACTCCTGAACCGGCTGTGCTGGTCATCGTCGACCTCCTCGCTCCGCGATCGGCCTCATTCCTGATCGATCGTTCAGTTATTCTAACGCGAGTCGGATGCCGCGGAAAGCCTCATCCGTCTGCTCGACGTCCTGTCGTGAGCGAGCGCCCGCGGAACTCCGCGACGACGTCGCCCGTCTCGTCGGTCACGGCCACATCGCAGATGCCGGAGCGGCCGACGACGGAGCGTACGGCCGCCCGAGCGGTGAGCGTCTGCCCCGCGCGGGTGGGCTTCAGGAACGAGATGTCGGCGCCCGACGACACGGTCACGATCTCGTCGTCGTTGCACGCGATCGCGAACGCCGTGTCGGCGACCGCGAAGACGAACCCGCCGTGGGTGATCCCGAAGCCGTTCGTCATGTCGTCGCGGACGACCATGGAGACCACGGCGACTCCCGGTTCATCGACCTCGACGACCATCCCGAGGGCGGCCGACGCCCTGTCGCGCTGCATCATGCGCCGGGTCGGGGCATCCGTCATCGGACGTCCTCCAGCGACTCCGCCTGCTGCTTGGCCACGAGCGTCAGCACGTCGTAGGTCGCCACGATCCCGTCGTCCTGGTTGAGGATGACGGCATCCCACCGCACTTCGCCGTACTCGTCGGTCTCTCGGGGGGTGATCTGCTTCGCCGTGAGGATCACCCGGATCGTGTCGCCCGGCGAGACCGGGGTGAGGAACCGCAGGTTCTCGAGGCCGTAGTTCGCGAGCACCGGACCCGGATCGGGATCGACGAAGAGCCCGGCTGCCCACGACACGAGGAGGTACCCGTGCGCCACCCGGCCGGGGAAGAACGGGTTGGCCTCGGCTGCCACCTCGTCCATGTGCGCGTAGAACGTGTCACCGGTGAACCGCGCGAACGTCTCGATGTCGTCGAGCGTCACCTCGCGCGAAGCCGAGACCACCTGATCGCCCAACTCGAGTTCAGCGAGCGACTTGCGGAACGGATGCCGCCCCTGCTGCACGGCGGCCCCCTGGTGCCACACGCCGGTCAGCGCAGTCAGCATCTCGGGCGAGCCCTGCACGGCCGTCCGCTGCATGTAGTGCAGGACGGCGCGGATGCCGCCCAGCTCTTCGCCGCCGCCCGCCCTTCCGGGGCCGCCGTGGACGAGGTGCGGGACCGGCGCGCCGTGCCCGGTGGAGGAGCGCGCGGTGTCGCGGCTGAGGAACAGCACGCGCCCGTTGAACGCCGCGATCCGGGTCATCAGCGCCGTGGCGACGTCGGGGTCGTTGGTCGCGACGCTCGTCACGAGCGACCCTCCGCCGAGGTCGACCAGCGCCGCCGCCTCGTCCAGGGTCCGGTACGCCAAGACGCTGGCCACCGGGCCGAACGCCTCGATCTCGTGGACGGCCGGAGCCGCGGCATCCGCGAATCCCACCAGGATCGGCTCGAGGAAGGCGCCGTCGCCGGCGGGGCCGGTCGAACCGTCCGCGCGCACGACCTCGGGGGCGTCCGTCGATCCGAGGAGCAGGCTCCCTCCCGCCGCTTCGAGTGCCCGGATGCTGGCCACCACCTCGTCGCGCTGCGCCCTCGAGACGAGGGGCCCCATCGTCACCGCATCGGCGTGGGGGTCCCCGATCACCACGCGCTCGGCGACCTTGTCGCGCACGGCCTCGACGAGGGCGTCGACCGATGCCGCCGGGACGATGGCCCGCCGGATGGCGGTGCACTTCTGCCCCGCCTTGGTGGTCAGCTCGACCACGAGCTGCCGGACGTACGCGTCGAACTCGGGGGTGCCGGGCACCGCGTCGGGTCCCAGCACCGAGGCGTTGATGGAGTCGGTCTCGCTCGTGAAGCGCACGCCGGGCGCGGCCTCGACCTGCAGGCGTGCGGCGGTCGACGCACTGCCGGTGAAGCTCACAGTGTCGCCCAGCCCCAGGTGGCTGAAGAGGTCGGGCACGCTCCCGCTCACGAGCTGGAGGGACCCCTCGGGAAGGCTGCCGGTCTCAACGAGGATGCGCACCCATGCCTCGGCGAGATACGCCGTGGGCGTTGCGGGCTTCACGACGGTCGGCACACCCGCCAGGAACGCCGGCGCGAACTTCTCGAGGGCCCCCCACACCGGGAAGTTGAAGGCGTTGATCTGGACGGCGACACCCGGGAGCCGCGTGTAGATGTGGCGGCCGAGGAACGAGCCGTCCTTGGAGAGCGGCTCGACGGGCCCGTCGAGGTAGACGGTGGTGTTCGGCAGCTCGCGCCGTCCCTTGGACGAGTAGGTGAAGAGGACGCCGATGCCGCCGTCGACGTCACCGAGGGCGTCGCGCTGCGTCGCACCGGCGCGCTTCGACAGGTCGTAGAGCTCCTGCTTGCGGTCGGTGAGCGCGAGCGCGAACTCCTTGAGCAGCACGGCTCGCTGATGGAACGTCAGTGCGCCGAGGGATGCCTGACCCGTCGAGCGCGCGTACTCCAGCGCCCCGTCGAGATCCGCCCCCTCGGCGCTGACGCGGACGATCGGGTCCCCCGTCGATGGATCGCGCACCAGGGCTCCGCCCGAGTCGCCGAGGCCCTCGGGCGCCCACCACTCCCCCTGCAGATAGCTCGGCAGCACTCCGGTCATCTTCCGCTCCCTGTTCAGCTCCATACGTAGAACCCCTCGCCGCTCTTGCGTCCGAGCTGCCCGTCGGCGACCATGCGGCGCAGCAGCTCGGGCGGCGCGAATCGCTCCCCCAGCCGCTCGTGCAGCCCCTCGGCGATCGCCAGCCGCACATCCAGGCCCACGAGATCGGTCGTCCGCAAGGGACCGAGCGGATGCCGGTACCCCAGCTGCATGGCGGTGTCGATGTCGGCCGCCGAGGCGACGCCGTCCTCGAGCATGCGGATGGCTTCGAGCGCGAGCGCGACGCCCAGGCGGCTCGAGGCGAAGCCCGGCGCGTCGCGGACGACGATCGGCGCCTTGCCGAGTGCCTCGACCCATCCCCGGGCACGCTCGACCAGCGCCGGCGAGGTCGCGGCGCCCGTCACGATCTCCACGAGTTGCGACGCGGGAACCGGGTTGAAGAAGTGCAGGCCCAGGAACCGCTCAGGCCGCTCGAGCGCCGATGCCAGACCGTCGATCGACAGTGAGCTCGTGTTCGAGGCGATGACAGCGTCGGCCGCCATCGCGTGCTCGAGGCTGGCCAGCGCTGCCCGCTTGAGCTCGGGGTGCTCGGGCACCGCCTCGACCACGAGCCCGCACCCGGCGAAGGCGGCAGCGTCCGTCGCGGTCGACACGAGCGGCACGAGGTCCTCGAGCGAACGAGCCGTCGTGCCGAGTTCGACGCTGCGAGTCAGGCTCTCGGAGATGCGGGCCTCCGCCCGTTCCGCCGCCGACTCGTCGGCTTCGACCACGATGACCCGGGCGCCGGCGAGCGCGAATGCGTGGGCGATACCCGCGCCCATGCGCCCCGCCCCGAGTACGCCCACGACGGGCGGAAGGCCGGGGTCGCTGCCCGCGGCGGCGGCATCCGTCATCGTCTTCTCGCCTCCAGGAACTGCGTCATGCGCTCGGCCTTCTCGGGCCGGTCGAACAGCTCCGCCTGCAGCTCGAGCTCGACCTCGGGATGCGCGTCGGGAGCCGCCCGCAGCGCGGTCTTGGTGTGGCGGGTCGCGAGCGGGTCGTTCGCCGCGATGCGGTCGGCGATGGCGTGCGCGGCGGCGAGCAGGTCGCCGGGCTCGTGGAGCGACGACAGCAGGCCCCACGCGAGCGCCTCATCGGCGTCGAGGATCCGGCCGGTGAGCAGCAGCTCGGCCGCCCGCGCAGGCCCGACGATCACCGGAAGACGCCACGTCGCCCCGGCGGCGGCGATGATCGCGAGGCTCGTCTCCGGGTTGCCGAATCGCGTCCGGACAGTCCCGATGCGGATGTCGGCGGCATAGGCGAGCTCGGCTCCGCCGCCGAGGGCATGGCCGTCGACGGCCGCGATGACCGGCATCGGCAGCGCGGCGAGCCGCGAGAAGGCATGCGTGTTGATGCCTCTGAGCGCATCCTCCGCGCGCCGCTCGCGCAGCTCCGCGATGTCTGCCCCTGAGGCGAACACGCCACCCGCCCCGGTCACGATCAGGATCGCCGGTGTCTCCTCCAGCTCGGCGCAGAGCGCGTGCAACTCGTCGACCATCGCGAGATCGATTGCATTGCGGGTCGCCGGTCGATCGAGCGTCGCCACCACCCGATCGCCGCGCCGCTCGATGAGCAGACGGGGCGGGATGCTGTCCGCCATGGCTGAGCTCCGGGTTCTCCGATTATCTAACCGATCGTTCAGTAATCATGGCAGACACTGAGCGACTGGCCAAGGGGCGCGCTCATTCGTGCCTCGTGAGTGGAAGACTGACCCCATGACGGAGCCCAGGACGGAGCCGGCGGAGCCCACCACTGAGCCGGCGGCCCCGCGCCTCGACGACGCCACGACGGCGACGCCGGACGCGCCCGCCACCGCCGCGCGACGCGGCCGGCCCGGCTACGACCGCGCCCGGATCCTCGAGGTCGCCGTCGGGCTCTTCAACGAGCAGGGATACGACGCGACCTCCGTCTCCGACCTGGCACTGCGGCTCGGTCTCACGAAATCGGCGCTGTACCACCACTTCGACTCCAAGGAGCAGCTGCTCGCAGAGGCGCTGGACGACGCCCTGAGCGCGCTCGAGGGTGTCCTCGCCGAGCCCGAGGCCACGACCGGCACGCCGGCGGAGCGGCTCGACTTCGTGCTGCGCGCGGCCGTCGACGTGCTCATCGAACGACTCCCCTCGGTGACCCTGCTGCTGCGGGTGCGCGGCAACAGCACCACCGAGCGCGACGCGCTCGAACGACGGCGGGCGTTCGACCAGCATGTGACGGCACTCGTCACCGAGGCGCAGGTCGCCGGCCTCGTGCGCTCGGACATCGACGGGGCCGTCACCACTCGCCTCGTGTTCGGCATGATCAACTCGCTCGTCGAGTGGTACCGGCCCGCCGGCTCCATCGACCGCGCCCGCCTCGCTCACGACGTCGTGACGATCGCGCTCGACGGCATGCGCACGCGCTGAGCGCGGCATCCCGCCCCCGCAGATCAGGGAGCGAAGACCTGGGCGACCCGGTCCAGCGCGTCGGGGACGAGCGAGTAGTACGCCCAGGTGCCCCGTTTGCTGCGCGTCAGGAAGCCTGCCGAGGTGAGCACCTTGAGGTGGTGCGAAACGGTCGGCTGCGAAAGGCCGATCGGCTCGATCAGGTCGCAGACGCAGGCTTCCGCACCGGCGGAAGCCGCCACGATCGACAGCAGACGCAGGCGCGCCGGGTCTGCGAGCGCCTTCATCGTCACCGCGAGACTCTCAGCCTCGGCCGCTGTCAGCGGCTCGCGCACGAGCGGCGCGCAGCACGGGCCGGCGCCGGCTGATGAGACGTCCGTGACATCGAGCATCGTGACCATGCATTGATACTAATCGATATTGACAATCATCGATACAGCGGACGAGAATCCAGTATCGACCGTCATCGATCAACAGGATTCTCATGACCCTTATCGACCTCACGCCTTCCGCCGGCACCGCTTCGCGGCTGACCTCCCTCCCCGTCGCCATCATCGGCGCGGGCCCCGTGGGCCTCTCCGCGGCGGCGCACCTCATCGAGCGCGGCATCGACTTCACCATCTTCGAGGCGGGGACGGATGCCGCGGCCAGCGTCCGGGCGTGGGGTCACACCCGGCTCTTCTCGCCATGGATGCACCTTGTCGATCCCGCCGCCCGGCGACTGCTCGAGACGACCGGCTGGACACTTCCCGACCCGGAGCGAGCGCCGACCGGGATCGAGCTCGTCGAGCAGTACCTCGGGCCGCTCGCAGCCCTCGAGCCCATCGCATCGCGACTGCGCACCCGCACAGGAGTCCAGGCGGTCTCTCGTGAAGGCATGGACCGCACCCGCACACGCGGCCGGGCGGCGACCCCGTTCGCGCTGCGCATCGGGACGCCGGATGGCCACGTCGAGGATGTCGCGGCGCGCGCCGTGATCGACGCCTCCGGCACCTATCTCTCCCCCAACTCGTTGTCATCCAGCGGTCTCGACCTGCTGGGGTTCAGCGACATCGCCGATCGCGTGCAACCCGCCCTGCCGGATGTGCTGGGTCGTGATCGGCCCATCTTCCGGGGCCGCCGTACCACCGTGGTGGGCGCGGGGCATTCGGCGGCCAACACGCTCCTCGCGCTCGCCGAACTCGCGCGCGAGGAGCCCGGTACGAAGGTCGCCTGGCTCATCCGGAACCCGCGGGCGGTGCGGGTCTCCTCGTCGCCGGACGACGAACTTCCCGGCCGCGCACATCTCGGCGGTCGGGTGGGTGCAGCCGTCGCCGAAGGACAGATCGAGGTAATCGACAGCTTCGAGATCCTCCGCGCACGCCGCCGGGGCGACGACGTCGACCTCGTCGGTCACCGCCGCGGCGTTCTCGTCACCCACACGACCGATGTCGTCGTCAACGCGACGGGCTTCCGTCCCGACCTTTCGCCGCTGCGCGAGATCCGGCTCGAGCTGGACGAGATCGTCGAAGCCCCGAAGCGCCTGGCACCGCTGATCGACCCGAATGTCCACTCGTGCGGCACCGTCGAGCCGCACGGCTTCCGAGAGCTCACTCATCCGGAGCCGGGCTTCTTCATCGTCGGCATGAAGTCCTACGGCCGGGYTCCGACTTTCCTCCTTGCGACCGGATATGAGCAGGTGCGATCGGTCGTCGCGTGGCTCGCGGGCGATGCTGCCGGCGCCTCGAGCATCCAACTGGTGCTTCCGGCGACGGGAGTGTGCTCGACGGCCGAGGGTGGCTGCTGCTGATGCCGCGCATCCGTGAGCTCACAGCGGCGGACTGGAGGGCCGTCGAGGAGGCGTACCGGCACGGCATCGAGGATGGCGAGGCGACGTTCGAGACGAGCACCCCGTCGTGGGAGGCGTTCGACGCTGGCAAGGTCCCTTCACCGCGCCTGGTCGCCGAGGACGATGACGCGCGCGTGCTCGGCTGGGCCGCAGCATCCCTCGTCTCGACCCGCGCCGCATATCGAGGCGTCATCGAGCACTCGGTCTATCTGCACCGCGACGCGCGGGGGCGCGGGATGGGACGGATGCTGCTCACGGCGTTCGTCGACGCCGCGGACGAGGCCGGATACTGGACGATCCAGTCGAGCATCTTCCCCGAGAACCGGGCGAGCCTGGCACTCCACGAGGCTGCCGGCTTCCGGGTGGTCGGACGCCGGGAGCGCATCGCCCGCTCGGCTCTCGGCGAGCATGCCGGAAAGTGGCGCGACACGCTGCTCGTCGAGCGCCGCAGCGCGCGGAACGGCGCCGACTGACCCGACCCGGCAGCGGTGATTCAGCCCGAGACCACCGAACTCCACACGGCCCGGGCTCCGGCATCGCCGATGAGGATGACGTCGATGATGATGCCGACCGCCACGACGACCGCGAGCACCTTCAGCACGATGTCGATCGCGACGACGCCGCCGCGCGGCATCCGCTTCTCGGCCCATCCTCTGCCGGAGAACCTGCCCCACCCACTGCGCGAGGGCGTGCCGGTCCGCGCCCACAGCCACACGGCGGTCGCCACGACGAAGAGCCCGATCGCCCACGGCAGGAGCGTGTCGCCGAGTTCGGCATGTCGCTCGACGGCGTCGGTGAGCACCACGGCATCGCGCAGCGCTCCGCCCGCGTTCGCCGTGATGGGCACCAGAACGAGCACGAGGAGCGCAGCCAGCGGCGTCACGATGCCGAGACGGCGGGCGGCCGTCGGCCAGAAGGCGTGCAGCAGCAGCGCGAGCGCCGTCAGCGGCGTGAGCACGACGACGGCGTGCACGAGGAGCACATGGAGGGGCAGACCCGCGATCGTGTAGGAATCCATGTCGAGATCACGACACGGCGGGCTCCGCGGTTCAGGGAAGGCGCGCGGGCCTCAGATCGCGCTGCTCGACGGCAGACACGTGAGCGCCTCCCGCGGCGGCCGCGGCGGGGCACGCGGATGGGTCGAACCGATCCGACAGCGCATAGCGCAGCAGCACCACGTCCCCGATCTGCCGGGTCTCGGCGAGTGTCGCGCGGTGCTTCACCGTCCAGGGGAAGTGGCCGGATTCGACGAAGCGAGGAGCCCGCGACTCGCCCACGAAGAAGGGAGCCACCACCAGCTGCAGCTCATCGGCGAGTTGGTCGGTCAGGAACTGCGTGTGCACGTGCCCCCCGCCCTCGACCATCAGCCGCTTGATGCCGCGCAACTCGAGGTCGAGCAGGACGTCGCACATCGCGACCTCGTCGCCGTGCAGACCGACGACCGTGGCGGCACCGCCGAGCTTCGCGGCGAGCGCCTGCTCGACCGCTTCGGGGCAGTAGACGATCTTCTCGGCATCCCCTTCCCGAAAGAACGCGGCGTCGGCCGAGATGTCACCGGATGCCGTCACTGTGACCTTGGCGGGAGATTCGGCGCGCCCTGACGCGGTGCGCTGCCGCCGCCGCTCCGCACTGCGCACGAGCAGCCGGGGGTCGTCACGTCGGACGGTGGAGGCGCCCACGAGGATGGCGTCGCTGTCGGCGCGGAGCTGGTCGACGCGGTCGAAGTCTGCGCTGTTCGACATGGCGAGCTTGTGCGGATCGGCGCTGTCCAGGTAGCCGTCGATCGACATCGCGCAGCTCAGGGTGACGTATGGCCTGGTCATATCGTCGGCTCCTCTCGTGAGGCGAGGGTGACGGGGTCTGGGGAGGCCAGGGCTCGCCGGTGCCGCAGCGCCGACGCGCCGATGACCACGGCTCCGGGAGTCAGCGCGATCATAGCGAGCACGCCAT
Source organism: Microbacterium sp. P5_B6 (assembly GCF_056400345.1). Classification (NCBI taxonomy): domain Bacteria; kingdom Bacillati; phylum Actinomycetota; class Actinomycetes; order Micrococcales; family Microbacteriaceae; genus Microbacterium; species Microbacterium sp. P5_B6. The sequence continues at coordinate 80,204 of NZ_JBFULL010000004.1, read as the reverse complement.
ACGCCGTCGAGGCCGCGATGCCATCCGCTGCTCCCAGGCCGACGACGCCGAACGCCCACGCAGCGGCGCCCTCGCGCGGCCCCCAGCCTCCGACGGCTAATGGAAGGGATGCTGCGAGCACGACGACGATCGAGACCGCGACGACGCGCTCCGGGGAGGCCTCGATCCCCACCGCGAAGCACGCCACGACGAACGTCGCGACGTGACACGACACGACGAGCGCCGATGCGACGACGACCCGCACGACCGTGCAGCGCGGGGCGAACGCCGCCCGCGCGCGGGAAAGCTCGCGCGCGACGAGCCTGCGGACCCGGCGGCTCAGGGCGAGGACGAGCCCGACGGCGGCGCAGCCCACGAGGAGCGCGAGCAGCACGCCGTCCACGGCGCTCGAATACGCGGTCACCCCCAGCCCGGCCAGCACGACCGCGGCCAGCACCAGCTGGACGGCCTGCCCCGCTGCGCGCTCCGACACGACGGCACGGGAGGCATCCGGAATGCGCGCCTCCTCGATGCCGTGCGCGAACGCGCGGTGCACGTCGCCCATCACTCCGCCGGGCAGCACGCTGTTGAGGAACTGCGACCGGTAGTAGGACGCGAACGCGCTCCCCGGCCCGAGCGGTACGCCCAGGCCTGCAGAGACGAGCCGCCAGCGCCACGCGGCTGCCCACGTGGCGATCGCCGTCAGGCTCGCGGCCGCGGCGATGGCGCCTGGAGTCACCGATGTCAGGCCGCGGATGAACGGCTCGCCGCCCGCGATCGCGACGATTCCGGCGAGGATCGCGATGCCCGCCACTGCGTTGAGGCCGGCGCGCGCCCGTGGCGAGCGGAGCACGGCTCGGCACCGCTGGCGGAGAACCGTCCGCGCACCCATGGCACCCGCCGTGCCCCCGCCGCCCGCGGTGTTCACGGCGTTCATGGCGTTCACTGCGGGAAGGCGAGCAGGTCGGCGTGATGGATGACGGCGTGCAGCTGACCCGCGGCGAGCTGTCGCCGGCGCGTCACGAGGTACTCCTCGCCCCATTCCGCGAGTGCCGGCCGCTGCTGGACTGCGGCACCGACCCAGCCTTCGAGCCACTCGGCGGCGAGTGCCCGGTCAGCGGCGCCGAGGCGCCACCCCGAACCGGCGACCCTGGTGGACCACCCCGCCCGCCGGAACGCTTCGACCGCCGAGGCCACGGCGTCGGGTCCGAGCAGGCGACGGCCGTCCTCGACCCGTCGCTGATGGTCGTTGAAGGCCGCCTGGAACACCCGGTCTCCGGGGTCCGCGGGTTCCATCCGGACCCGTCCGATGACGGACAGGCTGAAGAATGCAGGGGCCCCGGCCGCGACGCAGGCGGCGACGATCGCCTCGACCTCGTCCTGCGTGAGGACGTCGAGCAGCGCGGACGCGGTCACGAGCGATGCTCCGTCCAGGTGGTCCGGGCGCAGATGCTCGAAGTGCTCGACGCTGCTGGTCACCTGCACCCGATCACCCCGCCCGTCGATGCCGGGCCGGGATGCGGCGGCCTCGAGCAGGTCGGCGTTCCAGTCGTGGAGCACCCACGTCTGGCGCCCCGGCAGCAAGGGGGCGAGCCAGCGCATCATCGAGCCGGTTCCGCTGCCGAGGTCGTGCACGACGAGCGGCTCCTCCAGCCGGCGTCCCGCCGCGCGGGCGAGCCGCCGCGACCGCGAACGACCGTCGGCATCCTCCCGCAGCGCGAGCCAGTCGGTCGAAACCAGGATCACATCCGTCATGCCGCCACCTCCTCGAGTGCGTGGGCGACCGCAGCCGCCGTGTCATGCCAGTCGCGCCGGGCGGCTGCGCCGCGGCGCGCCGCCCGGGCGAGCTCGGAACGGAACGCCGCATCGTCGATCCAGCGCGCGAGGGCTGCGCCGAGGGCCACGGGGTCGTCCGGCGGCACCAGGATCGCTCCGCGACGGGACCCGACAGCCTCCGAGATACCGCCGACATCACTGGCGACCACAGGGATGCCGCGACCCAGCGCGTCCGCGACCGCGATGCCGTACGCCTCGACGCGAGACGGGGCGACGAGAAGGTCGGCATCGCGGTATGCCGCCTCCAGCGCCGGGCCCGTGAGCACGCCCGCCAATCGCACTCGGTCGCCGATCCCGGCTTCGTCCGCGCGACGGGCGACCTCATCCGCGAACCGGGACTCGCCGGTCTCGTGGTCGGTCGCGCCGGCGATCGTGCACGTCCAGTCGGGCCGGCCGTGCAGGTCGGCGAGCGCGCCGATCAGCACGTCCTGCCCTTTGTGCGGTGCGACGAGCCCGACGCAGAGGAGGGCACCCCCTCGTGCGGTGCCGTGCGCGGTGGGAGCGGCATCCGTTCCGGGCCTGGCGACACGGATGCGATCGGCCGCCGCGATTCCTCTCGACACCAGCTGCGAGCGGGTCCAGTCGCTGGTCGCGATGATGAGGCGGGCGGCGCTCAGAGCGCGGCGCTCCGCCTCGGCCACCGACGGATCGGCGTCGGGGAATGCCTCCGACACCATGTGCGCGAGCACGACCACGCGGAGGCGATCGCTCTCGGCGACGACGGCCTCTGCGGAGCGCCCGGCGACCAGTCCGTCGATCAGGACGAGTGCGTCGTCGTCGACCGCCGCCAGAGCCGACGCCGCGGCATCCGGCGCCGCTTCGTCCTGCTGCACCCGCCAGCCGAGCGCTGCGAGAGCGTCGCGCACGCGCATGTCGTAGACGTTGCCTCCGCTCACGCGGGAGGGTTCCTCGATGCCGTCGGGCACGATGAAGCGCAGGGTGCGGGTCGCCGGCGGGCGGGCCACCGAGCGGGCGTCGCGAACCGAGCCCGGGGCGCTCACAGCTCGACCTCGTACGACGCCCAGGCGATGTGCGACTCGTGCAGCGTGACGACGATGCCCGAGAGCGCCGCCTCTCCGAGCCCGCCGGCGCGCAGAGCCGCGACGAGCCGGTCGGCGATGACGCTGCAGAGCCGCTCGGTCGTCGTGTTGACGCCCCGGAAGTCGGGCTCGTCGTCGAGGTTGCGATACGACAGGCCCGACAGGATGCCGCGCAGGGCCTCGCTCGCGCGCCCGATGTCGACCACGACCCCGTCGGCGTCCAGCTCACGGGCGCGGAAGGTGGCGTCCACGACGAACGTCGCGCCGTGCAGCCGCTGGGCGGGACCGAACATCTCGCCCGTGAAGCTGTGGGCCACCATGATGTGGTCGCGCACCGTGAGGGAGTAGGTCATGCGTCGTCGCTCCAGTCGATCGTGTGGCACAGTCCCGGCGAGGATCCGTCTGCCACCGCGGCCATCGCCGCGGGCAGCTCGCGCCACGACGACTCCCCGGTGAGCAGGGCATCGAACGCGGGGTCGCGCAGCAGTTCGAGGGCGAGCCGCAGCCGGTCGGCGTTCGTGCGGGCGCCCCGACGGCGAGGCGCCACCATCCCCACCTGGCTGGAGCGGATCCGAAGCCGCCGCGAGTGGAACGCACCGCCCAGGCTGATCCGCACCTCGCGGTCCCCGAACCAGCTGGCCTCGATGATCTCGCCTTCGATCCTCGCGGAGTCGATCGCGAGCTGCAGCCCGGCATCCGATCCGCTGGTGTCGATGATGATGTCGCGTTCGCGTGGAGCATCGCCCGGGGATGCGAAGGGCACCCCGAGTCGTTCGCAGACCTCGGCCTTGGTGCTGTCGACGTCGACGACCGTGACATCGATGCCCGGGATGCCGGCCACCACGCGTGCGACGGAGCATCCGATCATGCCCGCCCCCACGACGGTGACACGGTCGCCGACCAGGGGCGCGGCATCCCACAGGATGTTGATCGCGGTCTCCACGGCGCCCGCCAGAACGGCCCGGCGCGCGGGAACCGCCGCGGGCACGACGGTCACGGCCGAGGCCGGCACCACGAATGCCGACTGGTGCGGGAACAGCGTGAACACCGTCGAGCCCTCGAGCTCGGCATCACCCGACTCGACCACGCCGACGTTGAGGTAGCCGTACTTGACCGGGGCGGGGAAGTCCCCCGCCTGGAAGGGCGCGCGCATGCGGTCGCGCTCGCCCTCGGGCACCTCACCCCGGTAGACCAGCGATTCCGTGCCGCGGCTGATGCCCGTGTAGAGCGTCCGCACGAGCACCTCGCCGGTCGCGGGCGCAGCCAGATCCTCGGTCCGGAGCCGGCCCGAGCCGGGATCCTCCACCCAGAACGACGTCGCCTGCCTCATTTCGATCCGATCCGCAAGTGAACTCCCTGATACCCGTGCACCGTGTAATCACTTGTATGCACGAGGGGAGAACGGTCGGAACGATGACGAAGGTTCAGTTCGCACCGATGATCGCGGTCGCCGGCGGCGTCGCGGTGCTCATCGTGGTGTCCGGGTATGGGCATCTGTCCCCTCTCGGGTGGTTCGCCGGCATGGCCTACCTTGTCGTGTCGAACGCGCTCCTCGCGAGGGGGTTGCGCCGCAGCGGGATGCCGCACTTCGGCTGGGCCAACGCGGTGACCGCCGCGCGATCGTCTCTCGTGGCAGGGGTGACGGCGCTCGTCGCGACCTCCTTCGTCGCCCCGATCCCCGTGCCGCTGCTCATCGGCCTGGCGATTCCCGCCCTGGCACTGGACGCGGTCGACGGCTGGGTCGCACGGCGCACCCACTCCGAAAGCGAACTGGGCGCGCGCTTCGACATGGAGGTCGACGCCTACGTGCTGCTCGTCCTCGGCGTCTACGTCGCGCAGGACGTGGGGTGGTGGGTCGTCCTCATCGGCGCGCTCCGGTACCTGTTCATCGCGGCCGGCTGGATGCTGCCCTGGATGCGCGCGACCCTCCCCCCTCGGTACTGGCGAAAGGTGGTCACGGCGTGTGCGGGCATCGCCCTGGTGGCAGCGGCATCCGGACTCTTCCCGGAGTGGGTGTCGTTCGCCGTCACCCTCACGGCTTTCGGGATGCTGCTCGAATCGTTCGGACGGGATGTGCTGTGGCTCGTGCGTGCCCGCCCCGCGAGAGCCGTCGCTGCGCCCGCCGAGGCGGAGCCGGTCTGAGCCTCGGGCTCCTCTGAGCCTCGGGAGACTAGACGTGCGCGAGCAGGTCCGAGGGGGTCGGTCCGACGGCCACCGACCGGTTGGAGCGCGCCCACTGGCTCCATGAGCCGGTGAAGATCGTCGCCTCCACGCCGATCTGCGTGAGCGCCAGGGCGGTGTGGGCAGAGCTGATCCCGGCACCGCAGTAGAGGGTGATGGGCAGGTGCGGGTCGACGCCGCGTGCCGCGAGGCTCGCCCGGATCTCCTGCGGCGAGGTGAGCGCCCCGTCGCGGGCGATGTGCGTCACGACCGGGATGTTCAATGCCCCGGGGATGTGGCCGGCGACCGGGTCGAGCGTTCCCGCGAGGCCGCGGTAGTGCTCGGGAGCGCGGACGTCGACGAGATAGCCGTCGACATGCGCCCGTGCCGCGTCGTCGATCGTCGCGATGCCGAGGTCGGCATCCCGGAGTGTGGCGTTGCCCGGTGCCGGCGCATGGTCCCCGCGCTCGAGCACGTTCCCCGCGCGGACCCAGGCGCGGATGCCGCCATCGAGCACCCGGATGTCCACCCCGCGCCGGCGCAGCAGCCACCACACGCGAGCCGCGGCGACGGAGTGGTTGTCGTCGTAGGCCACGACGAGATCGCCGTCGTCGACGCCCCAGCGGCGCAGCGCCCTCTCGAGGTCGTGCAGGGTCGGCAGCGGATAACGGCCCTCCTCGGGATATCCAGGTCGCGCGAGCTCCCGCTCGAGGTCGACATAGACGGCGTCCGGCAGATGGCCGTCGATGTACTCCGGCCGCCCCTCAGGCGCGTCGAGGCGCCAGCGCACGTCGAGCAGGCGCACGCGCCGGCCCGAGTCGCGAGCGGAGACGAGCTCGCCGGGGGTGATCAAGTGGGGCATATCACGATTGTCGGGGCGTGCGCGGGTGGGCTGCATCCGGCCTCGAAACATGCCGCAACCTGACGGCGGATCCTTGCGTCGTGTTACCTCGTGCGACGCATCTTTACCCCGTGTGAGCGGTCCCCCGACGCCGTGTGCGGCGCCGCCCTAGCGTGAACGGACGTCGGCCCGATCGGCCGCGACCACGACCTGAGGGATCGCCATGACCACCACCGCAGATGACCGCATCCGCACCGTTGAGCCGCCGCTCGCCGACGGCCTCCCGACCGGCGCGGCAGGCGCGGCAGGCGCGCTGTCGAGCGGAAGCGACCGGGTCGACCTCGGATCGTTCCCCGTCGTGCACACGCGCCACTGGTTCCGCTGGACGCTCGGCGCCATCGTGCTGTTCCTCGTCGCGCAGTTCGTCTGGTCGGTGATCACGAACGCCAACTACGAGTGGGACGTCTTCGCGCACTACTTCTTCGCTGAGCCGGTGCTGATCGGCATCGGCTACACGCTGTCGCTCACCGCCATCTCGGCGATCATCGGCTTCACCCTCGGCACGGTGATCGCGCTCGGGCGCCTCTCGAAGTCGCCGCTCCTCCGATCCGCCTCGTGGTCGTACATCTGGTTCTTCCGCTCCGTGCCACTCGTGGTGCAGATCATCGTCTGGTACAACCTCGGCTACCTCTACCCCACGTTGGGTCTCGGCACCCCCTTCACGACCGACTTCTGGATCGTCGAGTTCCCGACCGTCAACCTGATCAGCGCCTTCGCTGCGGCGATCCTGGGTCTCGGCCTCCACCAGGCCGCCTATTCGGCCGAGATCATCCGCGGCGGGCTGCTGTCGGTCGACCAGGGGCAGTCCGAAGCGGCCGCAGCCCTCGGCATCCCTTCGCACAAGCGCCTGTTCCGCATCATCCTCCCGCAGGCGATGCGCTCCATCGTCCCGAACGCGACCAACGAGATCATCGGGCTCGTGAAGGGCGCATCCGTCGTCTTCGTCATCGCGATCCCCGAGGTCTTCTACGCCGTCCAGGTGATCTACAACCGCAACAGCCGCGTGATCCCGCTGCTGCTCGTGGCGGTGGTCTGGTACACCCTCATCACCACGATCCTGAGCATCGGCCAGTACTACATCGAGCGGCACTACGCCCGCGGGTCGGTGCGGGTGCTGCCTCCCACCCCCTTCCAGCGCTTCCGCGGCTGGGCTTCGGTGCAGTGGGCGCGCCTCGGCGACGACACCCCCTCGGCACCCGGTCCTGCCGCTGACAGCGCCTCTGCCCTCACTTTCCCTGCAACGACGGATGCCGGCATCCGTACTCCCGAGGAGAACCGATGAGCACCATCACCCCGGCCGCCGGCCCTGCCGCGAGCCCTGCTTCGAGCCCTGCCGTCACGCGTGGCCTGGTCGAGATCCACAACGTGCACAAGAGCTACGGCGGTCTCGAGGTCCTGTCCGGCATCGACCTCACCGTGCAGCCGGGCGAGGTCGTCGCGATCCTCGGACCCAGCGGCTCGGGCAAGTCGACGCTGCTGCGCACGATCAACCACCTCGAGTCCGTCGACCGCGGCTCGGTCACGCTCGACGGCCAGTTCATCGGCTACGAGCGCCGGGGCGAGAAGCTCTACGAGCTGCGCGAGAAGGAGATCCTGAAGCGGCGCACGCAGGTGGGCATCGTCTTCCAGAACTTCAACCTGTTCCCGCACCTGACCGCGATCGAGAACATCATCGAGGCCCCGGTCGCGACCGGCATTCTCCAGAAGGATGCCGCGCGCGACCTCGCAACGAGCCTGCTCGAGCGGGTGGGGCTGGCCGACAAGTCCGACCACTACCCGCGCCAGCTCTCGGGCGGACAGCAGCAGCGCGTCGCGATCGCTCGCGCGCTCGCCCTCAGCCCCAAGGTCCTGCTCTTCGATGAGCCGACGAGCGCGCTGGACCCGGAGCTGGTGGGCGAGGTGCTCGACGTCATCCGCGACCTCGCGCGCAGCGGCACGACGCTCCTCATCGTCACGCACGAGATCGGCTTCGCCCGTGAAGTGGCCGACCGGATCGTGTTCGTCGACGGCGGTCGGATCCTCGAAGTCGGACCGCCCGAGCAGGTCCTGATCAACCCGGAGCACCCGCGCACGCGGGAGTTCCTCGCCAAAGTCCTGGCCTGAGCACCGCTCCGGCACGAGGCATCCCGAAAGAAGAGAGACACAGCATCATGGCCAGCATCAGCAAGAAGCAGGGAATCGCGATCGGGGCAGGCGCGATCGCGCTCGTCGCCATCGTCGGAGGTGTGTTCACCGCCGTCAGCATCAACAACGGCAACCAGCCGCGTGGCGATGCGGCTGCCGCCGCCGAGCCCGCGGCTGAGTCAGCCAACACGGCGACCGATGAGATCACGTGGTTCCACATCGATCCGGTGCCCGAGGCTGTCGATGCCCTCGCAGCGAGCGGCTTCACGCCGGCGCAGGCCGGCAAGCTCACCGTCGCGATCGGCGCCTTCGTGCCGCCGCTGAGCTACCAACCGGAGGGCACCTCTGCCCCCACCGACGTGGCCGGCACCGAGCCGAACCTCGGTTCGCTCATCGCCGAGGGCCTCGGGCTCGAGTACAACCCGCAGGTCGTCGCGTGGGCGGACTGGCCGCTCGGCATCCAGTCCGGCAAGTACGACCTCATCACGTCCAACGTCACGGTCACCGAAGAGCGCAAGGAGCTGTACGACTTCGCGAGCTACCGGAAGGATCTGCTCGGCTTCTACGTGAAGTCAGACAGCAAGATCGACTCCATCACCGAAGCGGCAGACATCTCGGGCCTGAAGATCGTCGTCGGCTCGGGCACCAACCAGGAGCAGGTGCTGCTGGCGTGGAACAAGGAGCTCGAAGACGCCGGCAAGGCCCCGGCCGAGCTGCAGTACTACGACGACAACGCCGCCGCGACGCTGGCGCTGCAGTCGGGACGCGTCGACGCCACCTTCGGCCCGAACGCGACGTCGGCCTGGTCGGCGCTCGAGACGGGCGAGACGAAGCTCGTCGGCATCGTGTCGGGAGGGTGGCCCCTCACGGCCGACATCGCGGCCGGCACCAAGAAGGGCAACGGCCTGATCGAGCCGGTCTCGATCGTCCTCAACTCGATCATCGAGGACGGCACGTACACCGAGCTGCTCGAGTTCTGGGGGCTCGACTCCGAGGCGCTCGACGCGTCGGAGGTCAACCCGGCGGGTCTTCCCAAGTCCTGACGATGCCCCGGCGCGGGCGGAGCCTCCCCAGGTTCCGCCCGCTGTCGTTCCCGTTCCCTCACGTCCCCCGAGGAGCCTCCGATGACCACGACACCCCTCTCGGTGCTCGACCTCTCGCCCTTCGGTGAGGGCCAGACGCCGGCTGACGGACTTCGCGCCAGCATCGCGCTCGCGCGTCGCGCCGAAGAGCTCGGCTTCAGCCGCTACTGGCTCGCCGAGCACCACCTGAACCCGGGCGTTGCGGGCGCCGCGCCGCACGTCCTGCTGGCGGCGATCGCTGCGGCCACCTCGGAGATCCGCATCGGGACCGCGGCGACGATCATCGGCAACTACTCTCCCCTGCAGGTCGTCGAGGCGGCCGGCGTGGTGGCGGCGCTGCATCCCGGACGGTTCGATCTCGGCATCGGGCGGTCGGGATCGACGGGCGTCGCCGCTGGCCCCCCTCGCCCGCCGGTGCGCGACGAGCGCATCGTCGATGGCCTCCTGCTTCCCGCCACGCACACCTTCTCCCCCGACCCCGCCCGCTTCATCGCGCAGGCCCGGCTCCTCGGTCGGACGGCGGGTGACGCCGACCGCTTCGAGCAGGATGTGCTCGACATCCTCGCGCTGATCGACGGCACGTACGTCGCCCCGGAAGGCGTCCCTGTTCACGCGACGCCCGCCGAAGGGCAGGACATCCAGGTCTGGCTGCACGGTAGCACCGCCGGACCCAGCGCTGAGCTCGCCGGGCGCCTCGGACTGCCGTTCGGCGCGAACTACCATGTCGCTCCCACCTTCGTGCTCGAGGCCGTCGAGGCGTACCGCGCGGCCTTCCGGCCCGGTGTGCTGGACGAGCCCTACGTGATCGTCTCGGTCGATGTCCTCGCGGCTGATTCGAGCGACGAGGCGATTCGACTCGCGGCGGGCTACCCTCGCTGGGTGCACAGCATCCGCGCCGGTCAGGGCGCCCTCCCCTTCCCCAGCCCCGAGCGCGCGCTCGCGAACCCCCTCGATCACGCAGCCCTCGAGGTCGTGCGCGATCGTGTCGCGACGCAGATCACGGGCAGCGCTGACGCCGTCGCGGACCGCCTGGAGACGGTCCGCCGAGTGACCGGAGCCGACGAACTGCTCATCACGAGCATCACGCACGATCCGGCGGACCGGGAGCGATCGTACGAACTGCTGGCTAAGGCGTGGGGGCTCGAGGCGCGGAGCGCGGTCGGTGTCGGCGGCGTTGGTGCCGGGTTTGGTGGGAACGTGGCGGGTGACGCGCCCGCAGAGGCCGGAGCGCTGGCGAAGTCTGGAGCGTCGGCGGAGTCTGGGGCGCTGGCGAAGTCCGGAGCGCCGGCGGAGTCTGCAGAGAACGCAGAGTCGGGTCTCGGGACCCAGGCGGTCTTCGCATGACCGCCACTGCCCAGCCCGCCGAAAGCGCCACCCTCACGATCCGCCTCGTGCGGCCTGAGGAGCATGAAGAGGCGGGCCGCGTCACCGCCGACGCGTATTCCGCGAGCTACGGCGACCTTTCCGAGTCATACCTGGAGTCCCTTCGCGATGTGGCGGGCCGGGTCAACGATGGAGACGTGTGGGTGGCCGTCGACTCGGATGACACGATCCTCGGCACGGTCTGGGTCGCACCCGCGGGGCGCCCACTGTCCCCCGTCGCCGAACCTGGAGAGACCGACTTCCGGCAGCTCGCAGTCGCACCGGCGGGCCGGGGGCGCGGCATCGGCGAGGCACTCACCCGACACGTGATCGAGCTCGCAAGGGAACGGGGATCGCACCGCGTCGTCATGAACAGCGGACCTCAGATGCTCGGCGCTCACGCGCTCTACGCGAAGATCGGCTTCCGTCGCCTCCCCGACCGCGAGAAGCGCATCGAGGTGGAGCCGGACCGGTGGATCGACCTGCTGACCTTCGGTCTCGACATCTCCTGACGTCCTGCTCCGAACATCCCTTTGAGCGCCCCGACATCGCGCGCAATTGCGAGGAGATCTGCGATTCCGAGGGTCGTTTCCGCCGAATTCCTCCTCGGAATCGCAGATCCCCTCGGGTCTGCGCGGCCGCACCGACGAAGAGGCCGCGACCCAGGGCACCCGGTGTCTTGCTTCCTGCTCCGAACATCCCTTGAGGGCCCCGACATCGCGCGCAATTGCGAGGAGATCTGCGATTCCGAGGGTCGTTTCCGCCGAATTCCTCCTCGGAATCGCAGATCCCCTCGGGTCTGCGCGGGCGCGCGCCGACGAACCTCAGCGCGCCTCCTCCACGAGGTCCGCGAGGATTCGCCCGATCACGGGAGCGAACTTGAAGCCGTGTCCGGAGAACCCTGCTCCCACGGCCACGGGTCCGACGCGCTCGAGGAAGAACGCCGAGTCGGGCGTCGACGTGTACGTGCAGGTGATCTCGCGCATGGTCGAGGAATCCACTCCCGGAAGCCACTCGTCGGCGTACCGCCGGATCAGCGCTGACAGGACGGGGTCTGGTTCGTAGGTGCGGCGATCGGGATGCGTCTCGGGCCCCACGCCGTGCCACCCCGCCTTGATGCCCTCGCCGGGCGACCCCATGCCATACACACCGCTGCGGAACCAGGCGGTCGCCGGGTCGTCGAGGGACGGCGCGTGGTTGAAGCCGGGCCACTCCTCGATGCCGTCGAGAGGGGCGAAGAAGGCCGGCTGCTCCTGCGTCACGCGCAGCGGCGGCAATCCAAATCCAGCAACCTGCGAGGACGCACCCAAGACCGAAAGGATGTCGCGCGTCCACGCTCCGGAGGTCACCACCGCTCGCCGTGCCCGAATCACGCCCTCGCCGCCGCCTTGGTCCCGCACCCGCACCTCGACGGCGTCATCACCGACCGTTCCGCCGACCACAGCCGTCTGCTGCACGACCCGCGCTCCCCGCGCCTCGGCGGCAGCCGCGAACCCCGCGACGGCACGATCGGCGTGGAGTCGCCCGGCTTGCGGCGTGTGCAGCACCTGGCCCGCGAAGCGGAACCCCGGCCAGCGCGACGACGCCTCGGCCGGGTCGAGGAGTTCGGTGTCGAAGCCCCCGACCGACACGGCGGCCGCGACCTGTGCGAAGTCGCGGCCCGGGCCGTGGTTCACGATCCCGGTCGCCGTGAGGACGCCCTCGCCGATCTCGGCCTCGAGCTCGCGCCAGAGCACCGAGGCCTCGCGCAGCCAGCCCAAGTGCCGCTCGTCCTCGTAGCTGAGATTGAAGTTGCGGGAAGCGCCGTGCGAGGCGCCGTGCCTGTGCCCGATCGAGAAGCGCTCCACCAGCACCACATCGACCCCGCGGCGAGCCAGCTGCCACGCTGTCGCGGCGCCCATGACGCCCGCACCGATGACGACGGCCTCGGCGTCGAGCGAAAGAGCCTCGCTCACGCCACGACGTTCTTCTCGAAGCAGTTCGAGAACGTGATCGCGAGGTACGGCGGATAGATCGGAATCGGGGTGTAGCCGATCCTCTCGTAGAGCCCGACGGCCTCGGGCTGCCTGTCCCCCGTCTGCAGGATGAGACGTCCGACCCCGGCAACGGCCGCGATGTGCTCCAGCTCCGCCATCAAGGCGCGGCTCAGCCCCGTTCCCCGCGCCTCCGGTGCGACGTAGACGCGCTTCACCTCGAGCGAGCCGGCGTACGGCGATCCAGAGAGCACCTCGCCGAGATCCCGGAGCGCCGCGTGTCCGACCGCCCTGCCCTCGGCATCCGATGCAACGACGGTCGCGGTGATCGTGTGCGGGTCGATGGCGAGAGCCGCTCCCAGACGCTCTGCCTCCTCGTCGCTGATCCCCTCGAGCTTGTCGTGGTAGCGAGGGCCGATCTCGGCATCCATCGCCGCACGAAGCGCAATCGCGCGGGAGTCGTCCCACGCCACGGTCTCGATGGTCCACACGGCAGTCGTCTCTGGCACCGCGCCATTCTCGCCTGCCTGCACCCCGGGCACCGCGTCGGCGGCAACACCCCGTAACGCGACCGCCGCCCGGCGAAGCGACGGATCGAACGCGATGAGCGCCGAGATCGCGACTCCCGCCGCGCACAGCGCGAGGGCGCTCTGCAGCGATTCCGCGGTCGGCGCTCCGGCAGCGCCGAGCAGGATCCCCGACGCGAGAGCCACGACATACGTGGCCGACAGCCTCTGCGTCAGCTGCAAGAAGGATGCCGCAACCCCGTGCAGCGCGGGCGTCGCGTGCGAGAGCGTCACGGTCCGCAACGGCGGCTCGACCAGACCTCCCGCGATCCCGAGGACGAAGTTGACGACGGCCACCACCACGAGCAGCCCAGCAGTGCTGAGAACGGTGACGGATGCGGCGAGCCCGGCCGTCAGCACGGCCTCGGTCGCGAGACCCCCGATGAGCACCGCGATCCCCCACCGAGCGAAGAGCTGCCGGCTCACGAGTGAGACGGCGAGACGTCCCAGTGCCCCCGGAACGAAGACGGCGGCGATCACGATCGCGGGCGCGCCGGTCGTCTGCAGAAGGTAGAGCGTCAGCACGCTGCCCTGAGCGAGCAGCGCCCCGAACCACAGCAGGGCGACGAGGTTGCCCGCGACGAACCCGCGCGAGCGCACGAGCACCGGCGTGAAGAGCGCCAGCTTCCCCCGGCGCACATACGCGCGCTCCCACATGATCAAGAAGACCAGCAGGATTCCGGATGCTGCGAGCACGACGAGCTGCGGAGCCCCCTGCATGCCCGGCTCGATCACCGGGAGCATCAGGAGCACGACGATCGCGCCGAGGATCGCGATGCCGGGGAGGTCGAGAGTCACTCGCGGGCGGCTCACATCTGTGCGCGGGAGCCCGCGGAGGGCGAGCACGATCGCGAAGCCGGTGAGCGGCAGCGGCGCGAGCAGGATCAGCCGCCACGCGGCGTCGGCCGGGGCGAGGGTCAGCACGAGGCCGGCGACGAGCGGTCCGGTCAGTCCCGCGACGGCACCCGCGGCCGTGTAGGCGACGAACGCGCGGATGCGCGCGGCGCCGTGGTAGAGATCCTGGATCACCCCGAGCACCTGGGCGCTCACGAAGCCGGCCCCCAGGCCCTGCACGAATCTGCCCGCGATGACCGCGCCGATGACGGGGCCGCCCGCCGACAGCAGCCCCCCGATCAGGAACACCGTCAGACCGGCGACGAACAGACGCCTTCGCCCGAACGCGTCACCGAGCCTGCCCGCGGGAACGAGTCCGAGACCGAACGTCAGCGAGAAGGATGCCAGGAACCACTGCAGCGAGGCGGTCGAGGCATCCATGCTGGCGGCCAGCGAGGGAGCCGTGTACGCGACGGTCGTCGCGTCGAAGAGCGTCGCGAAGCCGGCGCCCAGGCACGACCACAATGCGGCGGCCGAGGCGCGGGAGGAGAGGACCGCCTCGGCGGCATTCGAGGGCAGGGCAGGTCCGGGCGCCTCGGCCGGAGACGTGCCGGGCGATCCGGCCGCCGGCTCCGCGGCCCGCCCGACCGCAGAGTCAGCGAGCCGTGTCACGCCGAGACGACCTCGCGCACCGGAGAGTCCTGTTCGCTCCACAGCGTGGTCGGCAGCTCCCGCCGGAGCACCGGTGCCACCTCGACGGCGAAACGCTCGAGGATCTCGAGCTGCTGCGCGAACGGCACCGTCGTGGGAAGGCTGACCGACTGCAGGGAGTGGCCGAACCTCGCGTGGAACGCGGCGATCTTGTCGATGACCTGCTGCGCCGTTCCGACGAGGACCGGGCCCTCTGCGACGGCGTGATGGATGTCGCGGTACAAGGTGTTGTTGCCGGGCACATTCGTCGCCGCCACGATCGCGTCGTACACAGGGCCGTACTGGCGGATCGCCTCCTGGGTGGTGTCGGCGATGAACAGCGCGCCCGCGCCGGCCGCGACGTAGTCCCGGCCCGGCTCGTGGCCATGCCGCGCATACTCCGACCGGTAGTGGTCGACGAGCACGCCGTAGTTCTCGAGCGGCTGCAGCGCGTTCGCGCTGAACAGCGGGTCGCCCCAGCGCGCGGCGAGCGCGGCCGAGAAGAGGGTGGTGGCCGAGCCGTGCCACACCCTCGGGGAGCCCGCGTACGGTCGCGGAAGAGTCGTCACATCCGACAGCGGACGGGTGAACTCACCACCTGCCCAGTCGACGCCTTCCGAGTCCCAGAGTGCCCGCAGCACCGCGTACTTTTCAGCGAGGAGCTCCCACTGGTCGTCGATCTCGTAGCCGAACAGCGGGAACTGCGCGACCTCGTTGCCTTTGCCGATCGTGATTTCGAGCCGGCCTCTGGACAGCTGGTCGATGGTCGCGTAGTCCTCGGCCACCCGCACCGGGTCGAGCACCGGCAGCACGGTCACGCCCGAGTTGAGTCGTACGCGACTCGTGCGCGCCGCGATCGCGGCGAGCACCACGGTGGGCGACGACGACAGGAACGGGCCTGCATGACGTTCTCCGACGGCGACCGCGTCGAAGCCGAGCTCCTCGGCCCGGACGGCGGCCTCGAGCGTCTGCTCCAGCCGGTCAGCGGGCGAAACCTGGTGCCCGGTGATCGGGTCCGCCCGATACGGGATGATGTCGAGCAGCTGGAACTTCACGCAGGAGCCCCGACCGCAGGAGCCCCGAGCGCAGCATCCGCCCGCACCCGTGCCAGCGGCTTCTTCTCGCCCGCCTCGATGCCCAGCGGAAGGTGGTTTCCGGCGGGGGGCAGCGGACAGGTCGCGAAGTCCGTGTAGGCGCACGGCAGGTTGACGGCGCGGTTGAAGTCGAGCACCGTCCAGCCGTCCTCGCCGGGGGCGGGCACCGACAGGCTGCGGTTCGCCGCATAGGTCGTCAGGCCGCTCGTCGCGTCGGTGAACAGCACGAGCAGGTCGCCGTCGCCGTGACCGGGGAAGGCCACGAGCCGGAAATCCTCGCCCTGCAGCGTGAACTCGAGCTCCCCGGGGGCGCCGTAGACGTGCGTCAGCCCGTCGACCGCGGCGCCCACCTCCGTGGAGCGGGGAGCGTCGTACGCGAGGTAGCGGGCGCGCACCTGCCACCGCGGGTTCGGCAGGTAGGTGGGCGTGCCGCCGTAGGTCGCGAGGAACGGATGATCGGCCCGGCGGGGACGAAGGATGTCGTGACCGCCGCGCTTGGCGACCTCGATGACTCCCCCCTCGAAGCCGACCGTCAATCCGCCGCGCTCGGGGATGACGCCGAAGGCGTGGCGGCCGGTGACCGTCTGCCCGGCCACGACGAGCGACTCGCCGGTGGCGAGGTCGACCAGGGGACCTTCCTCGCCTGTCGACCAGACGCCCGGAAGACCCTCCACGGCCGACGGCTCCGAGGAGAGCCAGTGCAGTCCGGTGATGGCGAGGAAGCCGTGCGGGTCAGCGCGGCGCGCCTCGTGTCCGCGGTGCCAGTTCTCCCAGTCCCGTCCGAACTGGGCGCGGTCCACGGTGGGTTCAGCGGTGATCGTCATGTCTTCGTCTCCTATCGGCCGGTCGCCGCGAGGGCGCCCTGGCGCTCGGGGATGGGCAGTCCGAGGTTCTCTCGGAGCGTCGATCCGTCGTACTCGGCGCGGAGGGATCCGCGCTCCTGCAGGAGCGGAACCACCGTGTCGACGAACTCGTCCAGACCGCCGGGCGTGAAGTGCCCGCCCAGCACGACCCCGTCGGCGCCGTCATTCTGGATGAAGTCGTCCAGCCCCTCGGCGACCTGCGCCGGCGTCCCGATGAAGTTCGCACGCGGCGAGATCTCCGCGGCGAGCCCGCGGATCGTCAGTCCCTTGGCCTCAGCGAGCTCACGCCAGGCGCGCACCGTCTCGAAGCGGTCCTGGTAGATGAATGCGCGACCCTGGATGATGGGCGCGGCGTCCGGATCGGGTTCGACGTCCGGCAGCGGACCGTCGATGTCGTACGCCGACAGGTCGCGGTTCCACACGTGCTCGAGCAGCACCTGGACCGTGCGGTCGGTGAGCTGCTGCTCGAGGATGTGCCGCGCCTTGTCCTGCGCGTCGGCGAGCGAGTCGCCGAGGACGAATCCGGCGCCCGGGATGATCTTCAGGTGGTCGGGATTGCGCCCGTAGCCGCGAGCGCGCGCCTTGATGTCGAGATAGAAGTCGCGCGCCTCAGGCAGCCGCGAGTACGGCGAGAAGATGAGGTCCGAGTTCGCCGCCGCGAAGTCGCGGCCCTGCGACGAGATGCCCGCCTGCACGATGACGGGGTTGCCCTGGGGGCTCCGCGGCACGGTGAAGCGGCCCTCGATGTCGAACTGGGCTCCCGAACGCGAGAACGCGCCGGCAGCGGCATCCGTCAAGAACTCGCCCGTCTGCTTGTCGGCGACGATCGCGTCCTCGGCCCAGGAGTCCCAGAGGTCGCGGACGGTCCGGACGAACTCCTCCGCGCGGCTGTACCGCTCCTCGCGGGTCAGGAAGCCGCCGCGGCGGAAGTTCTGACCGGTGAAGGCGTCCCAGCTCGTCACCACGTTCCAGCCGGCTCGGCCGCCCGAGAGGTGGTCGAGGCTCAAGAGCTGACGCGCCAGCTCGTACGGCTCGTTGAAGGTGGCGTTGATCGTGCCGACCAGACCGATGTGCTCGGTGACGGCGGCGAGCGCGGCGAGCACCGGCAGCGTGTCGGGGCGCCCCGCGACATCCTGCTCGAAGACCTTGCCCGCACGCTCGCGCAGCGCGAGGCCCTCGGCGAGGAAGAAGTAGTCGAACCGCCCCCGCTCGGCGGTCTGCGCGACGTGCCGGAAGGTCTCGAAGTCGATCTGGCTGCCCGCCTCGGGGTGCTCCCAGAGCGTGTGCTCGTTGACGCCCCCGACGTAGGCGGCGAGGATGATCTGCTTGCGTGAATTCGTGGTCATGGTGAGCTCCTGAGTGGCCGATTCAGCGGGCGAGCGCGGACGCGTAGCGCGTAGGCGCTGTCGCGTAGCGGTTGGGGACCGTGGGGGGAAGACCGAGGCGCGAGCGCAGCGACACGGAGTCCTCCTGGATCGCGAGCAGGTCGCGGCGACGAAGCTCCGGGATGACGTCCTCCACGATGCGGGGCAGGTCGTCGGTCGTGACACCGGGGCGAAGACGCACACCGGCGTAGCCGACGCCGCCGAGCGACGACACGAGATCTGCGAGCTCGGGCGCCGACCCGGTGAAGACCAGAGCATCGGAGGCGAGCGGCCTCCCGAGCGCCTCGAGTCGCGCGAGTCGGGAGGCACCCGTCTCGGCGCCCGCCTCCGCACCGTCGAGGAACACCACGATGTCCGCATAGATGCGCAGGCGCTCCCCGTCGCGGCCGACCTCGTCCTCGGCGCGACGCACCTGGCCGACGATCGCCGCGGCGTCGTGGATGTCCTGCGGCGTCACGAACACGACGTCAGCCGACTCGGCGGCGAAGCGGTAGGGAAGCTCCGCGTGCGCGAGCGCCGCCACCACCGGCTGCCCCTGCGGCGGCCGGGGAGTGATGGACGGCCCGCGCACGCTGAAGCGGTCACTGGAGAAGTCAACGGTGTGCAGTTTGTCGGCATCGAGGAAGCGGTCGGTCGCGACATCCCGGATCTCGGCGTCGTCCTCCCAGCTGTCCCAGAGCCGGCGCACGACCTCGACCACCTCGGCCGCTTCCGCGAAGAGCTCCTCGGCGAAGGCCTGGCCGCGCGGGTCGTCGATCCGGTCGAACTCGGGCACGTCGCGGCGGCCGAAGTGGCGCGCCTCGTCCCAGCGTCCCGAGACCTTGGCCTGCCATCCCGCCCGGCCGAGGCTCGCGTAATCGAGCGTGGCCACGGCCTTCGACACGTGGAACGGCTCGGTGTGGGTGGTCGTCACGGTCGGGATGAGCCCGATGCGCTCCGTCACGGGGGCCAGTCGCGCCGCGAGCAGCAGCGCGTCCAGCCGGCCGCGCACCTCGTCGGTGCGGTCGTCCGGGCCGAAATGGCGGCTCGACTGAAGCGCCAGCGAATCCTCGATCGTCGCGAAGTCCACACCGCCCCGATCGGCGAGCTGCACGATGTCGGTCCAGTACGCGGGCGAGAACAGCTCGGTCGGGCGGGCCGACGGCTCGCGCCACGCCGCAGGGTGCCAGCCGGCACCCTCCAGCGCGATTCCGAGGCGGAGCGGCGAGAGCGGCGAGAGCGGCTCAGTGGTGGTCATCGGTTCTCCTGTTCGTCAGCACTTCGTCTGCTCGCGCCTGGTCTGCGCTTCGATGGTCAGCTTGTCCTGGCCGCGGTGCGGGGCGCGAAAGGCGCCGTCAAAGGCGGTCATGCGACTTCACGAGCCGTAATGGATGCGTCGGCCCGGGCATCCGTCCCCTGTTCGGCACCCGGCTCCCAGCCGAGCGCGGGCAGCACCGCATGCCGGATGTCGAACAGGATCTGTCGGTACTCGTCCTCGGTGAAGCCGTACGGCAGGGCGACGCGCAGCTCGGTGGCTCCGTCGAAGCTCGGGTCGTCGGCAAGACGCTCGACGATCTGCTCGGCCGTCCCGACGAGATCGCGCTGGAACACCACCCGCCGACCTCCGAGTTCGGCGGGCTCCGCTGTGCGGGCCGAACGCGCCTCCGCGTACGCGAGGTAGTGCGCGCGCTGCTCGGCCGTCGCCGTCGTCGTCGGAACGATCACGCGCTCGACGCCGACGACGGCGTCGCCGGACCCTTGGAACTCGGAGTGGTAGAGATCGAGGTGATCGCGCTGCGCCGGTTCGAACGTGTCGTGACCGCCGGCGTCGCTCAGGTTGCCGAGCAGGAGCTTCAGCCCGTGCGCGGCGGCCCAGCGGACGGAACGCTCCGAGCCGCCGCCGAGCCAGACGCGATCGCGCAGACCGTCGATGTGCGGCTCGATCCTCGGCACCTGCGGCCCGTACGGGGTGTACAGCGGCTCATCGGCCAGCACCTCCCCCTCGAGCGCCGCGAGGAACCGCTCGATGAGCACGTACGGGTCGAGCGCATCATCCGACCGCCCCAGCGAGGCGAGCAGGTCGCCGTGCGGCGAGGAGGTGCTGATGCCGACGTTGACCCGGCCCCCCGAGAGGGCGTCGACGGTGCCGTAGTCCTCGGCGAGGCGGAAGGGCGTCTCGTACCCCAGCGGCACGACATCGGTCTCGAGCCGGATCGTGCGTGTGCGCTGGGTGGCCGCCGCGAGGAACGGCAGCGCCGACGAGATGCCCCGCTCGAGATGCCGCTGACGGATGCCGKCCACGTCGTAGCCGAGATCCTCACCGAAGGCGAACAGCCGAAGCGCTGCCTCGAGCCCGGCGCGCGGATCGCCCGCGGGGTGGTTCCCCGCGAGGATGAATCCTGCGCGGGGAACCCGGCGGCTCGTCACGAAGCGTCCTTCCACGCGCCCACGAGCGACTCCAGACGCGAGTCGGCGCCGAGGGTCACGCCGTGCACCGCCACCTGGGTGCCGATGATCGACGTCAGCTCGTGGACCGGGATCTGGTAGTACTGGCTCGCGATCCGCTCCTGCGCGTCGGCGAGGATCGCGTCGCGCTTGGCCGGGTCCGGCTCCGCCAGCTGTCCCTGCAGGAGCGCTTCGAGCTCGGGGTCATCGATGTTCGCCTTGGTCGTGGCCTGGGAGAACTGCGTGCGCAGGACGTCTCCATCGGCGCGCGAGAGGTTGCCCCAGGTGATGTCCCAGTCGCCGGCCTCCTGCTTCGCGAGGAAGTCGGGCACGACGCTTCCCGACAGCTCCAGCGTGACGCCGACCTGCGCGAGCTGCTGCTGGATGAGTTCGAGGCTCGTCTGGTTGGGGCCGAAGTTGGTGACCCAGATCAGCTGCAGCGTGAGCGGCTGCCCATCCTTCTCGCGGACGCCGTCCGACCCGAGCTTCCAGCCGGCGTCGTCGAGCAGCTCACCGGCGCGATCCTGGTCGAACGCGAAGTACGAGCTCTGGTCGGCGTACGACGGCGTGTTCTTGGCGAGAGCGCTCGTGCCGACGTTGAAGAGCTCGTTGAGCGACGTGTCGCGCACCTCCTCGGCGTTCACCGCCGACGCAAGCGCCTCGCGGACAGCGGGGTCCGACACGATGGGCCGCTCCACGTTGAAGGTGAGCCCGAAGCTGATGCCCGGGTTCGCCCGTGAGACGAGCGGACGACCGGATGCCTCGACCACCGGCACGTCGGTCGGCTGCACGCCGCCGATCACGTCGAACTGGTCGGACTCCAGTCCGCCCGTGCGCACACTGGCCTCGGGCACGACCTGGAAGGTCACCGTGTCGAGGTGGGCGGCTCCGTCGTTGCCTCGGGATGCCGGTGCCCACGCGTAGTCGTCGCGCTGGTCGAGGACTGTCGAGACGTCCTTCGTGTAGGAGTCGAGCGTGAACGCGCCGGTGCCCACGACCGCCTTGCCGTCGGCACGCTCGGCGTACGGTACCGCCAGGGTGGCTGCGCCGACGATGCCGAGACCGACGGTGGAGGTCGCCTGCGGGAAGGCCGCATTCGGCGTCGTGAAGTGCACCTCGACGGTGTCCTCGTCGACGGCGACCGACTCGGAGTAGCCCACGAACGATCCGACGGACGCGCTGAGGGCTCCGGCGGAGACGAGGTCGTCGAACGTCGCCTTGACCGACTCCGCCGTGAGCGGCGTCCCGTCCGAGAAGGTGACGTCGTCGCGCAGGTCGAAGGTGAACACGGTCGCGTCGTCGTTCACCGTGTACGACTCGGCGAGCCAGGGCTCGAGCTCATTGTTCTCGGGGTTCTGGTAGAGCAGCGAATCCACGAGCTGGCGCGTGACGTACCAGGTGTCGTTGCCCGAGCCGAAGCCCGACGGGTTGAGCGAGATCGGATCGTTCGCGATGGCGAACGTGAGGTCGCCCCCGTCGACGGGACCCGCTTGCGGATCCGGCGCGCTCGCCGTGTCCGTCGAGCTCGCGCACGAGGTGATGACGAGGGCGGCCGCGAGGGCGATGGCGGCGCCTGCCGCCGCGCGGATGGGCGGAATGGTGCGGTTCGTGCGGGTGCTCATGATGCTCCTTGGTGTGGAAGTCGTGGGGTGCTGATGGGAAGAGTCGCGCGAAGTCCGCCGGGGATGGCATCGATCAGTGCTCGGGTGTAGTCATCCGTCGGCGAGTCGAAGATCTCGTCGACCGATCCGGACTCCACCACGCGACCGGTGCGCAGCACGGCGACGCGGTGGGCGATCTGGCGGACCACCGCGAGGTCGTGCGAGATGAAGAGATACGTCAGGCCGAAGTCCCGCTGGAGGCCGACGAGCAGGCTCAGGATCTGGTGCTGAATCGACACGTCCAGCGCCGAGACCGGCTCGTCGAGCACGAGCAGCTCGGGCGAGATGGCCAGGGCACGGGCGATCGCGACCCGCTGGCGCTGCCCGCCCGACAGCTCGGAGGGGCGGCGGTGCAGCGCCGACACGGGCAGCGCGACGACATCCAGCAGCTCAGCGGCGCGCTGCGCGCGCGATCGCCGGCCGCCCACCCCGAATGCCCGCAGCGGGTCGACGACCACCTGCTCGACCGTCAGCCGGGGATTGAGGGTGGCGTACGGGTTCTGCTGCACGAGCTGCACACGCCGGCGGAGTTCGCGCAGGCGGCCGCCCCGCACCGACGTGACATCCTCGCCGTCGAGCAGGACCTCGCCGGAAGTCGGCTCCGTCAGCCGCAGCGCGAGTCGCGCGGTCGTGGTCTTCCCCGACCCCGACTCGCCGACCAGGGCGAGTGTCGTCGCACGAGGGATGGCGAACGAGACGCCGTCGACGGCGCGCTGTGCGGCGCCGGCTGATCCGCGCGGCAGGGCGAACTCCTTCACCAGGTCGCGCACCTCGAGCACCGGGGCCCGGGGCGCGGCATCCGGTTCCCCATCCGGCTCGGCGGATCGCGTCTGCCAGGCGAGTGCCGACGTCCGCCCCGCTGCCGGCGTGCGCTCCGCTGCCCGCGGCGTGGAGAGACCCTCATCGTGCGTCTCCGTCGCCAGGAGGGATGCCGCACCGCGGTGCACGCTGAGACTGGGAGCGGCGGCGATCAGCCGCTGCGTGTACGGGTCTCGGGGCGAACCGAGCACGTCGCCGGGGGTGCCAGACTCCACAAGACGACCGCGGTGCATCACCAGGATGCGGTCAGCCCGATCCGCCGCGACGCCGAGATCATGCGTGATGAGCAGGATGCCGGTTCCCGTGTCGTGACGGACGCGATCGAGCTGGTCGAGGATCTGGCGCTGGACGGTGACGTCGAGTGCGCTCGTCGGCTCATCCGCGACGATCAGCTCGGGCCGGCCGATCAGCGCCGTCGCGATCAGCACGCGCTGCCGCATGCCGCCGGAGAGCTCGTGCGGATACTGCCGCGCGCGCAGTTCGGGGTCCGGGAGTCCGGCCTCGGCCAGCGCCTCGACAGCACGCGCGTGCGCGGTTGCCCGGTCCGCGAGGCCGTGCACGAGAAGGACCTCCGCGACTTGGGCGCCGATGCGCGTCACGGGATTCAGGCTCACCGTCGGATCCTGGGGCACGAGTCCGATGCGACGTCCGCGGATGCGGGTGAGCTCTGCACCGCTCGCGGACACGAGGTCGACGTCGCCGAGCAGGGCCGCGTCGGCGCGGACGCGTGCCGAGGCCGGGAGCAGCCGCACGATCGCGTGCGCCGTGGTCGACTTGCCTGAACCGGACTCGCCGACGATGGCGACGGTCTCACCGGCGCCGACGTGGAACGAGACGCCTTGCACGGCATTCACCGTGCCTCGCGAGGTCTCGTACGACACCGAGAGCCCCGCCACGGTGAGCACCAGGGGCGCTGTCTTCTCCGACGCGATGGTCATCGTGCGCTCCGATCCGAGTCGAGTGCTCGCGAGAGCCGGTTGGCGGCGAGGACGGTGAGGGCGATGACGATGCCGGGGAACGTCGTGAGCCACCACGCGTAGCGCAGGTAGTCGCGTCCGGCGGCGACGAGCGAGCCCCATTCCGCGAGCGGCGGCTGCGCTCCGTACCCGAGGAAGCTCAGCGCCGAGACGGCGAGGATCGCCCCGCCGAGCTCGAGGACCGCCAGGACGATGACCGGCCCGACCGCGTTGGGCAGCACGTGTCGTCCGAGCACGCGGAGCCAGCGATTGCCAGAGGTGTAGGCGGCCTCGATGTACGGCGACGAGCGCACGCGCAGCACTTCGGACCGCATGATCCGGGCGACCGAGGCGATGCTCGCCGCGCCGACGGCGATGGCGACGTTGACTGTTCCGAATCCGAGGGCCGTGATGATCGCGAGCGACAGGAGCAGGCCGGGGATGGCGAGCAGCACGTCGGCTCCACGCATGATGAGGTCGTCCACGCGTCCCCCGCTGAAGCCGGCGACGAGGCCGAGTCCCGCACCGACCAGGATCCCGACGGCCACCGCCACGGCAGCGGCCGAGAGGGTGAGGGATGCGCCGTGCACGACGCGGGTGTACAGGTCGCGGCCGATCTGGTCTGTGCCGAACCAGTGCTCGAACGACGGCGGCTGCAGCTTGTCGGCGGGGACCCCGAGGAACGGGTCGCCCGGGGCCAGGAGCGAAGGCACCAGGGCGGCGATCGCCACGAGCGCGAGCCACACGACGGCGGCGGCGACCGTGGGACGCCGGAGCGGTCCGAGCAGCCGGGTCACGCGAGGGCGCCGGGTGTGCTCCGTGACGGCGTCATCGAACCGGTCGTTCGCCGTCTGCGCGAAGGTGTCGTGCGGGTGCTCGGGCGCACCGGGAGGCGAATCGGGAAGAAGGGCGATCGTCTCGCTCATCGGGGGCCTCCGGCCGGTTCGAGGGGTCGCGGATCGGCGGAGTCCGCTGAGTGGTCCGCGCCGTGCGCGTCGGCGCCGCCGACGACCGGCGCGCCGGGCTGGGCATCCGTCGCCTTCACCGCTGAGGCAGCCGGGCGACGTCGCCTCCCCCCGCCGGTCAGCACGATCCGCGGGTCCATGAGCGGGTAGATGAGGTCGACGAGGAGGTTGACCGAGACGAACACGATCGCGGCGAACAGGACGACGCCCTGCACGACGGGGATGTCCTGCTGCTGGACGGCCGAGGCCGTCACCCGGCCGATGCCGGGGCGGGAGAAGACCGTCTCGGTGACGACGGTGCCCGCGAGGAGCTGGCCGACGATGAGTCCCGTCATGGTGAGCGCCGGCAGGGCGGCATTGCGCAGCGCGTGCCGCACATGCACGCGCGAGCGTCGGGCGCCCTTGGCCCAGGCGGTGTCGATGTACGGCTCCCGCAGGGTGGTGTCGAGGCTCTTGGTCAGCAGCTGCGCGACAACCGCACCCGTCGGGATGGCGAGGCTGATGGCGGGCAGCACGATCGAGAGCGGGCCTCCGTCGCCCACCGCCGGGAAGATCGGGATCGCGAACGAGAACCACTGGATGAGCAGGAGGCCGAGCCAGAACGACGGGATCGCGACGCCGAGCGGCGGCAGTCCCACGAGGAAGTCGCCCAGGCGGCGGCTGCGCGTGTACGTGGCGAAGAACGCGAGTCCGGCCCCGCCGACCACGGCGAGCGCGAAGCCCGCGGCCGCGATCTGCGCGGTGGGAGGAATGGCCTCGCCGAGGATCTGGGTGACCGGCCGCCCCGTGACGATCGAGGTGCCGAGGTCGCCGTGCAGCGCGTCGCCGAGCTGGGTGACGTACTGGACGATGAGCGGCTGGTCGAGGCCGAGCTCTTCCCTCAGTGCGTCGAGCTGCTGCTGGCTGACATCGCTCGCGTCGGCCCCGGCAAGCAGCTGGACCGGATCAGCCGGCAGCGCATAGAGCACGAGGAACGAGACCGTGTAGGCGGCCCACAGCACGACGACAGCCTGCAGAAGCCGTCTCGCCAGATACCGCGCCATCCGTGCACCCCCCGGGTTCCGGCCCGTCCTTCGGGCCAGAACGACACGTTCCCAGGGGTCGACGGCGGCGCGCACGCGCGCTTGTCACCGCTCGACATTCCCCGTCACGGGGCGTCACAGGAAAAGGTGCGGGGGGAGCCGTTCAGCCGAGCGGCACGAGGGGCGGCCGCTCCGGGCTCGTACGGATCTCGACCCGCGAGCCGGTGCTCGACGACTCCAGGAGTCCCGTCATCACCTCGAGCACGTGCAGTGCCATGTCACCCGAGGCGCGAGGTGCGGCACCGTCGGTCGCGCGCACCATGTCGAGGAGCCCCGTGCCCCGTGCCGCCCCGGCGATCCCCGCGCGGGCCGGGACCGTCCCCCAGTCCCCAGACCCCAGCCGCCGCACCGAGACCTCGCCGTCGAAGTTGTTCGGGTCGGGGACGATGAGGGATGCCGCTTCGCCGTGCACCTCGATCGGCGGCGCCGTGGAGGCCACGGAGTCGAAGCTCGTCGTGATCGTCGAGAGGGCGCCGGACGCGTGCTGCAGGATCCCGGTCACGTGCGAATCGACGGCGACCGGGACGACTTCGCCTGCGCGGGGACCCTTCGCGATCACGCGCTCGTCCCGCAGCCGGCTCGCAGCGCCGATCACCCAGTTCACCGGACCGAGAAGCTGGACCAGAGCCGTGACGTAGTACGGACCCATGTCGAGCAGGGGTCCGCCGCCGGGCTGGTAATAGAAGTCCGGGTTCGGGTGCCACCCCTCGTGGCCGGGTGACGCCATGACCGCCGTCGCGGCGAGCGGCCGGCCGATCTCACCGGCGTCGATGAACGATCGAGCGGTCTGGATGCCGGTGCCGAGCACCGTGTCGGGCGCGCAGCCGAGGCGCACCCCGGCGGCGCGCGCCGCCTCGACGATCGCGTGTGCGTCCGCCAGCGATGCGGCGAGCGGCTTCTCCCCGTACACGTCCTTGCCGGCCGCGATCGCCGCCAGGGCGATCTCGGCGTGCGCGGCCGGGATGGTGAGGTTGAGGACGACGTCCACCTCGTCCGAAGCCAGCAGGTCGGCGACCGAGAGCGCGCGCGCCGACGGCAGGGTCGCTGCGACGGCCTCGGCGCGCGCGGCATCGAGGTCCGCGACCGCCGTGATCTCGGCATCCGGAGCCGAGGCGAGCGTCTCGAGGTAGACGCGCGAGATGACCCCGAGCCCTATGACTCCGATCCGGTGCGCGCTGCCCACAGCATCCCCCTCTCGATGATCGTGCGGACGCTCGGGTTGTCGATCACGTCGACGCTGTGCCCCGGGGTCGACACGGCAATCCGGCCCGAGCCCCACCGGCGCGTCCAGACCGCCGGGGACGTGTGCGGCCGATGCCACGGCTGCTCGGGTTCTGAGGCGTGGGTCGTGGTCGCCAGCACGTCGCTGAGGTCGTCCGTGAGCACCCAGTACTGCTCCGTGTGCAGGTCGAAATCGTCGATTTCCGCGGTGATCGGATGCTGCCGCCCGAGTTCCGTGATGTTCACCGTGTGATGGCGGAAGTACTCCTCGCCTTCGGCGTGCGGCACATCGGGACCGACCGCGGGGTGCGAGGCGAAGATGCCGCCGACGAGCTGGAGGTAGTCGGACGAGGTGCGGAATGAGTCCACGATCCCGCCGTGCCAGCCGGCGAAGCCCGTTCCCGCCTCGATCGCCGAGCGCAGGCCCGCAATCTCCTCCTGTGCGATCTCACTCATCGTGATGCATTGCACGATGAGGTCTGTCTCCGCCATCGTCTCGGGCTCGGCGTAGACGGCCGTCGACTCCTCGACGCGCACGGCGAAGCCGTGCTCCTCGAGGAAGGGGATGAAGCGCTCGGTCGCCTCGACGGGCTGGTGACCGGGCCATCCGCCTCGGACGATCAGGGCCTTGCGGGGTGCTGACATGGGATTCCTTCCGCGACGCCGGCCTCGAGGGCACGGCTCCGCCGACGATACCGGGGAGGTAGCCTCGAAGCCATGGACGACCCTCGTGAAGGCAAGAACGGCATCACGCCGACGCGCATCGGCATCTGGGTCGTCGTGGCGGGCATCGGCCTCTACATGATCGTGTCGGGGCTGATGGGCGCGCTCGGCGGCGGAAGCTAGGAACGCGGCTCCGGGTTCGCCGGACGTCTCGGCGGAACGTCCGACACCCCGAGCACGAAGCGCGCGATCTCGAGAGCAGTTCCCTCGAGGACCGGTCCCCGGCCGAATTCCCAGTCGGCGTCGGTCGCGCGCAGAGCGTGACCGCCGACCACGGCTCGTCGCTCGAGCGGCGCCGATGTGGCGCCGTAGAGCGAGACGATCCCCAGCGTCGTCGCATCGATGCGCGGCTCGGCGCCGAGGTGGTCGCTCAGCTGAAGCAAGGCACGCACGGCGTGCGCCAGAGTCTTCGTGGACTGTCGGCGACCCGACGTGATCGTGGCGGCGACAGCCCGGAGGTCGGCCGGGCTCGCAACCGATGTCGAGGCATCCGTGACACGGGCGGCGCGCGCGAAGTCGGACGCGCGCCCGGCTCGATCTGGCGCCGTGTCGAGCAGCCGCGCCGCCTCCTCGACAACCGCCGCGAGGGGGAGGCGCCGGTCAGAGGTGACACCTGATTCGTCACCCCGCGGGCGATTGCTGAACGGCAGGAACCGGGACAGGTCGGACACGCTGTCAGCCTAAGCGTGTGACGGCGATGTGACACCGGCGGGCTTCACGGCGGGGATGCGGGCCCTATCGTGTGACAAGTCACATTGCGGGGTTGAGCCTCGCGGCTTGACCCGCGCAAATCCGCCGGGTTGGATGTGACCGTACACATTCCATCGGGAAGATCTGAGTTCATGAGCGACGACACGGCAGGGCGCCGACCGCCGAGCATCCGGGATGTCGCCCGACTGGCGGACGTCTCGCATCAGACGGTGTCGCGCGTGCTGAACAGTCACCCGAGCATCCGGCCCGAGACGCGCGATCGCGTGCTCGAGGCCATGCGAACGCTCAACTATCACCCGAACCGAGCCGCCCGGGCCCTCGTGACCAGCAGGTCGCAGACGCTGGGGATCCTCGCGGCGGGCAGCACCATGTACGGGCCGGCCTCGAGCATCGCCGCCATCGAGGCGGCGGCTCGCGCCCGCGGCTACTGGGTGAACACCGCGAACATCGACGCGGCCGATCCGCAGTCCATCACGAACGGCCTCGCCCATCTCATGGCCCAGTCGATCGAGGGCCTCGTGGTCATCGCGCCGCAGGTGCGTGTGGTGCGGGCGCTCGCCGCCCAGCGCCTGGACATCCCGTACGTGACCCTGCAGTCCACGGACGTCGACCCCGATCACACCCTGTCGGTGGATCAGATCGCCGGAGCTCGGATCGCCACAAAACACCTGGTCAGCCTGGGACACCGGTACATCTACCACCTTGCAGGACCGCAGGACTGGATCGAGGCCGAGGCTCGTATGCGCGGATTCCTCGAGGAGATGGGCGCGAACGACATGCCCATCACGCCGCCCATCCTGGGGGACTGGACGGCGAACTTCGGGTACTACGCCGGACGGGAGCTTCTCGGTGTGCGGGACTTCACCGCGATCTTCGCGGCGAACGACCAGATGGCACTCGGGCTCATCCACGCCGTGCGCGACGAAGGGCTCGACGTTCCCCGCGACATCAGCATCGTGGGGTTCGACGACATTCCCGAGGCGGCGCACTTCTGGCCGCCGCTGACGACCGTCCGGCAGGATTTCGCCGATCTCGGTCGCCGTGCCGTCGACCTGCTGCTCGGTGCCGAGACCGAAGCGGAGCGTTCGCAGGCGGCGACGACGATCTCCCCTCAACTGGTGGTTCGGGCATCAGCCGGACCTGCGCAGCTGCTCTGATCGCGTTCGTTATCAAGCCGATACCTCTTCTGATTGACAGACCTGGGCACGGGCTGGCTATAGTCGCTCTTGCCATGTGAACGGTCACATGGAGTTGTCAGATCGACTCACCGACGAGGAAGTACGTTTCGTGGCCCGGACCGAAGATGCCCTGCAGCGCGAGCAGTACGTGCGCGGCGTCAAGACCGAGGTCGCGATCGCCCGCACCAGGGCCGAGGTCGCCGCGCTGAGCGCCGAGCTCGTCCAGGGCGGCTTCGCCGGCTGGGGCGGCGGCAATGTCTCCTCACGGGTCGCAGGCGCAGACCTCTTCGTCATCAAGCCGCCGGCGGGCGAGCACGATGATCTCGCCCCCGAGAACGCGATCGTGTGCGACCGCGAAGGGATCGCCCTCGCGGGCACTCCGGGCAGCGAGCGCCTTCCGGCCGTCGATGTCGCCGTGCACGGGCGCATCTACCGCGACTTCGCGGAGGTCGGCGGGATCGTGCGCAGTCAGTCTCCTCACGCTCTTGTCCATGCTGCGGCGGGCTCCGGCATCCCGTGTCTGCTCGTCGCGATGGCCGAGAGGTTCGGAGGCGGCATTCCTGCGGTGACACCGCCGCTGGACGACGCCGAGGCGGTGGCGGCAGCGGTCGCAGGAGCCCTCGCCACGGGCCCCGCGCCTGCGGTTCTCGTCGCCGGCGACGGAGCGTACGTCACCGGAGCGACCGCCCGCGAGGCGGTCGAGTCTGCCCGCCTGCTCGAGCAGATGGCCTGCGTTGCGGCGCTGACTCCTGGGGCAGACGCGGCACCCCTTGCCCCATCCACGGTGGAAGCGCTGCACGACGCCTTCCGCGAGCGGATCATCCAGTCCACCGACGGCCGCCGGTAGCCCGAGCGGGCGCGGTCACCTACATCGACACAGACGACGATGTACAACGAAAGGAAAACCAAGTGAAGGCGAACAAGATCCTCCTCGCGGCCGTTGCCGCAGGAGCACTMATGCTCACCGCATGCTCGGGTGGCGGTTCCACCTCGGGCGAGGGAGACGGCGACGGCGGCGGTGGCCTCATCGGCGTCGCGATGCCCACGAAGAGCTCGGAGCGCTGGATCCAGGACGGCGACGCCGTCAAGGCTCAGCTCGAGGACGCGGGCTTCTCGGTCGACCTGCAGTACGCAGAGGACGACATCCCCACGCAGGTCTCGCAGATCGAGAACATGATCACCAAGGGCGCCGAGGCGCTGATCATCGCCTCGATCGACGGCACCACGCTGTCCGAGGTCCTCCAGACCGCCGCAGATGCCGACATCCCCGTCATCGCGTACGACCGCCTTATCCGCGAGAGCGAGAACGTCGACTACTACGCGACGTTCGACAACTTCCTCGTGGGCCAGCAGCAGGCGTGGACGGTCCTCAACGGCCTGGGTCTCACCGACCTCGAGGGCAACCCGACCGATGGAGCTCCCGCGGGTCCGTTCAACATCGAGCTTTTCGCAGGCTCGCTCGATGACAACAACGCGTTCTTCTTCTTCAACGGCGCCATGGATGTCCTCCAGCCGCTGATCGACGACGGAACGCTCGTCGTGAAGTCGGGCCAGACCGACATCGAGCAGGCCGCCACGCTGCGCTGGGACGGCGAGACCGCTCAGAGCCGGATGGAGGACCTCCTGACGGCGAACTACTCCGACGGCACGCAGGTCGACGCGGTGCTCTCGCCCTACGACGGCATCTCGCGCGGCATCATCTCGGCCCTCACCGACGCCGGCTACTCGGTCGGCGACGAGTGGCCGATCATCTCGGGTCAGGACGCAGAGGTCAACTCGGTCCAGGCGATCCTGTCGGGCGAGCAGTACGCGACGATCTTCAAGGACACGCGTGAACTGGCGAAGGTCGCGGCCAACATGGCCATCGCGCTCCTCAACGGAGACGACGTCGAGGTCAACGACACCGAGACGTACGACAACGGTGTGAAGGTCGTGCCGTCGTACCTCCTCGGCCCGGTGCCCGTGGTCAAGGACAACGTCGAGTCGGCTCTGGTCGACACCGGCTACTGGACCAAGGAGGAACTCGGCCTGTAAGAGGTCGAGTCCCTTGGTCATCGAGACGGTGGCGGGGCAACCCGTCACCGTCTCGATCACCCGCTACGCTCCCCCTGTCAATACCCCACGAGGAAGTCGGCGAACATGAGCGAGATCATTCTCGAGATGCGCGACAKCACCAAGACCTTCCCCGGCGTCAAGGCGCTCTCGAACGTGAATCTCGCGGTCGAGCGCGGCGAGATCCACGCCATCTGCGGCGAGAACGGCGCCGGCAAATCCACCCTCATGAAGGTGCTGTCGGGGGTCTACCCGCACGGCACGTATGACGGTGACATCGTCTTCGCGGGCGATGAAGTGCAATTCAAGAGCCTCAGCGAAAGCGAGGCGAAGGGCATCGTCATCATCCACCAGGAGCTGGCGCTCAGCCCCTACCTGTCGATCGCCGAGAACATCTTCCTCAACAATGAGCGCAAGGGCGCCGGCGGCCTCATCGACTGGAACAAGACCAACTACGAGGCGGGTGCGCTGCTCAAGCGCGTCGGGCTCAAAGAGAATCCCACGACCACGATCAATCAGATCGGCGTCGGCAAGCAGCAGCTGGTCGAGATCGCCAAGGCGCTCTCGAAGGAAGTCAAGCTCCTCATCCTCGACGAACCGACGGCGGCTCTCAACGACGAGGACTCCGACCACCTGCTCGACCTGATCCTGAGCCTCCGAGAGGAGGGGATCACGTCGATCATCATCAGCCACAAGCTGAACGAGATCAAGAAGGTCGCAGACACCGTCACCGTCATCCGCGACGGGAAGACGATCGAGACGATCGCCAAGGCCGACGTCACCGAAGACCGCATCATCCGCGACATGGTGGGGCGCGACCTGGAGMACCGCTACCCGGACCACGAGCCGCAGATCGGCGAGGAACTGCTGCGCGTGGAGGACTGGAYGGCGCACCACCCGCAGGACGGCTCGCGCGTCATGGTCGACAACGTCTCGATCAATGTGCGCGCCGGCGAGATCGTGGGCATCGCCGGGCTCATGGGCGCAGGCCGCACCGAGTTCGCGATGAGCCTCTTCGGCCACTCCTACGGCAGCCGGATCTCGGGCCGCGTCTTCATGCGCGGCAAGGAGATCAAGACGCGCACGGTCTCGGAGGCGATCGAGAACGGACTCGCCTRCGCGACCGAGGACCGCAAGACCTACGGGCTGAATCTGATCGAGGACATCAAACGCAACATCTCGATGGCCTCCCTCGGCAAGCTCACCAACGGCGTGCTCGTCAACGACAACGAAGAGTTCAAGATCGCCGATGAGTTCCGGCAGAGCATGAACATCAAGGCGCCGAGCGTCCTCGCCAAGACCGGAAAGCTCTCGGGCGGCAACCAGCAGAAGGTCGTCCTCTCGAAGTGGATCTACTCCGATCCCGATGTCCTGATCCTCGATGAGCCGACGCGAGGAATCGACGTCGGCGCGAAATACGAGATCTACACGATCATCAACAAGCTCGCGGCATCCGGAAAGGGCATCATCGTGATCTCCTCCGAACTGCCCGAGCTGCTCGGCATCTCGGACCGCGTCTACGCGCTCTCCGAGGGGCGTATCACGGGCGAGCTGCCGATCGCTCAGGCGACTCCCGAATCCGTTCTCAAGCTCATGACCATGGAGAAGCCGCGCTGAGCGGCTCCGCAGGAGACACAGAAATGTCAGACAACTTGTCCACCGCCGTCGGCGCGAACGTCAACCCGCCCGAGAACAAATTCACGAATTGGCTCAGCCACGTTCTTGCCGACCTCGGCAAGAACGGCATCTTCATCGCGCTGATCGCCGTCGTGGCACTGTTCACGATCCTGACCGATGGCATCCTGCTGCGACCGCAGAACATCTCGAACCTGATTGTGCAGAACGGGTACATCCTCGTGCTCGCGATCGGCATGGTGATGGTCATCATCGCTGGCCACATCGACCTGTCCGTCGGGTCGGTCGCCGCGTTCGTCGGGGCATGCTCCGGCGTCTTCGCCGTCACCTGGGGCCTGCCGTGGTGGCTGTCAGTGATCCTGTCGCTGGTGATCGGTGCCCTGGTCGGCGCGTGGCAGGGCTTCTGGGTCGCCTTTGTCGGCATTCCCGCCTTCATCGTGACCCTCGCAGGCATGCTGATCTTCCGCGGCCTTGCGCTCGTCGTGCTGGGGAACGCGAACATCGGCAACTTCCCGACCGAGTACCGCGGTCTCGGCAACGGCTTCGTCTCGGGCGTCTTCGGTGAAACCGATCCCGACCTGTTCACTCTGGTCATCGGCGCGGTCGCCATCGTCGCTCTGGTGGTGCAGCAGCTGCGCACGCGCCGCGGTCGTCAGAAGTACGGCCAGGAGGTGGAGCCCTTCACGTGGTTCGTCATCAAGCTCATCCTCATCTCGGTCGTCATCGGCTGGTTCGCGTGGGCGCTCGCTTCATACAAGGGCATCCCGGTGACGCTGATCATCCTCGCCGCGCTCGTGCTGATCTACGGCATCGTGATGAACCGGACGGTGTTCGGCCGTCACATCTATGCGATCGGCGGCAACCGTCACGCCGCCGAGCTGTCGGGCGTCAAGACGCGTCGCGTGGACTTCTGGCTGTTCGTGAACATGGGCACCCTCGCGGCGCTCGCCGGCCTCATCTTCACCGCGCGCCTGAACCTCGCCGGACCGAAGGCGGGTGACGGCTTCGAGCTCGAGGCGATCTCCGCGGCCTTCATCGGCGGCGCGGCCGTCCAGGGCGGCGTCGGCACGATCGGCGGCGCGATCATCGGTGGTCTGATCATCGGCGTCTTGAACAACGGCATGTCGATCATGGGCATCGGAATCGAGTGGCAGCAGGCCGTCAAGGGCCTCGTGCTGCTGCTCGCCGTCGCGTTCGACGTCTTCAACAAGCGCCGCGCCGGCAACTGACCGACGGGGACCCGAATGGGGCTCCGCCCCAAACCCCCGGCTCGCTGACGCACGCCAACCAACGGGGCCGAGAGCTCCCCTTCCGACCGCCTTCGGGCGACGGGACGGGATGCTGTCGGCCCCGACGTCTTTCACGTGCTCCCGCGGCAACCCGGCGAGCGAACCGACCGGAACGGCATCCGCCTCACCCGCTCGTTCGGCTAGCGTCGGAGTCATGCCCGCACGCCCGGCCGACAAGGACGACGAGGTCGACCTGCTCATCGACGCGTGGTCACGCCTGCTCCCCGACATCGACCTGACGCCGCTCGATGTGATGTCGCGGCTGCGGCGCGCGGCCGTGCAGCTGGCGAAGCTCCGGGCGCGTGCCTTCGCGCACGCGGGGCTCGCCGCGTGGGAGTTCGATGTGCTCGCCGCGCTTCGCCGTGCGGGCACCGAGCTGACGGCCACGCAGCTCGTCACGGTCGCCATGATCGGCAGCGCCGCCATGACGACCCGACTCGACAAGCTCACCGACCGTGGGCTGGTCGTGCGGCGCCCCAATCCGGACGACGGTCGAGGCATCCTGGTCGCGATCACGACGGACGGCGAGAATCGGGTGGATGCCGCGATGACAGAGCTGGTGCGAGCGGAGGCAGCGGCGCTCGCCGGCGTGAGCGGGCCCGATCAGGCCAAACTCGCCAGCATGCTGCGGCTGCTGGTCGAGGACTAGCTCGAGCGCTGATCCGGCAGGAGCTCGGTCCGCCCGCGTACGCAACGGCGGGGATCATGGGCGACGCGCCGAGGGGTAGGCGGCGTGTCGTCCTGAATCCCCGCCATTAGGCACGTCTCGTCCGCACCGGCAGGAGCGGCTGGGGGCAGGGGCACCAGGGCGCGAGGCCCCCCTTTCTGGACTCGGTGCGCCAAGCCCTAGAATTGGCGTGTCCGGTGCCTATCTCCCGGGCCCGCACCCATGAACTCTTCGCTTGATCACGCGCGTCCCGCCGCGACCATCGCCATCGTCGGCGCAGGGCGCCTCGGACGCGTCCTCGCACGGGCCCTCCGTGCCGCGGGCCTCCGCGTGCACGGGCCGACCGCACGTGGCGAGCACATCGCACCTGCCGAGATCGTGCTCCTCTGCGTGCCCGACGACGCCATCGCCGGTGTCGCCGCCGCCCTCCGCGGCCACGGCGGTCTCATCGGCCACACGTCCGGGGCGACGCCCCTCACCCAGGTCGACTTCGGCCTGCACCCGCTCCAGACCTTCGTCGGCGACGAGGGACCCGACGCCTTCCGCGGCATCGGCTGCGCCGTGGCAGGCCGCACGCAGGAGGCGACGGATGCTGCGCTGAACCTCGCGACGGCGCTCGGCGCGCATCCCTTCGTGATCGCCGATGAGCAGCGCGCCGCCTATCACGCGGCCGCCTCCCTCGCTTCGAACTATCTCGTGACCCTCGAAGCCGCCGCCGAGCGCATCGCGGGCGCCGCCGGGCTCTCCCCCGAAGACGCCCGCGAACTGCTCGCACCGCTCGTCCGCCGGACGGTGGACAACTGGGCGGCGCTCGGTCCTGAAGCGGCCCTCACCGGACCCGTCGCGCGGGGCGACAGCGAGACCGTCGCACGCCAGCGGACCGCCATCGGGGATGCCGCGCCCTACTTGCTGCCGCTCTTCGACGCCCTGACCGCCGAGACTCGCGCGCTCGCCCATCGATCGCCGGGCGCCCACACCTCCCCCGCAGCTCTCACCGCCGCGGGAGCCCTCGCCTCACCGGAAGCCGTCGTCTCGTGAGGGTCATCCGGACGGTGGCCGAGGTCCGCACCGCCGTCGCGGATGCACGGTCGCGCGGTCACGTCGTGGGCCTGGTTCCCACGATGGGGGCGTTCCACGACGGACACCTGTCGCTCATCCGCCGGGCTCGCGCCGAGAGCGACCTCGTGGTCGTCTCGCTGTTCGTCAACCCGACGCAGTTCGGCGCGAACGAAGACCTCTCGGCCTACCCCCGGGACGAGGCGCGGGATGCCGACCTCGCGCACGCGGCTGGGGCCGACATCCTCTTCGCCCCCGGGGTGACCGAGGTCTACCCCGACGGGTTCGCCACGACGATCCATGTCTCGGGAGTCACCGAGGTGCTCTGCGGCGCAGTGCGCGGTGCGCAGCACTTCGACGGCGTCGCGACGGTCGTCGCCAAGCTCTTCGCGATGGTCGCACCCGACGCCGCCTACTTCGGACAGAAGGACGCGCAGCAGATCGTGGTCGTCCGTAGCCTGGTGCGCGATCTCGACATCCCGGTGCGGATCGTCGCGTGCCCCATCGTCCGCGAGGCGGACGGGCTCGCGATGAGTTCCCGGAACGTCTACCTCGACGCGGCCGCGCGCACCCAGGCGACCGCGCTGAATCGTGCGCTGACCGCCGCCGAGGCTCTCGTGCGGGCAGGGACGACGGATGCCGCCACCCTGCTCGCGGCAGCCGAGGCCGAGCTGACGGCATCCGGAATCGTCCCGGAGTATCTCGAGCTGCGCGCACCGGACGACCTCCACTCCCTGGCCGCCGTCGATGGCGCTGCCCTGCTCGCCGTCGCCGCCCGGGTGGGCGGCGCACGACTGATCGACAACCGGATACTGGAGGCCTGATGCGCCGGACGATGCTCAAGTCGAAGATCCACCGGGCGACAGTCACGGGGAGCGACCTCAACTACGTCGGCTCGATCACGATCGACCCGGATCTGCTCGAGGCGGCCGACATCCTCGAGCACGAGCAGGTGCACGTCGTGGACGTCGACAACGGCGCCCGCTTCGAGACCTACACGATCGCGGGCGTGCGCGGCGCGGGTGAGATCCAGGTCAACGGGGCCGCCGCGCGACTCGTGCACCGCGGCGACACCATCATCGTCATCTCCTACGCCGACTACGACCGCGCGGAGCTTGCGGACTACGAGCCCGTCGTCGTGCACGTCGATCGCGGCAACGCGATCGTCTCGATCGACGACGCCGTGGCCGAGCTGCACGGGATGCACGGAGTGCTCGCGTGAGCGCCCGGCCCCCTGCATCCGATCCCCACGGGGCTCCGCCCCCCACCCCCGGCTTGGCGACGCGCGCGCCCGAGGCGACCGCTCGCTCGAAGGTGACCTTCGCCGAGCTCGCCGCCAAGAAGGCCGCGGGCCAGCCGATCGTCATGGTGACGGCCTACGACCACCCGACTGCACAGGTCGTCGACGCGGCCGGTGTGGACGTCGTCCTCGTCGGCGACTCGGCGGCGATGACCGTGCTCGGCTACGAGAGCACCGTGCCCGTCACGATCGACGAGATGCTGATGCTCACCTCGGCCGTCCGGCGTGGGCTCTCGAGCGCGCTCCTGGTGGCCGACCTGCCGTTCGGGTCGTACGAGGCCTCCGACGAGCAGGCCGTCGCCACCGCGCAGCGCTTCGTGAAAACGACCGGCTGCGACGCCGTCAAGATCGAGCGCGGCGGCACGTCGGTCGACCGCGCACGGGCGATCGTCGCGGCGGGCATCGCCGTCGTGGGACACGTCGGCCTCACGCCGCAGACCGCGGCCACGCTGGGCGGCTACCGGTCGCAGGGCCGCACCGCCGACGAGGCCCTCGCCGTCTGCCGCAGCGCCCTCGCCCTGCAGGAGGCGGGATGCTTCGCCGTCGTCTTCGAGGCGATCCCGAGCGACGTCACCGAAGCCGTGATGCCGCTCATGCGGGTGCCCGTCATCGGCATCGGCGCGGGACCGGCGACGGACGGGCAGGTGCTCGTCTTCCACGACCTCCTCGGTATCTACGGCGGGCGCCCGGCGCGCTTCGTCAAGCAGTACGCCCACTTGCGCTCGGCGATGATCGACGGCGTGAGCGCGTACGCGGGCGACGTCCGCGAGGGCCGCTACCCCGCGCCGGAGCACGGCTACTCGATGGCTGCCGACGAGTCGGCGCGCCTGCGGGCCCTGCTCGCCGACCTCTGAGAGCTCAGAGCATCGCCTTCATCGCAGGTACGCGTCGACGAACAGCGGCCCCCGGATGTCTCGGAACGCGTCGATGAGCCGTTCGATCCCCTTGCGGCCCATGGTCGACATCTGCACGTCGTAGGGTCCGAGCTTCTCGAGCTTGCCGGTGCGGATCCGCACGACCTCCCAGTGCGCGGCCCGCAGCACCCGGTCTTTGCGCCGATCCGTCTCTTCACGACCGCCGACGTGTTCGAGGCCGAACCGCCCGGGGCTGTCGTACTCGATCGCGATCCGCAGCTCGGGAAGGAGGATGTCGGGCCACACCTCCACGTGGTCGAAGAACGGGCGACCGACCTTCACGGCGTTGAAGCCCGGGGTCACCTCCAGGCGCGCGAAGACGTCCGCCCGCAGCTGCGCCTCGACCGCGGACGCGGGCTTCGGCGCGCACGCGCTCACGAAGGCCTCGCCGACCGGCAGAGGGGGTGTCTTCGCGCACATTGCGGCAGCGGGCCTCGCGGGCTTCGGCCGCTTCGCCTTCGCCGGTCCTGCACCGCGCACCCTGCCCGGCACGGCGAGCGTTGAGCACTCCGGGCACCACGCCGAGCGCCGTCGCTCACGTCCTGGCCGCCCTCGCTGCTCGCCCGGTGTCGCCGCGAAGGTGTGCCCGGCCTCACACTGCCAGAGCAGCAGGACGTCGGCTGCCGGCGGCACCTGCGTCAGGGTGATCCCGGCGTTGAGCTCGGGGTGGTACTGCCGGATGAGCGCTGGATACGCCGCCCACGCCTCACGGTAGGTGCCGATCGGGTAGGGCACGTCGGCTCCGCGCGAGAACTGCCGTCGCGCCCACCACGCCTCGACCCGTTCCGCCATGAGGGCACAGTATCCCCGACCTCCGACAGAGCGATCAGACGCGGAGGCCCCTAGATGGCGGCGACAACGAAGCAGCACAGGCGCAGAGCAGGTGCCCGATCGGCTGCCGCGCGTTCATGACCAAGCGAGGGCGAATGCCGAGGCGAGGATGCTTTGCGCTCACTTCCCCCTCGCCTGGGCATTGCCCCTCGCCTGGGCATTGCGCCTCGCCTGGGCATTGCGCCTCGCCTGGGCATTGCGCCTCGCCTGGGCAGTGCGCCTCGCCTGGGCAGTGCGCCTCGCCTGAGCCGAGGGGTTCAGGCGAGCAGGGGTCAAGCGCACACGATCAGGCGAAGAGGCCGGCCCCCACGTAGGAGCCCTGCTTCGCCCCGGGCGGGACCGCCCAGAGCCCCGACCCGACGTGGCGGACGTACTCGCTCATGACGTCGGTCGACAGATTCCGCTGCACCCGGACGAACTGGTCGGGGTCGCGCTGGAACGACAGGAAGAACAGTCCGGCATCCAGTCGGCCCAGGTCGTTGTTGCCGTCCACGAAGTTGTACCCGCGGCGCAGCATCCGGGTCCCTCCGTTCGATTGGGGATGCGCGAGGCGCACGTGACTCGTGGTCGGGATGGCGGGGGTGCCGTCCGCCGCCGTCGCCGCGAGATCCGGCTCGGTGAACTCCTCGCCGCCCGAGAGCGGCGCGCCGCTCCCCTTCTCGCGCCCGATGATCCCGTTCTGCTCCGAGAGCCGAACCCTGTCCCAGGTCTCGATGAGCATCGCGATCTTGCGGGCCACCAGGTACGAGCCGCCCGCCATCCATGCCGGCTGATCGGATGCTGCGACCCACACGTGATCGGCGAGCGCCTCGCGGTCGTCGGCGAGGATGTTCGCCGTGCCGTCCTTGAACCCGAAGAGGTTGCGCGGGGTGGCCTGGGTCGATGTCGTTCGGGAGGTCCGCCCGAAGCCGAGCTGCGACCAGCGCAGACGCGCCCGGCCGAAGGCGATCCGGCTCAGGTTGCGCACGGCGTGGACGGCCACCTGAGGATCGTCGGCGCACGCCTGGATGCACAGGTCGCCCCCCGAGGAATCCGGTGCGAGGTCGTCGCCCACGAAGGCGGGGAGGCGCTCGAGTGAAGCCGGCCGTCGTGCGGCGATGCCGTAGCGGTCGACACCGTCCGACTCGAACAGCGTCGGACCGAACCCGATCGTGATCGTCAGGTTCGCGGCCGGCAGCCCCTGGGCCTCACCCGTGTCGTCCGGCGGCGCCTCCGGTGAGCCTCCGACCGAGCCGGTCGCGCTCACCTCGAGCCCCTGCGTCATGCGGGAGGCCGCGTACGACCAGTCCTGGAGCAGCGAGACGAGGTCGTCGCGGTTCGTCCGCGCCATCATGTCGAACGAGGCGAAGTGCAGGTGGTCCTGCACGGGCGTCGTGATGCCGGCCTGGTGGGCGCCGAAGAACTCGTGCGCTGATGCCGCAGCATCCGCGTCCTGTGCCCGGCCTACCGCGACGGCCGTCGCCGTCCCCGCACCGACGGCGAGGCCTGCGGCACCCGCGCCGAGGGCGAGCCCGAACAGGCCTCGCCGGGACACGCCGCGCGGCGCGTCGCCGACCGCCGACGCAGCGCTCGCCCCGTCGCCGGCGGCTGCCGCCCCGTGTGGCACGTCGTTCATGTCACGCGAGGACGGTCGCGGTGAGCTGCGAGAGCGGCTCGGCGAGCGCGTTGATGAGGTCGGTGAGGGCGCGCTTGTCGTCGGTGGTGAGTTCGTCGTAGTTCTGGAACCCTTCGGCGAGCGAGCCGTGGGCGGCGAGCGCGGCTTCGAGGTCGGCATACCCTGCCTCGATCTCGGTCGCGAGCGCAGCGCCTTCGTCACCGGTGGAGGTGGCGAAGTCCTTCACGAGCGAGAAGGCCATCTCGGATCCCTCCACGTTGGCGGCGAAGTCCCAGAGATCCGTTCCCGACCACCAGTCCTCTTCGCCGGTGATCTTGCCGGTCGCGACCTCGTCGAGGAGCGCGATGGCGCCGTTCGAGATCCCCGACACGCCGCTCTTGTCCAGCGCCGCCTCGAAATCGGCCGAGTGGACGTAGTCGTACAGCTCCTGCACGTCGGCGATCAGCTGGTCTCCGAAGGCGGCCCGCTCCTCTATGGTCGAAGGCGCCCAGTCCTGCCACGCCGGCGTCTCGCCGTCGGCGTTCAGCGCGTCCTGCGCCGGTACCCAGAGGTCCTTCTCGATGCGGTGGAATCCGGTCCAGTCCAGTCCGTCCGCGACGGCGTCGACCTCCCGGAAGTCGATGCGCGGGTCGAGGTCGCCGAGCGACTCGGCGACCGGCTCGATCCGCTCGTAGAAGGCGCGCGTCTGGGGGAACTGCTCGCGCGCTGCGGCGTCGTCGCCCGACTCGTACGCGCTGACGAGGGTCTCGGTGGCCGGCACCAGCTGGCCGACCTGGTCCTTCACGAACGCGGCGTACAGGTCGACCGCCTGCTGCTTCTGCTCGGCATCCGGTCCGTCCAGGGCCACCGAATCACCCGTCACCGTGAACGCGGCCCTGCCGACGCCGTCACCGACCATGCCGGGCTTGCACACGGTGTAGTAATCGCCGGGCTGAAGGGTGACGGTGAGGCTGCGCGATGCTCCCGGAGCGATGTTCTCGACCTCTCCGGCGATGCGGAGGCCGTCCTCGGCGAGCAGGTAGAACTCGCTCACGTCGTCCGTGTCGTTCGTGACATCGAAGGCCACCGTGCCGCTTTCGACCGTCGAGGACGACACGGTGCAGGCGTCGGCGGTGGACGAGACGCTTAGCGTGCCGCTCGTGGCGGCATCGGCTTTCGCGACGCAGCCCGAGAGGGCGATCGCGCCGATGGCGGTGATGGCCAGAGCGCCGACGAGGCGGTGCGAGGTCATGGTGCTCCTTGCTGTGGAGTGGACGAGAGGACGGGTGCAGGCTGGGCGGCCGCGCCGGAGGGCGCGGCTCCGGCGGAGGGAGCAGGCGTGCGGCGGAACTGCACTCGCGCCCACAGCGTTCCCACCACGGCGATGTACCCCACCCACGCGACGACCTGCAGCCACGACATGCGCGGCATGAAGCCGACGGTGGCCTGCAGCACCGTGGCGAGCGCCGAGCCGGGAGGGATCGCGCCCGTGACATCGAAGGCCCAGCCGAACGGGAATGCCGCCCAGCCCACCGCGACCGCGCCGGTGTGGGGGTCGATGGGGGCCATCGCGGTGAAGGGGCCGGGCAGCGCCCCGGCCTCCTGCAGATCGAGGATCCCGTAGGCGAGGACGCCCGCGGCGACGACGATCAGGAAGGCGCCTGTCCACGTGAAGAACGTGCGGAGGTTGAGGCGCAGCATCCCGCGCGACAGGAGTGCTCCGAGCACCACCGCCGCGCCGAGTCCGAGGAGAGCCCCGAGCAGCGCAGCGGGCGCATCTCCGAACGACTGGACCATCGACCACAGCAGCAGGGTGGTCTCGACCCCTTCGCGCGCCACCGAGACGAACCCGATGACGACGATCGCCCACAGCCCCCCGGTCGCGAGCGCGCGGTCGAGATCGCCTTCGAGGCTGCGCTTCAGCGTCCGCGCCGTGCGCTGCATCCAGAAGATCATCCACGTGACCATCGCGACGGTCAGCACCGACAGAAGCCCGCCGAGCAGCTCCTGCGCCTCGAAGGTCATCTCGTAGGCGCCGAACGTGAGCACCGCGCCGATGGCGACGGCGAGGCCCACCGCGAGCGCGACACCGGCCCAGAGCCGCGGAAGCACGTCGCGGCGCTCCAGCCGCGTCAGGTACGCGATGAGGATTCCGACGACCAG
Organism: Microbacterium sp. P5_B6; assembly: GCF_056400345.1. NCBI lineage: Bacteria > Bacillati > Actinomycetota > Actinomycetes > Micrococcales > Microbacteriaceae > Microbacterium > Microbacterium sp. P5_B6. The sequence goes on along the minus strand of NZ_JBFULL010000004.1, from coordinate 37,074 downwards.
AGCCGCTTCGAGCCCTTCACGGAGGCCGATGAGGAAGGTGGCGAGCACAGCGTTTGTCCTGACGGAAAGGGAGGGGTATGGACGTATGGGGCGTCCTGAAGGCGCTCTTGTGAGGCAAGCCTTACCTGACCAATATAGGCAGACCCTCAACCGACGGCAAATGCGGGTCGCGCCATATGACGCCCCTTTAGCCCGTGGCGGGCGCTTCGAGAAGCTGCTCGAGAAGCACGAGGGCCGCGTTCTGCGGCGTCTCCGGGTCGAGCAGCCACTGCGTCTGCAGACCGTCGGATGCTGCGACGACGAGCGCCGCGATCGCCTCKGGGTCGAGGTCGGCACGGATCCGCCCCGCACCCTGACTGCGGCGAACCCTGTCGGCGAGATCCTCGCGGACCCGGGCGAAGCGCTCGCTCGCGAATTCGCGGGCCACGGGATGCCTCTCCTCGAGTGCGGCGGCGACGAGAGACGAATAGAGCTGGACGAGCCCCGCGACCTCGCGGTTGGACTCCGTCCACAGGCGCATCACCTGGATCGGCGTGGCATCCGGATCGGTGGGCCGGCGCAGGCCGTTCTGCCGCTCCGACTCCTGGTACACCGCGACGAGCAGTTCATCCAGTGAGCCGAAGTAGTGCGAGAGGGCCGCGTGCGTGACGCCGACCTCCTGGGCGATCGCGCGCAGGCTCGTCCGATCCGCCCCCCGCGCCGCGAAGACCTCGATCGCCCGATCGAGGATCTCCTGCCGTCGAGCCACGCCCTTGGCGTACGAGCCGCGCACGCGCGGCGGATTCCCTGTCTCGTCGGGCACCGCCGAAGAGGGTGGCACAGGAGGAACGGAGGGCACACCACGAGTGTAGCGATGAAAACCTCCATGCGGAGGTATTTCGTGCTAGCGTGAGATTTCGCGCCTCGCGCGCACCTGTCACCGAAGACTTGAAGGAGCACACGGCCATGCCGGTTCAGACGTCCGTCCAGCTGTTCACCGTCCGCGAGGCCCTCGAGGCAGACCTCGATGCGACCCTCGCCGAGCTTGCGGCACGCGGCTTCACCGCCGTCGAGCCCTATGACTTCGTGCGACGCGCCGAGCCGCTCGCCGCCGCCCTCCGCGCGAACGGGCTCACCGCTCCGACCGGGCACGCCTTCCTCGCCTCGGAGTCCTTCGTGAACCCCGATGGCAGCGGCACCACCGTGCCCGTCCCCGCTCCCGAGGTCGTGTTCGACGCGGCCGAGGTCCTCGGGATGACCACCGTCATCGAGCCGTACACCGCTCCCGACCGGTGGACGAGCGTCGAGCAGATCGAAGAGACCGCGCGTCTGCTCAACCGCGCGGCCGAGATCGGGGCCGCGCGCGGCATCCGCGTCGGCTACCACAACCACGCGCACGAGCTCGAGGCGACGTTCGACGGCGTCACCGGACTCGAGCTCCTCGCAGGACTCCTCGACCCGCGGGTGGTGCTCGAGGTCGACCTCTACTGGGTCGCGCGCGCCGGTGTCGACTCCCCCGCCCTCCTTCGCACCCTCGGCGACCGGGTGGTGGCGGTGCACGTCAAGGACGGGACGCTCGACCCCGAAGCGATCGCGGCCTATCCGCCCGCCGACCAGGTCCCGGCCGGGCAGGGCACGGTGCCGCTCGCCGAGGCGCTGGCCGCGGCATCCGCCCTCGAATACGCGATCGTCGAGTTCGACCACTTCAACGGCGACCTCTTCGGCGCCCTCGAGACCAGCCGCCGCTTCCTCGACGAGGCGGCCCGCTGATGGCGGCGACCGGTCCCGTCGGCGTCGGCCTCATCGGCGCAGGGAACATCAGCGACCAGTACCTGACCAATCTCACGCAGTTCCCCGATGTGAGGGTGCTCGCCATCGGCGACCTCCGTGAGGACCGCGCGCAGGCCCAGGCTGAGAAGTACGGCGTTCCGCTCGCGGGCGGCATCGACGCGGTGCTCCAGCATCCCGAGATCGACATCGTCGTGAACCTGACGATCCCTGCCGTCCATGTCGAGGTGTCCGAGGCGATCATCGCCGCGGGCAAGCACGTGTGGACCGAGAAGCCCATCGGCGTGGACCGGGCGTCCTCGCTCGGCATGCTCGAGAAGGCGGATGCCGCCGGCCTGCGCGTCGGCGTCGCACCCGACACGGTGCTCGGCCCCGGTATCCAGACGGCCAAGCGCGCCATCGCGCGCGGCGACATCGGCCGCCCGCTGTTCGCGCACACGGCGTTCCAGTGGCAGGGCCCTGAGGTCTTCCACCCGGACCCCGCCTTCCTGTACGCCCGCGGCGGCGGCCCGCTCCTCGACATGGGGCCGTATTACGTCTCGGCGCTCATCCACGTGTTCGGGCCGGTGGCCGCAGTCGCGGCCCTGGGGCTCAAGGGCACCGAATCGCGCCGGGTGCAGGTGGGCCCGCTCGCCGGCCAGGAGTTCCCGGTCGAGGTGCCGTCGACGATCTCGCTGCTCATGCAGTTCGAGCAGGGCGGGCACGCCCAGAGCCTGTACAGCACCGACTCGCCGCTGCTGCGCCACGGCGTCGTCGAGATCACCGGTACGGAGGGGACGCTCGTCGTGCCCGACCCGAACACCTTCGGCGGACCCATCACGATCACGCGGCCGCTGTCCGAGGCATCCCGCGAGCAGGAGACCATCGAGGTGCTCCAGGAGGGCATCCTCACGGGCCGCGGCCTGGGCCTCCTCGACATGGCGCGCTCGATCCGCGCCGGGCGCCCGCACATCGCCACCGGACGCTTCGGCTACCACGTCCTCGACACGCTGCTCGCGGTCGAGGAGGCCGTCGAGAGCCGTCAGTTCACGCCGGTCGAGAGCACGGTCGACGAGGTCGGCTCGCTCCCGGCCGACTTCGACCCGTTCGCGCCGACGCTCTGAGTCTCGCTCGGGCGCAATGATCCGCGCCGAAGACGAAGCGCGGTGGGCCGATGGCCCGCCGCGCTTCGTGCTGCGATCCCGGGTGATGCGTGAGGGCCCCCGGCCGGCTTGGGGATGCGCCTGGGGAAGCGCCCGACCGGGGACCTGCTCGCTTCGTCCCCGCCGATCCTGGTGAACCGGCGAGGCGAGGTCTGTGGGGTAGATATTCTCACACCTGCCCTGCCACACCTAGTGTGACGCGTCATCACGTCGATCTCGTAGGGGTTGACGCGGCCCATCTGGCAAGCTCGAGCGGTGGGATCCTTCTCGATCGGCGACGCCGACTTCCTTCTCGACGGCAGGCCGCACCGCATTCTGGCCGGGGCGATTCACTACTTCCGGGTGCATCCCGACCAGTGGGCGGACCGCATCCGCAAGGCGCGGCTCATGGGCCTCAACACGATCGAGACCTACGTCGCGTGGAACGCCCACGAACCCCGCCTCGGAGAGTGGACCGCCTCCGGTGCGCTGGATCTGGCGCGGTTCCTCGACCTCGTCGCCGCGGAGGGCATGCACGCCATCGTGCGTCCCGGTCCCTACATCTGCGCGGAATGGCACAACGGCGGCCTGCCCGTGTGGCTCACCAGCGCCCCGGGCATCCGTCTCCGCGAATCGGACCCCGTCTACCTCGCGCACCTGCGCCGCCATCTCGAGCACGTCTACGAGATCGTCGGGCCCCGGCAGATCGGTCTCGGGGGGCCGGTGATCCTCGTGCAGATCGAGAACGAGTACGGGGCGTACGGGTCGGATGCCGCGTACCTGCGCGAGCTCGTCCGGATCACGCGGGATGCCGGCATCACCGTGCCGCTCACGACGGTCGATCAGCCGCAGCCCGAGATGCTGGTCGCGGGCAGCCTCCCCGAGCTCCACCGCACCGGCTCGTTCGGATCCGACATCGAGCAGCGACTCGCCACGCTGCGCGCGCACCAGCCGACGGGCCCACTCATGTGCTCGGAGTTCTGGGACGGGTGGTTCGACTGGTGGGGCGGCACCCATCACACGACGAGCGCCGAGACCGCGGCCGGGCACCTCGAGGCGCTGCTGGCGGCCGGGGCATCCGTCAGCATCTACATGTTCCACGGGGGCACGAACTTCGGGCTCACGAACGGCGCCAACCACAAGGGCCGCTACCTGCCGATCGTCACGTCGTACGACTATGACGCGCCCCTCGACGAGGCCGGGGAGCCGACCGAGAAGTACTGGGCCTTCCGCGAGGTCATCGGCCGCTACGCGGGGGTGCCTGAGGAGCAGCCGACCCGATCGCAGGCGGCGCCCGAGCTCACCGTCGAGCTGGTCGCCGTGGACGAAGGGCCCGCGCCGGCGCCTCACGATGCCGCCGCTCACCCCTCTCCTCCCACCTTCGAGGACCTCGGCTTCCTCGGCGCCCTCGTGGAGTACGCGACCGACCTGCCGGACGATGCCTTCCCCGGCGGCCGCCCGCAGGTGCTGTCATTCGGGGAGGTGCGCGACCTCGCCTGGGTCCGCATGGACGGGGTCCTGGTCGGCACGCTTTCGCGCACCCGGCAGGAGAGCCGCATCGTCGTGCCCCCCGGGCGCCGGCTCAGCGTGCTCGTCGAGGAGCAGGGCCGGGTCAACTACGGCTCGCGCCTGGGCGAGGCGAAGGGCATCATCGGCGAGGTCCGCCTCGGTGCCATTCCGCTCGCCGGCTGGCAGGTCACCGGCATCGACCTCGATCGGTGGGCGGATGCTGCGTCCCGCGCCCGCGACGTGCCCCAGGCCGCGCCGCATGCGGGTCCCGTCGCACTGCGCGGGCGCTTCGCGCTCGATCGGCAGTCCGATCTCTTCCTCGACACGGACGAGTGGTCGAAGGGCTACGCCTTCGTGAACGGGTTCTTCCTCGGCCGCTACTGGCGCAACGGCCCCCAGCGCACGCTTTACGTTCCGGGTCCCGTCACCAGGGTCGGGGAGAACACGCTCGTGGTGCTCGAGCTCGAATCCGCGGCCGGGCCTGCCCGATTCACCTCGGCACCGCTCCTGGGCGACACCGAGGAGTGACGTCGACGCCGGAACTCAGGCCCGTGTGGACTCCCGCTCTGCGAGCCGGACGGGTGCGGTGAAGACGCGGTAGTCGTCCGCCGGCCGCGCGCCCTCGATGCGGTCGACGACCATCGAGATGACGGCATCCGCCATGGCCTCGTGGTCGGGAGCCACCGAGGTGAGCGAGGGCGTCAGAAACGATGCGAGCGGCACATCGTCGAAGCCGACCACTTTCACCTCGTCGGGGACGCGCACGCCCCGGTCGGCCAGCGCTCGCAGCGCCCCGACCGCGACGAGGTCGGTGGCGCAGAACAGCCCGTCGACGTCGCCCCACTCGTCCAGCAGCGCGTGGGTCGCTCGATGGCCGCCCTCGTAGGTGAACTCGACCGGGCGCACGAGCCGCTCGTCCACCCGCCATCCGGCTTCGGCGAGCGCCGCGAGATGGCCGCGGCCGCGCAGGGTTCCGACGTCGATGTCGTCGGGTGCGCCGATGCGGCCGCCGAGCATCGCGATGCGGCTGCACCCGCGCTCGATGAGGTGGCGGGTCGCGAGCGCCGCCCCTTCCTCGTTGGCCATCAGCACATGGTCGAGCGGCCGCGTGTACGAGCGCTCGCCCAGCAGGACGATCGGGAAGTCCCCCCGCAGCAGGCCGGCATCGTCGTCATGAAGGCGCACGGCACTGAGGATGAGCCCGTCGTAGCTGCGCAGCCGCGACCGCGCGATCGCGTCGAGCTCGCGATCGCGGCGCGCGGCCGTCTGCTCGACGAGCAGGTCGTAGCCGCGCGCTGCCGCCCGTTCGATCAGCAGCGTCGCCAGCAGTCCGAAGTAGGGCCTGTCGATCTCCGGCACCGCCAGGACGATGACACCCGTTCGCCCCTGCCGCAGACTCCGTGCCGCGGTGTTGACGTGATAGCCGAGCTCGGAGATCGCCTCGAGCACCTTCGCGCGTGTGGCCGGGCGGACGTGCGGCTGCTCGTTGACGACGTTCGAGACGGTCATCACCGAGACGCCGGCGCGGCGCGCGACATCCTGCATCGTCACCATGATCAGGCCCGCGGCATCCGCTCAGCGCATCTCACGACGGGATGCGGGGTGCGTGCTCACTCGGCATGGGCGACCCTCACCGTCGCGACCGAGTGCGGCGGCAGGGTGAAGCGCACACGGCCGCCGTCCACCCGCACCGCGAGGTCCGCGAGCGCCACCTCGTCGGGCCGCTCGAAGGTGTTGTGCGAGGTGGCCGCCGGACCCGTCAGCACCTGCGCGCGCAGCACGTCTGTGGCGTTCCCCGGCAGCTGGAAGTCGGCCTCGAGCTCGTGGCCGAGCCCCCAGTTGGTCGCGCTGATCGTGAGGGCGCCGTCCTTGCGCGAGACCGTGAAGTCACCCTGGGCTCCCAGCGCCCCCGGCGTGGTGCCCGGGGTGGTCGGGGTGGCGACGAACTCGGCATCCTGGTGATCGGTGTACAGATCGAACACGTGATAGGTCGGCGTCTTCACGAGCTGTCCACCGTCGGTGAGCAGCATCGCCTGCAGCACGTTGACCATCTGCGCGATGTTCGTCATGCGCACCCGGTCCCCGTGCCGGTGGAAGATGTTGAGGTTCAGCGCCGCCACCACCGCGTCCCTGATGGTGTTCTGCTGGTAGAGGAAGCCCGGGTTGGTTCCCTGCTCGACGTCGTACCAGGTCCCCCATTCGTCGACGATGAGGCTCACCCGCTTGTTGGGGTCGTACTTGTCCATGATTCCGCTGTGCCGGCGGATGAGCTCCTCCATGCGGCGCGTCTGGCGAAGGGTCTCATACCACTCGTAGTCGTCGAACTCGGTGGCAGCGCCCTTCGCGCTCCATTCGCCCGTGGGGATCGTGTAGTAGTGCAGGCTGAGCCCGTCCATGTGCTCAGCGGCCCGCGCCATGAGCACTTCCGTCCACTCGTAGTCGTCCGAGTTGGCTCCGCACGCGATCTTGGTGACGGGCGACTCGCCGTACTGACGCACGTAGGTCTGGTACTGGCGGTACTGGTTCGCGTAGTGGAGCGGCAGCATGTTGCCACCGCATCCCCAGCTCTCGTTGCCGACCCCGAAGAACTCGACCTTCCAGGGCTGCTCCCGGCCATGGCGCTTGCGCAGTTCCGCCATCGGCGCCGTGCTGTCGAGCGTCATGTACTCGATCCAGTCGTGCATCTCGGCGACGGTGCCGCTGCCGACGTTGCCGTTGATGTACGCCTCGGCGTCGAGCTGGTTCAGCAGCTCGAAGTACTCGTGCGTGCCGAACTCGTTCGGCTCGACCACTCCGCCCCAGTGCGTGTTCACCATCGCCTGGCGGTCGGGTCCGACGCCCTTCAGCCAGTGGTACTCGTCGGCGAAGCATCCGCCCGGCCACCGCACGAGCGGCACCTTGATGTGGCGGAGGGCATCGACGACGTCGCTGCGGATGCCGTTCTTGTTCGGGATGCCGGACTCGGCGCCGACCCACACTCCTTCGTAGATGCTCCGCCCCAGGTGCTCGGCGAACTGGCCGTAGATGCGGCGGTCGATGCGGTGCGTGGCGGCAGCGGAGGGGATGTGGACCATCGGGATCTCTCTGAGGACTGGGTGTGCGCATCTCTCCGTGCGCGCGAGTTTTAACGTTACACACACGTGTGCTCGCAACGGAAGATGCACGCCCTCGATTACTCGTTCAGCGTGCCCGTCGCCTGCTCGCGCAGCGCCGCGTCATCTGATCACGGCGCCGCGCGGCGGCGGTCGTCACATCCGCGCGTAGCGGGCGCGGAACAGGCAGAAGACGCCGTAGATGATGAGACCGGCACCGACGATCCAGAGGATCACGGTGCCCATGGGCAGCGCGGCGAGCGAATGCAGCGCCGCGTCCAGTCCACCGGCCGCGGCGGCGTCGTGGGTGAATGCCGCGACGATGAACAGGATGCCCGTGATGGCCACGGCGATGCCCTTGGCGACGTATCCCACGATGCCGAACGTGACGATTCCACGGCCCGTCTTCCCAGCCGGGATGTTGAGTCGCTTCTCGAAGGCCTTCGTGAAGCCGCGGATGATGAACGCGACGCCGATGGCGGCGACCACGAGGCCGATGAATCCGACCAGGAACACGCCTCCGGGGGTGGCCATCAGCTGCGCGCTGAAAGTCTGCGTCTGAGTCGAAGAGTCGGAGTTGCCGCCGATGGCGTAGGTGAGCGCCGTCCCCGCGATCGCGAAGTAGGCGAGTGCGGTTCCGATGTACTTCGCCCGGTAGCCCCACTTCTTCTTCGTGTCCGGGTTGCGCTCGAGAATCGCCTCGCCGATCTGCCAGATCGCGAGCGCGGCAAGCCCCAGGGCGATGACCCACAGCAGCACCACGCCGGCGGGGGCGCTGCGGATCTGCTCCATCGCGCCGCCCTGGTCTGCCTCGCCGCCGCCTCCCGTGGCGACCGAGATCGCGATGCCGCCGATGACGGCGTGCACGATGCCGAGCACCACGTATCCGATGCGGGCGACGGTTTCCAGGGCGGGGATGTCCTGCACAGCGTTCGCTGCGCTTTTCGGGCTGGTCATCCTCGAACAGTAGCGAGCAGGGAGGCTCTCAAGCGAGGGCTTGCGGAGTGATCCTCCTGCGTGGCAGAGGATTCAGGATGCCGGCGTGGAGGAGGTCGCGGGCGGGGCCGCCGCCTCCTGCTCCTTCGCCTTGAGCGCTCGGCGATCGCGCACGGCCTCCACCGCGCACCAGACCAGACACGCCACCGCGATGCCCTCGAAGAGTCCCGCGAGCACATCGCTCAGCCAATGCGCGTGCAGGTACGTGCGGCTCCACATCATGGCCGCGACCCAGACGGCGCCGATCACCCAGACGTACCAGCGCCGGAAGATGAACGCCAGCGTGATCGCCACTGTGGCCGCGACCGCCGTGTGTCCGGACGGGAACGAGGTCGCCGTGCTCTCGGCGAGGGAGTCCGAGGGGCGCACGCGCGCGACGATGTACGACATTGGCGCGCCGATCGCCACCACGATGACCATCGCGATGGCGACGTGCGCGGCATCCCACGGGCGCTTGCGCCACAGGAATGAGAGGACGATGAGGAGGCCGATGACGATCATGCCGATCGTGCCGCCCACGATGGCCGGGACCCAAGCGATCAGCACGCCTATGTCGCTGAGCGTCGTGAGCATCAGCTCATGCCACCACACGTCCATGGCGAGCGGATCGTGCCCGCCGAGCGCCACGAGGAGCCGGATGACCACGAAGGCCACCGTCGCGATGATGCCGACGGTGAGGATCACCACGCGGCGCGCATCGACCTCCTTGGCGATCTGAGTGGCGGGTTTGACAGCCTGTTCATCGCTCACGATGACTCCGTTCTCCGCGCGGGTACGCGACGGGTGCATCGATCGTCGCAGACCGGAGGCGAGAACGGCATCCCCCCGCCGCGGCGAGCCGGCGCGGTATGATCCGCGCCGGCCACTGCAGCGGCTATCCGGCCGGGGCGATCCACACGGTGGTCTCGGCAGGCACGGCCCCGTCAGGCGCGCCGCTCGACGACACGGCGATCTCCGCGCCGGCCAGCGGGAACGGCTCCTCGCCGAAGTTGGTCACGACCTCCCAGCCGTTCGGCCGACGGAACCTCAGGACGTCGGCGCGGCCCGTGTCGAGCCACTCGAGCGTCTCGGCCGTCTGCCAGCGGTGCCGGAGCTCCAGCGCCCGCCGGTAGAGCGAGAGCGTCGAGTGCGGGTCCTCCGCCTGGACGTCGGCGGCGGACTCTGCGAACCATGCCGGCTGCGGCAGATGCGGAGCGCTCCCGCCGAAGCCGAAGAAGGGGAGGTCTGCGCTCCACGGCAGCGGGACGCGGCATCCGTCCCGTCCGATCTCCTCGCCCCCGGTGCGGAAGAAGGTCGGATCCTGGCGCTCCGAGGCCGGGATCTCGGCGACTTCATGCAGCCCCAGCTCCTCGCCCTGGTAGAGATAGGCGGAGCCGGGCAGTGCGAGCAGGAACAGCGTCGCCGCGCGCGCCTTGCGAAGCCCGCCCTCGCGATCGAGTTCGGGCTCGGTGCCGCCGCTGTGCAGCCACGCGCTCCCCTGCTTCACGGCGCCTCGGCCGCGTTGGGAGGCGCCCAGCTTGGGCAGTCCGTAGCGCGTGGCGTGACGCACGACGTCGTGGTTGGACAGCACCCACGTGCTCGACGAGCCGGATGCTGCGGCGAGCGCGAGGTTGTCGGTGACGATGTCGCGGAACTCTCGCGCGTCGAAGTCCGCCTGCAGCAGATCGAAGTTGAACGCCTGACCCAGGCTGTCGGGGTGGGCATAGAGCGGCACCCGGTGAGGCTCGACCCACGCTTCGGCGACGGCCGTGCGAGGAGGGTCGTACTCGTTGAACACGCGACGCCACTCGCCGTAGATCTCGTGCACATCGTCACGGTCGATGAGGGGGTGCTTGCCGTCGAAGGGCAGCTTCTCCAGCTCCGCCCGAGACGGCAGCGGCTCGGTGAGGTCCTTGGTGAGCATGTGGGCGACGTCGATCCGGAAGCCGTCGACGCCCCGATCAGACCAGAACCGCAGCGTCTTGACGAAGTCCGCGCGCACCTCAGGGTGGTCCCAGTTGAGGTCGGGCTGCTCGATGGCGAAGTTGTGCAGATACCACTGGCCGTCCTCGACGCGCTCCCACGCGGAGCCTCCGAAGACCGAGACCCAGTCGGTGGGAGGCGCCGATCCGTCGGCACCGGTCCCCTCCCGGAAGATGTAGCGCTGGCGAGCAGCCGAGCCGCGTCCCGCCGCGACGGCCTCCTGGAACCACGGGTGCAGGTTCGAGGTGTGGTTGGGAACGATGTCGACCACGACCCGGATGCTGTGGGCATGCAGCGCGTCGACCATCCGGTCGAAGTCGTCGAGCGTCCCCAGCCGAGGGTCGACGTCACGGTAGTCGGCGACGTCGTAGCCGCCGTCGGCCAGCGCCGACGGGTAGAACGGGCTCAGCCACACGGCATCGACGCCGAGGTCCGCCAGGTGGGGAACGCGCGAGACGATGCCGGGGAGGTCGCCCAGGCCGTCGTCGTTCGCATCGGCGAAGCTCCGCGGATACACCTGGTATACGACGGCCTGCCGCCACCAGGGAGCCGCGGCATCGGTGGAGGGTGAGCGGCGCTCGTGAGCGGAGATCGTCACGGGGTTCCTTTCTCGGACGTGTCCGTCTTGCACAGCGTTGATAGGGCGACTAGATTTTTCTTTCGAATCAACTGCGCCGCGTCCAGTGTGCAACGAGTGCTCGAGGAGGTCAAGACCCGTGTCGCACTCACCCCTCGTCAGCTCGGCTCGCGCCACTCCGCCTCGCCGCGCGAGCGTCGACGCGGTCCTCCAGTTCGCCTGGGATGCCGAGACCTTCACGAGCAGCGACGCCATGCCTGTCGTCGGACTCACGCGGTCGACGACGATCGACGCCATCGACGAGCTCATCGATCGCGGGCTCCTGCGTGAGATGCCCAACGCCCGCGAGGGCGGCGACTATCGCAAGGGCCGCCCGTCCCGGCGCTTCTCCTTCGCCGCCGATGGCGGGGCGGTCCTCGGGGTGGACGCCGGACGCGCGCACGTCGTGGTGCACGTCGCCGATCTCTCGGGGGCCACCCTCGCGACCGCCACGATGTCCATCGCCCCGGCCGACGACACCGCGGACGGACGAAGAAGCGCTATCAGCGGCGTCATCGCTCAGGCTCTCGACGAGGCCGGCACCGAGCCCTCTGGGGTCGTCGCCGCCTGCGCCGGCGTACCGGCCCCCGTCGACGAGAGCGGTCGCAGCCCCCGGGATCGGTCGGAGTTCTGGGATCGCATGAATCCGGATCTGCCGGGTCTGCTCTCGGAGTGGGCGCCCATCGTCCGAGTCGAGAACGACGCGTCGCTCACCGCGATCGCCGAGGGCTCGGTCGGCGCTGCCGTGGGCTGCCGCAGCTACGTCGCCCTGCTCGCGGGCGACCGGATGGGGGCGGGCATCGTGATCGACGGCAATCTCCTTCGCGGCATCCACGGAGGCGCCGGCGAGATGGCCGCCTTCGACAACGTGTCGGGAGTCGGCAACGCGGACGGCATCGGCGCGCGCCTCGCATCGTGGGCCCTCGACGCCATCGCGGCCGGCGAGATCGGCCCACGGCATCCGCTCGCCGCAATGCCACCCTCGTCCGTGACGGCCGAGGCGATCCTCGCCCTGGCGAAGGACGGCGACGTCGAGGCCCGCAGGTTCACGGCGAAGGCGGGTGCGGTCATCGCGCGGGTCGCCGGGGTGTTCGGGAGCCTGCTCGACCCCGAGCGCATCGTCATCTCGGGCGCCGTCGCCGTGGGCATCGAGGACGTCCTGGCGATCGCCCGCGAGCTCGCCCCGCACGAGCAGGCCCTCCCCTCGCCGGCTCTGGCCGCTTCACCGCTCGGCGCCGAGGTGGTCGCTATCGGCGCCGTCTCCGCCGCGGTCGCCGCGGCCCGCGCGGGCATACTCGACCTGACGCCCCGACGCTAGCGGCGGCAGCCGCGCGAGTGCGTCAGATGACGAGCAGAGACAGCGCGGCGACGACGGTCAGGACGAACACGATCCGCTCGAACACCCGCTGGTCGATGCGATCGGCGATCAGCCGCCCGATGAAGGCGCCGATCAGCACCGCCGGCACGAGCACGAGGTCGATGAGCAGCGACTGAGGGCTCAGCAGGCCCAATCCGATCGCGAAGGGGAGCTTCGCGATGTTCACGATGGCGAAGAACCACGCCGCTGTGCCGAGGAACGCCTTGACCTCGAACCGCGCCGCGAGGAAGTACATCGACATGACCGGTCCGCCGGCGTTCGCCACCATGGTGGTGAACCCGCCGAGCGTTCCGTAGCCCGCTCGCACCGCGCGCCCTCCCCCGCCTACGAGCGTCGATGCATCGCCCCTCCTGCGCAGCCAGAGCGTGAACCCCACGAGCACGAGCAGAATGACGGCGATCGTCTTGCGTACCCCCGTGTCATCGGCCAGCCACAGGAAGACCGCGCCGAGAACGAGGCCCGCCAGCACGGCCGGGGCGAGCTTGAGCAGCGTCGGCCAGTCAGCGTGGCGTCGGTAGAGCAGCAGCGCCAGCGCATCGCCGACGATCAGCAGCACGAGGAGCGTCGCGGTCGAGTGCCGCGCGGGAAGCACCCCCGCGAAGATGGCGACGGCGAGCGTGGCAGCGCCGGGCAGGGCGGTCTTCGACACTCCGACGACGACGGCGCCGACGGCAAGGAGCGCCCATGCGGTGGCAGTCAGGTCGCCCATCTAGAGCGCGCCGCCGGCGTGAACTGCCATCCGTCCAGGCTAACGTCCCGCTTCCGCTGGACGCCGCGGTTCGATGGCCGTGAACCCCGGGCTGCGAAAGCGGATGGCCCCACGCGCCTCAAGAAGAGCGCGTTGTCGTGGCACGCGACAGAGTGCCGGCCACGAAGGCGTGTGATCCGCTCTCGTCCGTCTTCCGGGGAAGGGGATCGAGAATGTTCTTGGTCCTCCGAGYCGGTGGCGTSACGCCACCGGCTCGGAGGGGATGTCAGGCGGAGCGCAGATGCGACTCAGACTGACGAGTGAGCTCAGAGCGGACGAATGTTCGCTGCCTGCATGCCCTTGGGGCCGCGCTCAGCATCGAATTCAACCTTCTGCGCCTCGCGCAGCTCCTTGAATCCGTCGCCAGTGATCGCGCTGAAGTGCGCGAACAGGTCGGCCGAGCCGTCATCGGGAGCGATGAAGCCGTAGCCTTTTTCGGAGTTGAACCATTTCACGGTGCCAGTGGCCATCGTGTCTTTCCTTCTTTGTTATTCGGGCCGGCAGAGCCGCCCTGGGTGCCGCGACGAATGAAAACGCGCGGACGATATGTGACGACGGTGCGAATGCACCGCGTGAGTGTGAGAGGAATCGCCGGTCAGCATATCCGCTGGCCTCAACTCCACGATGAGTCGAAGACACACAGGGGGAACCAGAATCCAGGAGAACCAGAAAATCGTCCCCTTCAGTCTAGCAGTGCTGACGCCGTCTGCGAGACGACATCCGAACCTCAGGCGCTCTCGACGAGTGTGAGTTCGGGTCGGCGTTCGAACATGTCGAGATCGACGTTGAGGCCGCCAGAACGGCCGGCCTCGTTGGCCAGTCGCTGCAGCACCTCCGTGTCGAGCGATTCGCCCTCTGCGGAGTCGAAGATGAAGCGGACGGGGATGGATGCCTGCATCCACAGAGTCGTCCGGCCACCTGCCACGTCGTCCTGATGCTTCCAGGAGATCGTGAATGATTCGCCGCGACGCAGTTTGGTCGCGATGATCACTTTGAGGTGGCTGAGCACGCGATCAGGGATGGCGATCGCGTGTGTGTCATTGCCGTAGAAAAGGCTTCCCATGTCGGCTCCTTCGTATCTTCACCGCCGGCAGCTATCGGCGGCGTCGGATCCGTCTCGCCTTGATCGGCGGGTGAGGGACCGTTTCCTTAATCTAGCATATGGTTCACTCGTTTAATCAAATCCGCTGATAGTTCACTGAGTTGATTATCAAGGTCATCGGCGCTATGCTGTCAACGGATGGGATGACGTGATGCAAACGGGACAGGAACCCTCGAAGCTCCGTACGGCGTTGAGCCGCTACGTACAGGCCCGCTCGACCGCGCTCGCAGAAGCGCGGCGCGAGCTCAGCATCGGCGAGGGCGACGCGAAGGCGCTCCTGTTCATCAGCGACAATCCGGGATGCAGGGCGGCCGACATCGCCGCCTATCTGGGCATCACTGCCGCCGGCGTCACCGCTCTCGTGGATCGGCTCGTTGAGCGCGGAGCGGTCAAGCGTGAGTACGACAAGGCCGACCGCAGGGTCATCCACATCTCGTGCACCGTCGATCTGCTGGAAGAGCCCTGGGTGGCGCTGAGTCGTTTCGACGACCACTTCGACGGGATCCTGGGCGGCTACGACGAAGTGCGCACAGAGGACTTCGCGTCCCTGCTGGACGAGCTCCTCGGTGAGATCGCGCTCGCGATCAAGCCGCGCTGAATTCCGGCGACAGTCTAGGGGCTGTCGAGGCCCATGTACTCTGCGGACTTGCGCTCCAGGAACGCGCACAGCCGTGCGACGGTGCCCAGCTCGTCGGCGAGTTCGGCGACGCCATCGGACTGGAGCACGACGGCGGTCTCACGCGGCTCCATGGTCACGAGCCAGGCAGTCGAGCCGGCACCCTCGGGGTGGATGTAGGTCACTGTCGACGCATTGGTCAGCCGCACGCTCACCAGGCCGGTGTCGGCGCCTCCGGCGCCATCCTGCTCCATGACGCGGATCGACCCGTCGGTCTCGGCATGCAGCAGAAGGAACTCGTCCAGCCACAGCTGCAGCGTCGTGGCATTCCGAAAGGGCATCCCCGTCACACGTTCCTCTCATGACACCGGACGACGTCAGGGGCCATTATCTGACATCCCGTCCATTCCCGCATTCTCGCTGGAGCTGTTCTTGATCCAATCTGCGATCCTGGGTCCATGCGATCGGAACGGAGAGCTTCGCCTCCGCTCACCATCGTGGGCGCCATAAACCTGGACCTGACGGCGACAACGGCCCGGGCGCCAGAACGAGGAGAGACGGTCGCGGACGGCGTGCTCACCCGCGGCCCCGGAGGCAAGGGTGCCAACCAGGCCGTCGCGGCGGCTCGGCTCGGTGCAGCCGTGCGACTTGTCGGCGCCGTCGGCGCGGACGCCGCGGGAACGACGATCCTCGAGTCCCTCGCGTCAGCGGGAGTAGACATCTCTCCTGTCCAGAGAGTGGCCGGCGAGACCGGCACGGCGATCATCGTCGTGGATTCGACCGGCGAGAACTCGATCGTGGTCTGTTCTGAGGCCAACAGCCGAATAGAGGCGAGTCGGGTCGAGGTTCCTCCCCACGGTGCCGTGCTCGCGCAGCTCGAAGTGGCCGACGACGTCATCGAGCAGGCGGTCGCGGCCACCGACGGATTCGTCGCCATCAACGCATCACCGGCCCGGATGCTGAGCGCAGCAGTCCGCGACCGCGTTGACCTGGTCATCATGAACGAGCACGAATATGCGGCGCTCCCCGGCCTGTGGACCGCCCCGCTCGTCGCGGTGACCCTCGGCTCTCGCGGCGCGCGCCTGCTGGCCCGCGGCGAGGTGGTGGCCGAGTCGAACGGACGAGCGGCGCGAGCGGTCAACAGCGTAGGGGCGGGCGACGCGTTCGCCGCTGCACTCACACTGGGCATCCTGCGCGGAGATCCTCTCCCTGAGGCGCTGCATCGCGCGTGCCTGGTGGGCGCCGCGGCCGTCGAGGATGCCCACTCGCAGCCGGCGCTGCAGCGACTCGACGACTACCGGAGCTCGTGACTGACTAGCACGCGGCATCCCGCGAGGACAGCCCTTCTTCGCGCGGGCCTGTTCGATGAGACTCGGGACATGGCTCGCCTCGCACCCCCTCGCGTCGACCGGTCGAGCGCGCATCCCGCGGCGCCGCCCAGCGTCCCGGATGTCTGGCGGGTCGAGGTCGATGCGCTCGCTTTCCGCGTCCTCGCCTCCGGCCCCGAGAGCACCGACTCCCGTCCGGCCATCGTCCTCATCCACGGCATCGGTGTGTCGCACCGCTATCTCTCACGTCTCCACGACGTCCTCGCGGYCGAGCGCCGGGTCTTCTCGATCGACCTCCCCGGCTTCGCGGGCCTCCCCAAACCGCCCACCGACCTCGACGTCCCGGCGATGGCCCAAGGACTGGGTCGGGTCATCGACTCACTCGGTGTCGCGCCTGTCGTCCTGATGGGCCACTCCATGGGCACCCAATGGGTGGTGGAGGCGAGCCTCCAGCGCCCCGACCTGGTGACGGATGTCGTGATCATGGGACCCGTTGCCGACGCGGCCCATCGAACGATGCTCGCCCAGTCGGCAGCCCTGGCCGTCGACACGCTGGGCGAGCCGCCCGGGGCCAATGCCATCGTCCTGACCGACTACCTCCGCTGCGGCGTGCCGTGGTATCTGACCCAGCTGCGCCACATGCTCGCGTATCGCCTCGAGGAGCGCGTTCCCGGTCTTCCCTGCCCGCTCCTGGTCGTCCGGGGGTCGCGGGATCCCATCGCCGGACTCGAGTGGTGCCGACGACTGCGCGATGCCGCGCCGGTCGGGCGGCTTGTGCAGATCCCCGGCGGATTCCACGTGGCGCAGCATTCGGCACCTCGAGCGGTCGCGTCTGCGATCCTCGCCCACGTCACGCCGTCGGGCTGAAAGCTGCTCGGCTGATCAGCGCCCGGTCTCCTCGCGAAAGCTCAGGGGGTCTCGTCGTGCGCGGCGAACCGGCCAGGCCCGAACGGGAGAACCGGAGCCCGGTACTCGAGCGCGGGCGCGTGATGCGCCTCGAGTGCGATCTCCGCCTCGCCGAATCGCCAGAGCCTGTTGAAGAGGAAAACCCGCAGCACGACGGTCTCGTCCGTCGGCACCTGCCATGTGCCGATGCCCCACTGCACCGGCTGGCCCCGCCCGGCGATGATGAGCGTGGGGCGGATGCCGCCGTAGAGCGCGAACCGGGGCTTATGGAGCGTCAGCTGTATTCGGCGGGTCACCGGCGGAGGGGAGTTCACGGGCATTTCGACTTTCGGGTTGCCGCCGGAGCGCGGGTGTACGCCCAGTCAATCAGAGCCCCCGTCATCTCCGGCAGCCGCCACTCCCGCCTGGAGCGCGCGGATGGTCCAAGCGAGGACGCCCCTGCTCAGGAGGCCCGATCCGAGCGGACCCGCGGGATCCTCGCCGAGCGGCGGCAGTCGTCGGAGCGCTGCCGTGACCTCGGGAGTCATGTGGCCGAGTTGCCACCGGATCTCGTCATCCACCGCCCGCTGCCGATCAGCGGCAGCCAGCCCGGCCGCCTTTGCGGCGTACGCTGCCGCCCCGAGAGCGTGCGCGCCCATGTGCGCGACAGCCGATGCCTGCGAGGCGGCCCGCGCTGCCGCGACGGCTGCAGGTGACGAAACGCCGGCCGCTGCCCGGCCGGCGACGAAGCGACGGCGGATCTCCTCCGCCGCACCGAGCTCGCCTCGCGCGAAGGACCGCGCACGGGCGACGGCGTCCCGCGGTCGGTCATCCGTGGGAGCCTCGGCTTGGAACAGGACGAGCACACGCTCCGCGCAGTCCGCCGCCCAAGCCGCCACGAGCCGTCGGTCTCTCTCGCTGAGCGTCTGGGCGGAAGGCATGGCGTCAGTCTCACACCGCTCCCGCGCCCTCGCCGTCGAATTCCCGGCGCAGGTACCGGGGAGCCTGCAGGCGCCACGCCTCCGTCACGAGTTCCCCCAGATGCTCCAGGTCGATCACCGCCATGCGGAACGCGACCTTCGGCTCGCCCCACGGCGTGGTGGTGCGCAGGAAGACCTCAGGCGCCATCTCCACCAGTGCCAGCGCGTCCACGCGGTCGGCGACCTTCACCCCGACGACGAGCTCCGTGGCGATGATCTCCCTCACGTCGGCGGGGATGCTCGGCCAGGGGTGGCATTCCCACGCGTAGAGCTTGCCGCGGATGAACCACGCACCGCCGCCGGTCGTCGCGCGCTCCTCGCTGCCCGGCAGCCCGCTGGTGATGGATCGCAGATCGTCGAGGGCGGCCACGGCGCGAGCCTATGCCGGACCGCCGACACCGGCACGACACTCGCGTCGACCGGGACGAAGCAGGTCAGTCGAAGACGGGCGTCAGGAAGCGGCGCTCGTAGCGGCGGATGCACCGCGTCTCGCGCGCGAACTGGAACATCGCGACGCACTCCGGGTCCGAGAAGGAGGCGATCCGATATGCCTCGTAGTCCGCGAGCGAGGGGAAGGTGAACAGCGCGAACGCCTCGTCGCTGTCGCCTTCACTGGGCATGAAGTACCCGTGGTGGGTGCCACCGAGCTTCTCGACGAGCCGGATCCATTCCCGTCCATAGCGGGTGAAGTCCTCGAGCTTGTCGGGGTCGATCTCGTAGCGCAGGTGGATGCTGATCACCTCCCGATTGTGCGGCCACCGGGAACCGAGGACCGTCAGACCGCACGGCTCCGGACTGCTTCTGGCCGGATCTCACGCACGATTGGCAGAAGCGCCCACCGTCCGCGACGGTGAAGAACGACGGCCGCTCATCACCGTCGCTGAAGCGAGCGAGAGACCTGGATGCCGACCGCCAGGATCCCGGTGATGATCGCCCACAGCGCACACGCCGGCGGCAGGACCCGATAGCCGAGGTGAGCGGCAGCGAACTCGCTGTCGAGCGGTCCGAACGCAACAAGCCCCGCACTCCAGGCCACGACCAGGAAGATCGGCAACGACAGCCACCAGGTCCAGCGCAGCCAGTTGGGCACAAGACGGGGGACGGATGCTGCAGCCTCCCGGCGTCCCAGCCACCAGAGGACCCAGCCCGCGAGGACGATCATCCCGACGACGCTCGAGCCGTGCTGCAGCCACTTGTAGCCGAGCAGCGGGCCCCACTGCTCCCCGAGCGCCGGGACGAGCCTGACACCCCAGCGGCCTTCATGGGTGAAGAGATCCCACACGATGTGGCTCACGACCCCGAGCGCGAGGGATGCGAGGAGGAGCAGCATCCGGATCCATGACACTCGTCCACCGCGTGGGGACTGCCCGTCAACCGGCTCCCGAATGCCGAGGGTCTCCCGCGCGGCAGGCCCCGCTCCGCGATCCCATTCCTGCGGAAGCCGCGCGGCGAGCCACCGCGGCGCGAGTTCGCGAGAGGCGGGACGCAGGACGCTGCGCCAGACCAGGAGCAGCACCAGGGCAAGCAGCACGGTGGCGGGAAGCCACTGGAGATCATGGGTGCGCGCGTAGCCCAGCGGCGAGAAGCGGACGAAGAGCGGCAGGTCCGGCGCCATCGCTCCGACCGCGATCGCTGCCGGGATCAGCCGCGTGCCGACGAACGGCAGCGCGACGATCGCGTGACTGGGAGTGAACGGCATCGCTGCCGGCGGCTCAGTCGCCCTGTCCCACGAAGAGCCCGGCGAGAGTCTTCTTGCCCCGGCGAAGCACCGACGCTCCGCCGGGAAGCGAACCGACCACGACGGCCGCCTCGTCCGAAACGCGTTCGCCGTCGAGTGTCACTCCACCCTGCGCGACGGCACGTCGGCCTTCGCTGAGGCTCGACACAAGGCCGGTGTCGACGAGCGCCTGGACGACGGACGACCCCTTCGCGATGTGTGCATGGGGCAGCTCCTCGAGCGCGCTGCGCAAGGTCGGAGCGTCGAGTCCGGTCAGATCACCCTGCCCGAAGAGGGCATCGGATGCCGCCACTACGGCGGCCGTCGCATCCGTGCCGTGCACGAACGTGGTGACCTCGAGCGCGAGTCGCTTCTGCGCCGCACGGCGGAAGGGCTCCGACCCGACGAGACGCTCGTACTCCTCGATCTCGGCGCGGGTGAGGAAGGTGAAGATCTTCAGCCGCGGGATCACGTCCGCATCGTCTGTGTTGAGCCAGAACTGGTACATGCGGTATGGACTGCACATCGCCGCATCGAGCCAGATCGCGTTGCCCTCGCTCTTGCCGAACTTGGTGCCGTCGCTGTTCGTGATGAGCGGCGTGCCGATCGCGTGCACGGGCGAATGCTCGACGTAGTGGATCAGGTCGACACCACTGGTGAGGTTGCCCCACTGGTCAGAGCCGCCCGTCTGCAGGACGCAGCCATAGCTTCGGAACAGCTCGAGGTAATCCAGGCCCTGCAGGATCTGGTAGCTGAACTCGGTGTAGCTGATGCCGGCTTCGGAGTTGAGCCGCGCGCTCACCGCGTCCTTGCTCAGCATCTTGCCGACGCGGTAATGCTTGCCGATGTCGCGCAGGAAGTCGATCGCGGACAGCGGCGCCGTCCAGTCGAGGTTGTTCACGATCCGCGCGGCATTGTCACCCTCGAAGCTGAGGAAGCGTTCGACCTGCGCCCTCAGGTAGCCGACCCATTCCGAGACGGTCTCCTTCGTGTTGAGCGTGCGCTCGGCGCTGGGCCGGGGGTCGCCGATGAGGCCGGTCGAACCGCCGACGAGGCCGAGCGGCTTGTGACCGGCGAGCTGCAGCCGACGCATCGTGAGCAGCTGCACGAGGTTGCCRAGATGCAGGCTCGGGGCGGTCGGGTCGAAGCCGCAGTAGAACGTGATGGGGTCGCCGCCCAGCAGCGCCGACAGCGCATCCTGATCAGTCGACACGTGCACCAGCCCGCGCCACACGATCTCGTCCCAGACGTTCTCGAAGGACGGGTCGTTCGCGGGGGAAAGCGCGTTCACCAGGGGTTCAGACACGCGTTTCAGGCTACCAGCAGAGACAATTGTGGTTGTTAACGTGAAATGGCCACCAGCGTTGGGTGGTTGTTAACGTGAAATGGCCACCCAGCGTTGGGTGGCCGTTTCATGAAGTAAGTCCGGCGGTGTCCTACTCTCCCACAGGGTCCCCCCTGCAGTACCATCGGCGCTGTGAGGCTTAGCTTCCGGGTTCGGAATGTAACCGGGCGTTTCCCTCACGCTATGGCCGCCGAAACACTATTGATGTTTCAGTCTGCACAAACAAAGTCATTGTTGGTGCGGTTCTCGACCGTACATCGAGAACCACTCAGTGGACGCAASCACCATAAACGGTGTGTTATCAAGTCATCGGCTTATTAGTACCGGTCAGCTTCACGCGTTACCGCGCTTCCACATCCGGCCTATCAACCCAGTAGTCTGGCTGGGAGCCTCTCGCCCGAAGGCATGGAAGTCTCATCTTGAGGCCGGCTTCCCGCTTAGATGCTTTCAGCGGTTATCCATCCCGAACGTAGCTAATCAGCGGTGCTCCTGGCGGAACAACTGACACACCAGAGGTTCGTCCAACCCGGTCCTCTCGTACTAGGGTCAGATCCTCTCAAACTTCCTACGCGCGCAGCGGATAGGGACCGAACTGTCTCACGACGTTCTAAACCCAGCTCGCGTACCRCTTTAATGGGCGAACAGCCCAACCCTTGGGACCTACTCCAGCCCCAGGATGCGACGAGCCGACATCGAGGTGCCAAACCATGCCGTCGATATGGACTCTTGGGCAAGATCAGCCTGTTATCCCCGAGGTACCTTTTATCCGTTGAGCGACAGCGCTTCCACAAGCCACTGCCGGATCACTAGTCCCGACTTTCGTCCCTGCTCGACCTGTCAGTCTCACAGTCAAGCTCCCTTGTGCACTTACACTCGACACCTGATTGCCAACCAGGTTGAGGGAACCTTTGGGCGCCTCCGTTACTTTTTGGGAGGCAACCGCCCCAGTTAAACTACCCATCAGGCACTGTCCCTGAACCGGATTACGGTTCTAAGTTAGATATCCAGAGTGACCAGAGTGGTATTTCAACAATGACTCCACATGAACTGGCGTCCATGCTTCAAAGTCTCCCACCTATCCTACACAAGCCACACCGAACACCAATACCAAACTATAGTAAAGGTCACGGGGTCTTTCCGTCCTGCTGCGCGTAACGAGCATCTTTACTCGTAATGCAATTTCGCCGAGTTCGCGGTTGAGACAGTTGGGAAGTCGTTACGCCATTCGTGCAGGTCGGAACTTACCCGACAAGGAATTTCGCTACCTTAGGATGGTTATAGTTACCACCGCCGTTTACTGGGGCTTAAATTCTCAGCTTCGCCTTGCGGCTAACCGGTCCTCTTAACCTTCCAGCACCGGGCAGGCGTCAGTCCGTATACATCGTCTTGCGACTTGGCACGGACCTGTGTTTTTAGTAAACAGTCGCTACCCACTAGTCTCTGCGGCCTCCAAACGCTTTCGGAGCAAGTCCTAATACGTCGAAGGCCCCCCTTCTCCCGAAGTTACGGGGGCATTTTGCCGAGTTCCTTAACCACGATTCTCTCGATCTCCTTGGTATTCTCTACCTGACCACCTGAGTCGGTTTGGGGTACGGGCGGCTTGAACCTCGCGTCGATGCTTTTCTTGGCAGCATAGGATCACCCACTTTTTATCCGCATCGTGTCTCAGCCTATGTGAGCTGCGGATTTGCCTACAGCTCGGCCTACGCACTTGCCCCGGGACTACCATCGCCCGGGATGGGCTACCTTCCTGCGTCACACCTGTTAATACGCTAACCGCCTCAGCATAGGGTCGTGTGCTAGGCCCAACGCGTCACCCCGAAGGGATCAGTCAAAGGGATTCAGACACTTAGCATTACTGGATTGGTTGGGGCGGTTCTTCGCCGGTACGGGAATATCAACCCGTTGTCCATCGACTACGCCTGTCGGCCTCGCCTTAGGTCCCGACTTACCCAGGGAAGATTAGCTTGACCCTGGAACCCTTGGTCTTTCGGAGGACGTGTTTCTCACACGTCATTCGCTACTCATGCCTGCATTCTCACTCGTGTGGCCTCCACGGCTGGTTCACACCGCCGCTTCGCTGGCCACACGACGCTCTCCTACCCATCAACACGGCTGGACCACGAAGGCCTACCAATAATGTCAATGCCACAACTTCGGTGGCGTGCTTGAGCCCCGTTACATTGTCGGCGCGGAATCACTTGACCAGTGAGCTATTACGCACTCTTTCAAGGGTGGCTGCTTCTAAGCCAACCTCCTGGTTGTCTAAGCAACTCCACATCCTTTCCCACTTAGCACGCGCTTAGGGACCTTAGTTGGTGGTCTGGGTTGTTTCCCTCTCGACTATGAAGCTTATCCCCCACAGTCTCACTGCTGCGCTCTCACTTACCGGCATTCGGAGTTTGGCTGACGTCAGTAACCTTGTAGGGCCCATCGGCCATCCAGTAGCTCTACCTCCGGCAAGAAACACGCAACGCTGCACCTAAATGCATTTCGGAGAGAACCAGCTATCACGAAGTTTGATTGGCCTTTCACCCCTATCCACAGCTCATCCCCTCAGTTTTCAACCTAAGTGGGTTCGGTCCTCCACGACGTCTTACCGTCGCTTCAACCTGGCCATGGATAGATCACTTCGCTTCGGGTCTAGGACACGCGACTGAATCGCCCTATTCAGACTCGCTTTCGCTACGGCTACCCCACTCGGGTTAACCTCGCCACGTATCGCTAACTCGCAGGCTCATTCTTCAAAAGGCACGCTGTCACCCCTACTAAGGAGGCTCCAACGGTTTGTAAGCAAACGGTTTCAGGTACTATTTCACTCCCCTCCCGGGGTACTTTTCACCTTTCCCTCACGGTACTTGTCCGCTATCGGTCATCTGGGAGTATTTAGGCTTATCAGGTGGTCCTGACAGATTCACACGGGATTTCTCGGGCCCCGTGCTACTTGGGATACTCTTCGCGTCAAGAGAGGCATTTCGACTACGGGGTTCGCACCCTCTATGACCGGCCATTCAAAACCGTTCGTCTATACCTTCTTGTAACGCCGGCTGCTCGGCAGAGCAGCCCGAAAAGTCCCACAACCCCGAATACGCAACTCCTGCCGGATATCACACGTACTCGGTTTAGCCTGTTCCGGTTTCGCTCGCCACTACTAACGGAATCGCGGTTGCTTTCTCTTCCTGTGGGTACTGAGATGTTTCACTTCCCCACGTTCCCTCTACCCGCCCTATATATTCAGGCGGGAGTCACTGGGTCGGCACGCCGCCCAGCGGGGTTTCCCCATTCGGACACCCTCGGATCAAAGTGTGCTTATCCACTCCCCGAGGCTTATCGCAGATTGCTACGTCCTTCTTCGGCTCCAGATGCCAAGGCATCCACCGTTTGCTCTTAAAGACTTGAAATCACATGAGTTTAAATCAAAGAATCGGTACGACCAGATCCCGAGACACCAGCAAGCTGGCTACTCGATCACCGATCATCTCGAAATTGACTAATGATCTTTAAGATCATCTATTACGAGATGGCCCCCTAAAGGGTCATCTCGAAGATGCTCGCGTCCACTGTGTAGTTCTCAAAGTACGGGCGGTACCCTCCCCRMCWGCCCCCAAACAGGGGCAACCAGRAAAGGTCCAGAGGATTCGTCCACCAGAATCCGAAGACCCCGGCATCCGGTCCCTCAGGACCCAACAGCGTGCATGTGCGAACTCCGCAGCCCCCCACCTTTCCAGCCGCAAGCGGCGTACTCGATGAAGAACCTCGTCCTTCGCACCTTGTCTAATGTTCCACCCATGAGCTGACAGTCGAGAACGTGTGTCTCGAATCYGSCGCCTGGACACTCCGAAGAGTGCCAGATGCTCCTTAGAAAGGAGGTGATCCAGCCGCACCTTCCGGTACGGCTACCTTGTTACGACTTAGTCCTAATTACCGATCCCACCTTCGACGGCTCCCTCCACAAGGGTTGGGCCACCGGCTTCAGGTGTTACCGACTTTCATGACTTGACGGGCGGTGTGTACAAGACCCGGGAACGTATTCACCGCAGCGTTGCTGATCTGCGATTACTAGCGACTCCGACTTCATGAGGTCGAGTTGCAGACCTCAATCCGAACTGGGACCGGCTTTTTGGGATTCGCTCCACCTTACGGTATTGCAGCCCTTTGTACCGGCCATTGTAGCATGCGTGAAGCCCAAGACATAAGGGGCATGATGATTTGACGTMATCCCCACCTTCCTCCGAGTTGACCCCGGCAGTATCCCATGAGTTCCCACCATTACGTGCTGGCAACATAGAACGAGGGTTGCGCTCGTTGCGGGACTTAACCCAACATCTCACGACACGAGCTGACGACAACCATGCACCACCTGTTTACGAGTGTCCAAAGAGTTCCACATTTCTGCAGCGTTCTCGTATATGTCAAGCCTTGGTAAGGTTCTTCGCGTTGCATCGAATTAATCCGCATGCTCCRCCGCTTGTGCGGGTCCCCGTCAATTCCTTTGAGTTTTARYCTTGCGGCCGTACTCCCCAGGCGGRGARCTTAATGCGTTAGCTGCGTCACGGAATCCGTGGAATGGACCCCACAACTAGTTCCCAACGTTTACGGGGTGGACTACCAGGGTATCTAAKCCTGTTTGCTCCCCACCCTTTCGCWCCTCAGCGTCAGTTACGGCCCAGAGATCTGCCTTCGCCATCGGTGTTCCTCCTGATATCTGCGCATTCCACCGCTACACCAGGAATTCCAATCTCCCCTACCGCACTCTAGTCTGCCCGTACCCACTGCAGGCCCGAGGTTGAGCCTCGGGTTTTCACAGCAGACGCGACAAACCGCCTACGAGCTCTTTACGCCCAATAATTCCGGATAACGCTTGCACCCTACGTATTACCGCGGCTGCTGGCACGTAGTTAGCCGGTGCTTTTTCTGCAGGTACCGTCACTTTCGCTTCTTCCCTGCTAAAAGAGGTTTACAACCCGAAGGCCGTCGTCCCTCACGCGGCGTTGCTGCATCAGGCTTKCGCCCATTGTGSAATATTCCCYACTGCTGCCTCCCGTAGGAGTCTGGGCCGTGTCTCAGTCCCAGTGTGGCCGRTCACCCTCTCAGGYCGGCTACCCRTCGWCGCCTTGGTGAGCCRTTACCTCACCAACAAGCTGATAGGCCGCGAGCTCATCCCTGACCGAAATTCTTTCCAACTGCTGACCATGCGATCGCAGCTCGTATCCAGTATTAGACGCCGTTTCCAGCGCTTATCCCAGAGTCAGGGGCAGATTGCTCACGTGTTACTCACCCGTTCGCCACTGATCCAGGGAGCAAGCTCCCCATCACCGTTCGACTTGCATGTGTTAAGCACGCCGCCAGCGTTCATCCTGAGCCAGGATCAAACTCTCCGTAAAAGAAAAATACCCAACAATCCGGAATAGGACTGCCGAGCGAGTTTGAACTGACGATCGGATGTCATTACTGACATATATCCGTTTAATCTCAAAAGAATCTCAACGGCCAGCAAGCTGACCGCGAGGTAAATTTGGCATTTGACAAGTGCACGCTGTTGAGTTCTCAAGGATCGGACGCTCCCACGCTCAGGCCTCTCGACCTCACCCGCAGGGCAACTTCTCTATGTGTGTCCACGAGGTTCCGTCTGTCAAACCGGAGTGCGCGGGATCTTGGATCCTCCGCACGGCCGATGACCGCGGTCCACGAGGTGGAACCTCCATCATAGACCCGAAGGCCGGCACACTCAAGTTCGAATGTGGATTCTGATGGGGGGTGGTTCTCCGCTTGAGGGGGGTGAGGCTCTCGGCCCTTCCGCTTCCCTGTGGGGCGAACAAGTAATAATTTACGTGGGATCCAGGGGTTGGGCAAATCGGGCTCGCAGCCCGGGCGTGTCGTGCGGTGGAGCCGCGGAATCACGCGGCTCGGGGCATGGAGCGACTCCTCTTACACACCACGGAGGGCAGACATGGCGAGCGCAACCGAGATCCTCGCGTCGTTCGGCGTGGAGGCGTCGGCAGAGGTCGCAGGGGAACGGCATCCGGTGCCCCTGTCCTCGCGACTGTCGGTCGGGGCACTGGCATGGTCCGCCGTCGGCGCGTCCTCGCTCGCCGCTGCCGAGATCGCCGGCGGGACCACCGTCCGGCTCGATCCGGACAGGATCGCACTCGCCTACGCCAGCGAGCGTCATGGCCGGCTCGGTGGGAGCGCGCCGACCGCGTTCGCTCCGCTGTCGGGGTTCTTCCGCACGGCCGACGGGTGGGTGCGCACGCACGGGAACTATCCGCACCACGCGATCGCGCTGCGCGCGGCTCTCGAACTGCCGGAGGAGGCGGACGCGGAGGACGCGGCATCCGTCCTCTCGTCGATGACGGCGAGCGAGGCCTCGCGCGCGATCACGAGCCGGGGTGGCATCTGCTCGGCCGTGCTCCCGGAGGTGCGCGACACCGATGAGGCTCGGCGCCTCGAGCCCCTCGTCAGCCTCGGGCGGAGCGGAACCGCCGCCCGCCGTGCGCTCTCTCCGGAGGCGGGGGCCCCGTTGGCCGGTGTACGCGTGCTCGATCTCACGAGGGTGATCGCCGGCCCCATCGCCACACGTACCCTCGCGCTGTTCGGCGCCGAGGTGCTGCGGGTGGATCCGCCGGGCATGCCCGAGATCCGGTGGCAGCACCTCGACACAGGACACGGCAAGCGCTCCACTCTGCTCGACCTCTCGTCGTCGATGGACCGGGCACGCTTCGACTCACTGCTCCAGACCGCCGACGTCATCGTGCTCGGCTACCGCCCGGAGGGGCTCGCGCGACTGGGGCTGTCCCCTGAGGGTCTGATGGCACAGCATCCGTCGATCGTCATCGCGCAGCTGTCGGCCTGGGGAACCTCTGACCGGCGCGGGTTCGACAGCATCGTCCAGGCCGAGTCGGGCATCTCGTGGGTCGAGTCGCGCGACGACGCGACACCGGGAGCCCTGCCCGCACAGGCGCTCGATCACAGCGCCGGCTACCTGCTGGCGGCGGCGGTGATGAGCGCGCTTCGGCGGCGAGCGATCGAGGGCGGCTCGTGGCACGTCGCCACCTCGCTGCGGCGGGTCGCCGCCGAACTGCTCGGGATGCCGCGCACGGCGAAGCCCTCGGCCTTCCCTCCCGTCGAGCGGGCCGCGCACATCCAGAAGTTCGACGTGGACGGCTCGGCCCTCGAGACCGTCGCACCGGCGGCCGCCTATGACGGCGGACGCACCGCCTTCGCTCCCCCGCGACCGTGGGGACAGGACGAGCCGGTCTGGAGGGACGGGTGATCAGCGGCATTCCCCGCCCCTCGTGACGATGCCTAGACCGCCGCACCGGGTCGACGTAGTGTGAGCATCGGACGGCCCGGACCCCGTCATCCGTGCAGCGCGGAGTACGCGCTGCGGKAACGACGACAGGGCCACTCATGTCCGCCACACCGGTCCGCTCCACATCCGCTTCCACCCGATCGTCGGGAGGAGCGCCCCCGAGCGAGTACACCGCCTTGTCGCAGCTCGTCACCGCCAGCGGCCTGATGCGCCGCCGGTACGGCTACTACTGGACGAAGCTCGCTGCCGCGCCGCTCGTCCTCGGGACGGTGGTCGCCGCCTTCGTCCTGATCGGCGATTCGTGGTGGCAGCTCTTCACCGCGGCTCTGCTGGCCATCGTGCTCACGCAGATCGCGATGCTCGGGCACGATGCCGCGCACCGCCAGATCTTCCGGTCGGGCCGATGGAACGACTGGACCACCCTCGTGATCAGCAACCTCCTCGTAGGGATGAGCTACGGCTGGTGGCAGCACAAGCACACGCGACACCATGCCAACCCCAACAAGATCGGCTCGGATCCGGATATCGAGCTGCCGGTCATCTCGTTCACCCCGGAGCAGGCGGATCGCCGTCGGGCCAGCAGGCGAGGACCGGTCCGCTGGGTGATGGCGCATCAAGGGATCCTGTTCTTCCCGATCCTGCTGCTCGAGGGCTTGTCGCTGCACGCCTCGAGCGTGCGGCGCGTGTTCGCCCGGGAGCCGCTGAGGCGCCGGCCCGTGGAGATCGGGTTCATCACGCTTCGGATCGCGGGCTATGTGGCGCTCGTGTTCCTCGTGCTCTCGCCCGGAATCGCGTTCGCCTTCCTCGGCGTGCAGCTCGGGCTGTTCGGCATGTACATGGGCATGGTGTTCGCACCCAACCACAAGGGGATGCCGCTCGTTCCCGCAGAGGTGAAGGTCGACTTCCTTCGACGCCAAGTCCTGATGAGCCGCAACATCCGCGGCTCACGGCTTCTCGACACGGTGATGGGCGGGCTGAACTATCAGATCGAGCACCACCTGTTCCCATCGATGCCCCGACCGCACCTTCGCGCAGCCTCGGCGATGATCGCCGAATTCTGCCGCGATCATTCGGTGCGGTACACCGAGACGGGGCTGTGGGAGTCGTACGGGATCGTCGTCCGCTACATCAATCGGGTCGGCCTCGGCGAGCGCGATCCGTTCGACTGCCCCTTGCTGCAGCAGCGCCAGAGCGTCTGATCGGAGGGGCGCCGACGGCCGGCGAGATCACGGAAGCCGACCAGTTCGAAGGACGCCGGTCAGGCGTCGGTACGGGAATTCCGCCCTGTCGCGCTTGGGCTGGTCGCCGTCGACCCGCGCACGACGAGCTCCGTCGAGAGCAGCGGAGACTCGGCGCCGGCAACGCCGCTGGCGAGCTCGGTGAGCAGGTGCCGGGCGGCGCGCTGTCCGGCCTGTTCGAGCTGAGCTCGCACGGTCGTCAGTGCCGGCACGATGAGCTCGCTGCCGAAGATGTCATCGAAGCCCGCGACGCTCAGCTCTGCGGGAACCCGCACCCCGTTCTCGGCGAGCGCCTGCATGAGGCCGATGGCGATCAGGTCGTTGAAAGCGACGACGGCCGTCACCTGTGCCGCTCGCACCCGCCGTGCGATCTGCCGGCCGCCCTCGATGGTGGGGGCGTTCGGACCGACCTCGACGAGCGCGATCCCCCGGCGCTCGGCGTGCTCCAGCAGGTGCTCCCAGCGGCGGGCGCTCACCCACGAAGTGTGGGGCCCCGACAGGTAGGCCACCGATCGGTGCCCGAGATCGTCGAGATGCGCCAGCAGCGCGGCGACACCCGCCTCGACATCGGGAAGGATCGCGGCGACGTCGTCGACCGCCCGATTGATGAGGATGACGGGCTTCGTGGCGGACAGCTCCCGGATCGCGGCGTCGTCGAGCCGGCTCGTCGCCAGGATCACGCCGTCGATGCTCGGCAGCAGCCGCTGCACGACCTCGGCCTCGGTGGCACCCGACTCCTGCGACTCGGCGATGACCAGCGTGTAGCCTTCGGCGCTGGCCTCGCGCTCAGCCCCTCGGACGATTCCGAAGACCACGGGATTGGTGATGTCGGCGACCACCAGCGCGAGCGTGTGCGTGCGACCGGTGTGCAGGGCTCGCGCCATCGGGTTGATGCGGAAGCTGAGCTGCTCGGCCGCCGCCCTGATACGCGCCTCGGTCGCGGCGCTGATGCGTCCCGGCTTGCTCAACGCGCGCGAGACTGTCGACGGGCTCACACCCGCGAGCTCTGCCACGTCGTAAATCGTCGCCGCGCCCTTCTTGCGGCGCAGCGGCTCTGCCCCGGTATCACCCGTCATGCGACTCCATCCACCGTGCGCCGGTCTCGACGATATCGCTCGCACTCACCAGTCGTGGACGGTGCCGTCCAGCAGCCGGTTGTAGGGCAGGTAGGCCTGCTCGTACGGGTACTTCCCCGCCCCGTCGACGTCGAGCTCGACTCCGAGACCGGGTTTGTCGCCGGGGTGGAGGAAGCCGTCCGTCCAGGTGAAGGACTGCTGGAACACCTGGTCGGTCTTCTCGCCGTGACGCATGTACTCCTGGATGCCGAAGTTGTGGATGGCGAGACCGAGGTGCATGGCGGCCGCCATGCCGACCGGCGAGATGTCGGTCGGGCCGTGCATGCCCGACTTGATCTGGTACATCGCGGCGTAGTCGAGGGTCTTCTTCAGCGGCGAGATGCCGCCCATGTGGGTGACGGCGCCGCGGACGTAGTCGATCAGCTGGTCGCGGATGATGTCCTTGAAGTCCCAGATCGTGTTGAAGATCTCGCCGATCGCCAGCGGCGTCGTGGTGTGCTGACGAACCAGCCGCAGTGCCTCCTGGTTCTCCGCCGGTGTGCAGTCCTCGAGCCAAAACAGGTCGAAGGGCTCAAGATCCTTGCCGAGCCTGGCCGCCTGGATCGGCGTCATGCGGTGGTGGCCGTCGTGCAGCAGCGGGATGTCGGGGCCGAACTCATTGCGGACAGCCTCGAACACGCCGGGGAGGTGGTTGAGGTAGGCGCGGGTGTCCCAGTCCTCCTCGACCGGCTTGGCGCCGCGGCGCGCGGGCTCGTGGTCGTAGCGCACCGACGCGTCGCCGACGTCGGCGCCCTGGGCGGCGATCCCGTAGATCGCCTTGAGCGTCGGAACGCCGGTCTGCACCCGGATCGCCTTGTATCCCTGCTCCTGGTGCGCGCGGATCGAGTCGAAGAGCTCGGGCAGCTCCTTGCCGGAGGCATGCCCGTAGGCCATCAGTCCGTTGCGGCTCGCACCGCCGAGGAGCTGGTACACCGGCATCCCGGCCGCTTTGCCCTTGATGTCCCACAGGGCCATGTCGACCGCCGCGATGGCGGCCATGGTGACCGGACCCCGCCGCCAATACGCGCCGCGATAGAGGAACTGCCAGGTGTCTTCGATGCGGCTCGCGTCCGCGCCCAGCAGCAGCGGGACGACGTGCTCGGTGAGGTAGGCGACGACGGCGAGCTCACGGCCGTTGAGGGTCCCGTCGCCGAGGCCGGTCAGTCCGTCGTCGGTGGTGATCTTCAGGGTCACGAAGTTGCGGTCCGGACTCGTGACGATGACTTCGGCCTTGTCGATGATCATCTCTGTCTCATTTCTGAACGTGGGTGGGAAGTGCGGCGGTGACGAGGTCGACGAACCTGTCGTCCGTCGCGAGGCGGGGTGAGATCAGCCGCACGAGCGCCCTGACCGGGTCGGGCGCGCGGAAGCTCTGCGCGATGTCGCCGGCGAAGCCATCCGCGGGGATCACGCCCTGTCGCAGGGCGTCGATCCAGGACGCGGTGGCGCGGGCCGATCCGGTCGGGTCGCCGCCCGACGCGACCGTGCGCTCCGCGACGGCGGCGAATCGGTACCGGACCTTCGTCGTCGCGTCGCCCGCGATCTGCTCGAGTCGGTGCACGATGCGGGGGTTGCCGAATCGGGCGAGCAGCCGGCGGCGGTACTCGGTGTGCTCGATCTCGGGCGGGAGGAGCGCGGCCGCCTCGGACCAGAAGCCCTCGACGAGTTCACGGCAGGCGGGATCGGCGATGGCGTCGGCCACCGTCTCGTGACCGCTCGCGAGACCCGCGAACGCGAGGATGCTGTGAGCGCCGTTGAGCAGCCAGAGCTTGCGGTTCTCCCACGGCTCCAGGTCGTCGACGAAGCGGGCGCCCGCCGTCTCCCATGCGGGGCGGCCGGCGGGGAACGCCCCGGCAAGGACCCAGTCCGAGAACGGCTCGGTGACGACGGGCGATGCGTCGATCCACCCTGCGTCGAGCACTGCGGCCACTTGGCCGTCGAGGCGGGGCGTTATGCGATCGACCGAGGTGCCGACGAAGGCGACGTCGCTCGCCACCCACTCCGCCAGCTCGGACGACACCTCGGCGGCAAGCCCCCGCAGACCTCGCGCCACATACGCGCCGTTGTCGGGGATGTTGTCGCACGGCACGATGGCGATCGGGCCGGCGCCAGCCCGCCGGCGCGCCTCGAGCCCGAGGAGCAGGCGCGACAGAGCGCCGGCGGGCGCGGCATCCGTCAGTCTCCCGCTCTGGAACGCCGCCCTGAGAGCGGCGATGTCATCGCGCGTCGCGGGATCAGCGAGGTCAGGGGCGCCCGTGGGGTGGAGTCGGTACCCGGCCTCGGTGACGGTGAGCGTCACGACCCCCACCACGGGGTCGGCGAGGAGTTCTACGAAGCGGTCKAGGCGGGAGGCATCGTGGACTTCGAGGATGCTCGGCACGATCTCGACGCGGTCCGCCTGATCGTCTCGAACGACGAGGGAGTAGAGGCCCTGCTGGGCCTGGAGGAGCTCCGCCTGGAGCGGGGAGCGACCGGTGAACGCGGCGATCCCCCAGTCCGCGGCATCCGTCGTGTGCGCGGTGTACCAGGCCTGATGCGCGCGATGGAAGTTGCCGAGGCCCATATGGACGATGCGCACGCGCCCTGGGCGGGCAGGCCCGCCCCGCCGAGCGAGGACGGCTTCACCGAGCGGCTCGGCCATCACAGCTTGAACGCCTTTCGGGGGATCTCATCCACGAGATCGCGCGCGGTGCGTCGGGCAGTGGGAATGCCGACGCGTCCCTCGCGCACCAGCCGCGCCAGGAAGCCCGCGTCGAGGCGACGCGCCATGTCGTGACGCGCCGGGATCGAGAGGAACGCGCGGGTGTCGTCGATGAAGCCGCTGCCGCGATACAGGCCTGCCGTCTCGGTGACGGCGCTGCGGAACCGCAGGATGGCGTCGGGAGCGTCGAGGAACCACCACGGCGCACCGATGAAGACGCTGGGATAGAAGCCGGCGAGCGGAGCGACCTCGCGCGAGTAGACCGTCTCGTCCACCGCGAACAGGATCACATGGAAGCCCGGAGCGGTGCCGAAGGCGTTCAGCAGAGGGCGGAGATTGCGCGTGTACTCGGTCTGGACCGGGATGTCGTGCCCGGTGTCGGGGCCGAACGCCTCGAACGTGGGCGCGTGATGGTTGCGGCTGACACCGGGATGGATCGTCATGACGAGCCCGTCAGCCACGCTCATGCGCGCCATCTGGAAGAGCATGTGTCCGCGGAAGAGCCGCTGCTCCGCGCCATCGAGGCGCCCTTCACGAGCGCCCCGATAGAGCCGCTCCGCATCGGTCGCCGACAGGTCGGCGGTGAACGGCTCGAGGACGCCATGGTCGGCGGACACAGCTCCGTGGGCGACGAAGTGCGCCCGACGATCCTCGAGGGCGTGCAGGTAGCCCTCGAATGTTCCGGCGCGTCCGGTGGCATCGTGGAGCGCCTGGATCCGGTCGGCGAAACCGGCCGTCGAAGGATCGAGATAGGCATCCGGTCGGAAGGTCGGGATGACCCTACCCGCGACCACGCGTCCGGCCGCGATCGCCCGGTGCACCGACAGATCGTCGAGCGGATCGTCGGTCGTCGCGAGCAGTTCTATGCCGAAGCGGTCGAACAGGGCCCGAGGTCGGAAGTCGCGCTCGCGCAGGACTGTCGCGATGCGGTCGTAGATCTCATCGGCGTTCGAGTCCGACAGATCGTCATGGACGCCGAAGAGGGCGGCCAACTCGTACTGCAGCCAATAGCCGCTCGCGGTGCCCGCGAACCGATGCCAGTGGGCCGCCAGCCGGCGCCAGACAGAACGAGGATCCTGCGGCGCGGCGGTGTCCATTCCGAGGTCGGCAAAGGAGACGCCCGAGGCGAAGAGCAGCCGGGTGACGTAGTGATCGTGCCGGATGAGCAGCTCGGCCGGGTCAGGGAAAGGCGCGTCGTCGAGCAGCATGCGCGGATCGACGTGACCGTGCGGCGAGATGATCGGGGCGTCGGCGATCTCGCCGTACAGGTCTAGGGCGATCTCGCGGGTCGCCTCGTCGGCCGGCAGAAGTGCCGTGGTGCTGGTGCCGGTCGTCGGTGACATGACTCAAGTATCTCGGCCGACTCGAATTCTGTCAACCGATTGCCATCGCCGCAGAAGGCCGATGGCTCTGAGCAAAGGAGCGCGGCAGGGAAATCGGGTACGGACACCGGCAATCGGTTGTTCCACCCGGAGACGAGCGCACGCCCGAGACGCGAGGTGACGAGGAGGTGGCGGCTACCTCGCGGCGCGGGCGTGCTCAGAGCGGTGCCGCCACCGTCCCTCGGCGGTCAGAGGTCGTACTCTTCCATCTCGGCGAGGAAGGCGATGTCGTCCTGGGTCAGCGGGGTGTCTCCACTCGAGTGGAGGCTCTGCGCCCTCGTCATCAGATCCATCAGAACTGGATGGTCAGACAACTCGGCGTGTTCACCCGGGTGATGAGCGGCGTTGACGTCGATCTGCCATCCCACGCTCAGCCGGACGGTGCCGATGGCTCCGTGGTCGTCCGTCATGACGTGCGGGACGTCGACCAGATCCACGCGCTGCTCATTTGCGAGCGCCGCGCCGTAGCGCAGTACCGCGTCTGCGATGTCATCGCCTGTGAGATATGCGCCAGCACTGTTGCTCAGCAGCTTCACGAGGCCCCTCCGTTTCGCTCGATTGAGCTGTACCGGGGTCTCGGGCACTCTCTGATGCTACGCCTGCCTGGGGGAACCAGACAGG
Organism: Microbacterium sp. P5_B6; assembly: GCF_056400345.1. Lineage (NCBI taxonomy): Bacteria > Bacillati > Actinomycetota > Actinomycetes > Micrococcales > Microbacteriaceae > Microbacterium > Microbacterium sp. P5_B6. The sequence continues at coordinate 1,543 of NZ_JBFULL010000004.1, read as the reverse complement.
GAGGTCACTGGGAGTCGGTCGGGAGGCGGAGCTCGCGGTTCACGAGGCGCACAGCGACGTCGCTCAGCCGCAATTGGTGGCTGCGGGCGTACGCGCGGATCAGGTCGAACGCCGCGTCCACGGGGACGCCGTTCGTGTGCGACACCACGCCCTTCGCCTGCTCGATCACCACGCGCGTTCTCAGTGCCAGCTGGAGCTGTTCCGTGAGCGTCTCGGACTCCCGGATCGACCGCTCGTGCAGGATGCCGATCGTGGCGACGTCGGCGAACGCCCGTGCGGCGATCAGGTTCTCCTCCGAAGGTCGCCCCGGTTCGGCATTCAAAAGGTTGAGGGTGCCGATGGTCGCGTCGCGCAGGCGGAGCGGGATCGCCTCGGCGGATGCGAATCCCTGCTCGAGCGCGCTGTCGCGGAACTGCTCCCACCCGGCGGGAGCGTCGACGATCGACGGGAGCGAGACAGGGGCGCCGGTCCGATAGCACTCGATGCAGGGCCCGGCCTCGGCACCCAGCTGCATGACCTCGACGAGGCGACTGGCTTCGCTCGTGGAGACGATGACCTCGAGGTTGCCGTTCTGGTCGGCGATGAGGATCCCCGCCGCTGTCGTGTCGAGAAGGTCCCGGCACGCATCGACCAGGGACTGGAGCAGGTCGACGACGTCGTAGTCGTCGACGAGCGTGTCGGCCAGCCTCGCGAATGTCTGGAGCAGCTGCGCCTCGCGGGTGGTCCGGTTCACGGCAGCACCTCGATCCGGCCGCTCCGCGAGCGGAAGGCGAGGCTGCCGTCGACGATCTCCGTCGCAACCTCCATCATCGAGCGGCTCGTCGCGAACGCGTGCCCCTGGATGATGAGGAGGGCGTCGTCAGGTGGCAGATCCAGCTGGGCGAGAACGATCCCCGTCGCCTGTTGGATGACCCTGCGCGTGCGCGGGTTGGCGTCGACGTCGGTCGGCGAGTCCGACGTGCCGAGCGCTTCGCGCAGCACCCGACGCCCCGCGACGGCGGCAAGCGTCGACGCCCGGTGAACCTCGGCCGCATCGAGCTTCAGGGGGGTGCGCGAATAGAGGTCGACCGCGCCGAGTCGCAGGGGTCCGACGATCAGCGGGAACGCGAAGATCGAGCTGACGGGCTCGTCCCGGATGGCATCGACGAAGGACGGCCAGCGCGCGGCGCCGTTGAGCTGCAGCGAGGGCTCGGCGATCGGAGCGGCGACGCGGAGGGCATCCCAGCAGGGGCCCTCGCCGAGGTCGAACTGGACCTCGTCGAGCCGTGCTGCGTGCTCGTCGGACGCAGAAAGCGTCTCACTGCCCAGCACGTCTCCCAGCGTGGACACGGCCGCTCCGGATACCGGGAGGAGGGCAACGAAGGTCTCACTGAACCGCTCCGAGTGGGGGTGCGAGTTCTCGAGTGCCGCGATGGCCGCCGTCATGTCCTCACTCATGTCTCCTCCCACTCCACGCTAGCCTCTGGGCGATCCGAGGCAAACCCGTTGACATCTGCCGCCTCGCATCGGCGCATCGCACGGTGACGTGGTGGTCGGGTGGCGG